>CAZMTP010000001.1:0-68821 GCA_964569185.1 uncultured bacterium
ATGCTTTGCGGGCTGCTCCGTCCCACAGAAGGAAAAGCGATTGTCAATGATGTCGATCTTCAAGCGGCGCCTGGACAGGCCAGGTCGCGTATCGGGTATATGGCGCAAAAGTTTTCTCTCTATGGCGCTTTAAGCGTTAAGCAGAATTTGGAATTTTTTTCTGGAATTTACAATTTGGAAGGGGCGGCCCAGAAAAAAGCGATCCAAGAGATGGTCTCAATTTTTGCTTTAGAGCCCTACTTAAGCAGCTCCGCAGAGACATTGCCGCTGGGATTTAAGCAGCGGCTTGCACTTGCGTGCGCTACAATGCACCATCCTGAAGTGCTCTTTTTGGATGAGCCCACTTCTGGAGTGGATCCTCTTGTGCGGCGCGAATTCTGGATGCATATCCATGGGCTGGTGGAAAAAGGGGTCACAGTGATGGTGACCACCCACTTTATGGACGAAGCAGAATATTGCGATCGGATAGCCCTTATTTATCGCGGGAAAGTGATTCATATGGGCATGCCGGATGAGCTTAAAGAGATTGCAAAAACTGCGGAAAATCAGAATCCCACACTAGAAGATGCCTTTATCAAACTCATTGAGGAGTACGATGCCAAATACCCTCTTTGAGCGTTTGGAAGCAGAAAAAAAATCGGGAAGGGTGCGCCGTATCAAAGCGCTACTCAAAAAAGAGATGTTTCAAATCATCAAAGATCCCAGCACGCTTCTGATCAGTATTGTGCTGCCTGTCATTCTTCTTTTTTTGTATGGTTATGGCGTTTCTTTAGACTTGGACCATTTACGGATCGGCCTTGTGATGGAAGATACGGCCCCTGATGCCCAGAGTTTTGCAAAATCACTTGTCGATTCGCGCTATTTTGATGTGGAGATTGTGCGTGACCGCAGAAAGCTTTTGCGTGATATCACGCGCGGAGCGATTCGCGGTTTTGTGGTCATCCCTTCCTACTTTTCTGCTTTTCGAGGACGTCCCAGCACCATTGCGCCGATTCAGGTGATTGCCGATGGAAGCGAGCCCAATACAGCCAACTTTGTGCAATATTACGTAGAGAATGCGTTTTCTAATTGGCTGCAACAAGAAGCGATTAGTAGCGATTTAAGAGGACTATCTCTCATCAATGTGGATTCTCGGTTTTGGTATAACGAGCAGCTAGAGAGCCGCTATTTTCTTCTTTCAGGATCGCTCGCCATCATCATGACGCTGATTGGAACGCTGCTCACTGCGCTTGTAGTGGCGCGCGAGTGGGAAAGAGGCACCATGGAATCGCTGATCTCGACCACGATTGGGAGATTTGAACTGGTTGCGGGCAAGGTGATTCCCTATTTTATTTTAGGAATGGTCTCGATGGCCATCTGCGTGCTCGTCTCTGTTTTTTTCTACGGGCTTCCTCTGCGCGGATCGCTGCTTTTACTTCTGTTTGTCTCTGCGATTTTTTTATTTTGCGCTTTGGGGCTTGGGCTGCTCATTTCCACCTTATCAAAAAATCAGGTGCTCGCCTCGCAGATCGCTGTTGTGACCGGCTTTTTGCCCTCTTATATGCTCTCGGGATTTCTCTTCGAGATCGCGAGCATGCCAAAAGTGATTCAATGGATGACCTATGTGATCCCGGCCAAATATTTTGTGCAGTGTCTGCAAGCGCTTTTTTTAGTGGGCAATGTGTGGCGGATTATTTTAGTGAATTTAATTCCGATGGTGGCGATCGGCCTTCTTTTTTTCGTGTTGACCGCACGCAGAACAGTCAAACGGTTGGAGTGGTGAGATGATCCATCGCATTTTAGCTTTAATTTGGAAAGAGCTGCTGGCGGTCATGAAAGACCCCAGGAGCCGCATTTCCATTTTAATGCCGCCGCTGATCCAGCTTTTTATTTTTGCCTATGCGGCCACATTGGATGTGAAAAATGTGCCGATCGGCATTCTAAACCGGGACAATGGCGAGCAGGCGTTTGAACTGGTCCAGCGGTTCCATGGCGCCCCTATTTTCACAAAGATCATCTACTTGAAAGGAGTAGAAGAGATTGGTCCTTTTATGGATGACCAAAAAGGGATCATGGTACTTTCCATTGATGAGCAGTTTTCCCGCAATTTGGATGCCAAAAAGGAAGCGACTGTTCAGTTGATCTTCGATGGAAGAAAGTCCAATACAGCGCAAATCATTGCGGGCTATGCGGGACAGATTATGAGCCGCTTTAATGATGATTTAAAAGCCACAGTGCAGATCAAACAGCAGAATACCCATTTGTATCCGCGCAACTGGTTTAATCCAAATATCATCTACTACTGGTATAATATCCCTTCACTTGTCGGCACTCTTTCAATGCTTGCCTGTCTTGTAGTGACCACCCAGTCCATTGCAAGGGAACGGGAACTGGGCACTTTTGACCAGCTGCTTGTTTCGCCACTATCTCCGCTGGAAATTTTGATCGGGAAAATGGTGCCTGGAATTTTAGTGGGGATGTTAGAGGGGACTTTGATGATGCTGGCAGGCGTTTTTGCCTTAGGCGTTCCTTTTACAGGTTCACCGCTCCTTTTCTTTTTGAGTCTATTTGTTTTTGTCACCTCCATTAGCGGCGTTGGGCTTTTTATCTCCTCGCTCTGTTCGACCCAGCAACAAGCGATGCTCGGGACATTTATTTTCATGATGCCATCGGTGTTGCTCGCTGGCTATGCCACTCCGATTGAAACGATGCCTGAGTGGCTACAGCCGGTCACATATTTAATCGCGCTCAAATACATGCTGGTCATCTCCAAGGGACTTTTTTTGAAAGCGATGCCCGCTTCTATTGTGTTTAATAATATCTGGCCCATGGCAGTGCTCGCCGTCTTTAATCTGATTGGCGCAGGCCTCTTTTTTAGGAGGCGCTTAGAATGATTAGATCGATCCTTCTCATTCTTCTCTTCCTTTTTGGGTGTACTTTTGGGCCTCGCTACCGCCCGCCGCAAAATTGCGTGTCAGAGGAGTGGCAGGGCGTGCCAGAAGAGGAGCTGAATGTCACTGTGTCACAGGAGCAGCCTCTGATTGATTGGTGGAATGTGTTTGGCGATTCTTTGCTCACAAAATATATCGAGTGCGGCGCGCGTTACAATAATGACATTTTAAAAGCAGAAGCGGTCATCATGGAAGCGCGGGCATTGCGTAAAGTGACCGCCTCTTCTTTATTTCCACAGGTCGATGCTGATTTTAACGGAACAAAAACCTATTTCAGTAAAAACGGGCCTGTATTTGCCATTGGACCTGCAACAGGGTCTTTGCCGGGCACAGTATCGGCCACGACGGGGCTTCCTTTTGTTTTGCAAATACCGCAGATTCAACCTTTGTATAATGCGCTTTTTGATGCCACATGGGAGATCGATCTATTTGGGAAAACAAGAAAAGCAGTAGAAGCAGCCGATGCCACCATTGAAAGCGCCATTGAAAAAAGAAATGATGTGTTGCTGACCGTGCTTGCAGAAATTTCTCGCACTTATGTGGAGTTAAGGGGCAATCAGAAGCTGCGTCTGCTCATTGAGGAAAATAGTGCGCTTCTAGAACAAAATCTGCAGATTGTGAAAGGGCAATTTGATGCGGGACTGGTCAATAAACTGGATGTGGAAAATATCGAGGCAGAACTCTCCTTAGAACGTAGTGTTTTGCCAGAAGTGCATGCGCAAATTTATCGGGGGATTTATACTCTTTCTATATTGACAGGCAACTTCCCAGAAACTCTTGTCGATGAGCTCATGCCAATGCAAGAGCTGCCCGCAGTGCCTGAAGCCATTGCCATCGGCATAAGATCTGATTTGTTGCGCCGTCGGCCTGATGTCCGTTTCACTGAGCGCGTGTTGGCCGCTGCCACAGCCAATGTGGGTGTGGCGGTTGCTTCCTTTTTCCCTAGCATCACACTGCTTGGAGATGGAGGATTTCAATCCTTAAAATTTAAAAATCTTTTCCAATGGGCAAGTCGCACATGGGCTTTTGGAGGCGATATTAATATGCCCATTTTTCAAGGAGGCAATCTGATAGGAAATTTAAGGGCCACTCAAGCGGCTGTATGCGTCGCAGCGGCTGCCTACCAACAAGCTGTGTTAAGCGCCCTTGAAAATGCAGAGAGCGCTCTTGTCACCTACTCTGATGACCAGGAAAAAACGGAAAACCTTGAAGAAAATGTGGCTAGTAACCGTGTGCTGACAGAGCTCACAAAAGAGCGGTATGAAAAGGGACTCGTGAATCTTTTAGATCTGCTTGCGATTGAAAGACGACTCAATAACGCAGAGCAAAATTTAACACAAACAAAGGTCACCCGCCTCGTAGACCTGATCTCTCTTTACAAAGCTTTGGGCGGCGGCTGGCAACCGGAATGCAGCTGTTCCTGCCCTTAATAAGTTTTTTTAACGTTTGAAAAGTTTGCGTAGCTCTTCTTTGGCTTTTTGGAGTATTTTTTTCTTTTCAGGAGAAAGGTTTTTTCCTGCTCTATTTTCATAAAAAGTGAGCATCGACATCGCAGATCTAAATGGGGTAGATTTGAGTCGTGTACTTTGCATGACAGAGCGTTTTAAAGAGAGGGCGATTTGGCGCGCACTGCGTGTAAAGACGCCAGCTTCCAGGTCCATCGCATTGCTTATCTCTGTCACGCGCTTGGACCAATAGTTTTTTTTCTTTTTTTTCATTAATGGCGTTTGAAATATTGGATTTCGCGCTCGTGTTGTTTGGCTGCGGTAAGCGTGCTGAATGTACCTAGATTGCGCCGTCTTCCAGTGGCAGGATTTTTAGAACGTGAATAGAGTCGATATTTGCCCGATTTTAGTCTACGTATCATTGAGACTCCCTCCTTTTTCATTACATAGCGATTAGACGATTTGACAGGAAGCAAAAGCTTGTTTTAAGCTGCTCTCTTTTCATTTAAGGAGGAAAGATGCGTCATATTTTCAAAAAAATAGCAGTCTTAATAGTTGCCATTCTGCCTTGTGTGCTCAGCGCTTGTGAAGAGCGGCTAGCATTAGATGTGATTTCTTATGAAGACTTCATTCATGAAAAGAAAGAAGCGATTGAACAATTAAAACAGGCCTTACATGAAAAAGGGATTGCCGGTATTCGAGGCGTGCCCGGGTATAGAGAAAAAGTCCAAACATTTATCGAAACGGCGCGCGCTTTTTCAGCGCTACCTGAAAAAGTGAAAGAGGCCTATGCGCCAAAACGTGAATTAGGAGAAATGTTCCTTGGTTATGAAATGGGAAAAGAGAAATTTCAACGCCCTGACGGCAGATGGGTGGTGGATGATCTGAAAGTCTCCTATTATGCCTTTGTCCCTGATAGTTCTCTTAATAAGTGGCCTGTGGAGGTGGATTTGAAGACCCCTTTTCAAGATTTAGGTGCATTAATGTCAGAAGTGGGCACAGCAGTCATGAAACAGATCGGATTTATAGGAAAAGAAACGGGGATTTCCTTGGACGGCACTTTTCGGATTGGGCGCATGCTTTACTATCGTAAGAGTATTGACGGCGTTGTAGACAATCCTTTTTGGTGCGGGGCTCATTTTGACCACGGCGTGTTCACCGCACTTCTTCCTGCCTTTTATTTTGTAGATGGGAAGGCCATTTCTGAGCCTGAAGAAGCAGGACTTTTTGTGAAAACAGCTTCTGACGGAGTTTTTAGAAAAATGGTAGCCGACGACCCTGATGTGCTGCTCTTCCAAGTAGGAGAGTTTGGTCAGTTGGCAACCAATGATGCGATTCGAGCGACAGAGCATCGCGTGCATAAAGCTTCGGGCTGTGTTGAGCGCTACACGATGGCACTTTTTTTCGATGCTTCACTCGATAGCGAGATCTGTTCCTTTTCTGAATTGACTAAAGATGCGCGGTATGGGGGAGGGCCAGGCGATCCCTGTACTTATAGTCATTGGCACGAAGAATCTTTCAAGCGTTATCTGGTCAAATAACAGAAACAATCAGTTGTGTGATCTTGGACAAGGCCTACAGCCTGCATATAGGCATACATGATCGTGGGGCCCACAAATTTAAAGCCCCGCTTTTTTAAATCAGCGCTGAGGGCTTTGGACTCTAGAGTAGAGGCTGGGATATCCTTGATTGTTTTCCGATGATTGCGAAGGGGTTTGCCTTGGACAAATTGCCAAACATAAGCGTCAAAGCTGCCAAATTCCTTTTGGATTAGAAGAAACTGTTTTGCATTATGGATGGCCGCTTCAATTTTTAATCTGTTGCGGATGATGCCTTCATTTTTCAAAAGCGCGTTGATTTTTGTCTGATCGAATTGCGCCACCTTTTTTGGATTAAAATGGGCAAAAGCGTGGCGGTAATTTTCTCGCCTTTTTAAAATAGTGATCCAGCTAAGACCGGCTTGCGCGCTTTCTAGCACCAAAAATTCAAAATGTGTGCCATCATCATGCACTGGAGTGCCCCATTCTGTATCATGGTATTTCTCATAAAGGCCATCGTCGCTTTTGGCCCATGCACAGCGCACTTTTTTATTGGGAAACATAGGGGGCTTTTGTTTTAAAAGAGAATATATGATTTTTTCATGCTATTTTTAGATTATTTAATTATCCTGCTTATCCTGCCGCTTTAGCGATCCTATATATCTTGTTCTCCGAAAAAAATAAACAGGATAAGAGGATCGCTAAAGCGGCAGGATAAGTAGGATACTACTAATAAGATCTGATAATTATTGTGCAATAAAGTTATAAGTAATAACTATTTTAAAGCTATTAAGAAAATTTGATTATTTCATATAATATATGAATGAAATTTAAATTACCACGTCAAATTCTTAATAAAGAAATGATTAAAATAATTTCTATTAAGATTCGAGAACAGGACGTCTACATTCTGAAAGCGTCTAAGAAGCAGCTGAAGAAGATGGCCACAATTACCTCTCAAATTAAAAGAAAGGCCCTTCCTAAACATCTGATCTTGAAAAAATTGCCCCATCCTTTGGGATATGGGATTTTCCTGCATCCAAAGGCAAAGCCGCTAGTAAAAGGGGAATGGGTAGCACCTTATTCAGGAGAGGTCTCTTTTGTTCCTCAATATCTGCCAGATGACGCCGTCTACGCCTTTGCCCCCATTTCTGATATTCAACTCACACAAAAAGAGCATGCGCTATTAGATCAAAAGCAGTCCTTTCATCCCACGCGGCTTTATCAGCTCAACATCGATGCAGCCAAAAAGGGTAATTTTACTCGCTTTATTAACCACTCAGACAAACCTAATATCGTGGCAGAATTTTTCAAGATTCCGTCTAATTCTTATGGACTATTTCCTTCGCCTTTAGAAGTGGTGTTTATGGCAAAAAAAACGATCCATCCTGGAGAGCAGCTGCTTGTCTGCTATGAAGGCGACGGGCCCTCTTACTGGAGTGCATTGGGCATTAAACCGTTGCCCATGGGACCCAAAACTTTTTATCTTAATGAGCAGCTCAAACTAAACCGTCCAGTCTAAGACCACTTTGCCTGAATTGCCGGAGCGCATCACTTCGAACGCTTGTTGGTATTCATCAGCAGGGAACACATGGGTGATAAGAGGAGAGACATCTAAGCCACTTTCTAACAGGGCAATCATTTTGTGCCAGGTTTGAAAGATCTCTCGACCATAAATGCCTTTTAAGAGAAGCCCTTTGAAAATCACTTTAGACCAGTCAATCGCTGTCTGGTCTGGAAGAATGCCCAAGAGTCCGATTTTTCCTCCATGGTTGATCACTTCCAACATCCCATTTAAAGCAGCAGGGCTGCCAGACATTTCTAATCCAATTTCAAATCCATCGATTAAGCGTAGCTCTTTCATCAGATTGAAAATCGCCTGCTTACTATGTGCAGCGGCATCGATCTTCTGTTCCAATTGCACTTGGCTATCACCGCCGCGGCGTTTGAATAAATGAACCATTCCATTGAGAGCAGAGCCAGGATAGTCCATTTTTTTTAACGCATGTTCGCCTAAATGTAATTCTTGCAACACATCAAATAGATTTTCTTTAGCCACATTGACAGCGCGTGTGACGCCCACTTTTTCAGCTAATTTTAGCCGGTATTCATTCACATCGGTAATCACCACATGGCGCGCTCCGACATAACGAGCGATTGCTGCCGCCATAAGGCCAATAGGCCCCGCCCCTGTAATGAGGACCGATTCTCCGATAAGATCAAAAGAAAGAGCTGTATGCACCGCATTTCCTAATGGATCTAAAAGAGAGGCGGTATTGTCTTCAATTTTATCGGGAAGAACAATCACATTTGATGCAGGTAGAACAAAATATTCTGCAAAGCAGCCTGTGCAAGAGACGCCCACGCCAATGGTATTAGGGCATAGATGGCATTTCCCCGCGCGGCAATTGCGGCAATCCCAACAGATTAGATGGCATTCGCCTGAGACCCGGTCACCCGGCTTAATTGTTTTTTCGTTGCAGCCTACCTCTTCTACAATGCCATAAAACTCATGGCCAATGGTCATCGGAACAGGAATCGTTTTTTGGGCCCACGCATCCCAATTGTAAATATGCACATCTGTGCCGCAGATCGAGGTCTTTTGAATTTTCACAAGCACATCGGAAGGTCCCATTTGAGGTTTCGGAGCCTCATACATCCAGATGCCGGGCTCTTTTTTTAATTTTCCAATGGCTTTCATATTCATCCAATCACCTTGAGTTGTTTTCCAATTTTTGCAAAAGCTGCAACCGCTTGATCTAAATGGGCTTTGTCTAAAGCGGCAGACATCTGTGTCCGGATCCGTGCGCGATCTTTTGGCACTACAGGGAAAGAAAAACCGGTCACATAGACCCCTTCTTGTAAAAGCAGGCGGGACATTTCACTTGCCAATCGGGCATCGCCCAGCATAACAGGAATAATCGGATGGTTTCCTGGGACAAGCGTGAAGCCCAATGCTTCCATTTTTCCTCTAAAATAGCGGCTATTTTCCTTCAGTTTTTCGCGACGAGAACTCTCCACTTCTAAAAGATCAAACACTTTAATAGAGGTAGCTGTGATGATAGGCGAAAGGGTGTTAGAAAAAAGATAGGGGCGCGACCTTTGACGCAACCATTCCACAATCTCTTTGCGGCTGCTGATATAGCCTCCTGCAGTGCCGCCCAAAGCTTTTCCTAGAGTGCCTGTCAAAATATCGATGCGGCTCAGCACATTGCAATATTCATGAGAACCTTTGCCTTGATTTCCTAAAAATCCGGTCGCGTGGCAGTCATCGACCATCACAAGCGCGTCATATTTGTCTGCCAGATCGCAGATCCCTTTTAAGTTGGCCACAATTCCATCCATGGAAAAAACGCCATCAGTGGCAATCATTTTAAAGCGTGCGTCTTTGGCCTCTTGAAGGTTTTTTTCCAAGTCTTGCATATCGTTGTTGGCATAACGGAACCGCTTGGCTTTGCAAAGACGGATCCCATCGATGATACTAGCGTGATTGAGGGAGTCGCTGATGATCGCATCTTCTTCAGAAAGCAGCGTTTCAAAAAGCCCGCCATTGGCATCAAAGCAAGAGGAATAGAGGATGGTGTCTTCCATGCCAAGGAAATGGCTAATGCGCTGTTCTAACTCTTTGTGGATCGATTGGGTGCCGCAGATAAAGCGGACAGAGGCCATACCAATCCCATAACGATCGGCAGCCTCTTTGGCGGCTTTAATCAGTTCCGGATGGTCTGCTAGGCCCAAGTAGTTATTGGCGCAGAGATTGATGACCCGTTTTTGCTCTGTGACTGAAATTTCTGCTCTTTGAGGCGAAGTGATGATCCGCTCTTCTTTGTACAAGCCAGAGGTGCGCAGCTCTGCTGTTTTCGCTCGCAAATCTTCCAAAAACTTCTTTTTTGTCATATTTGTGGCTATTTTTTATAATTTAATTAAAGATTTTTGTCTAATTGCCAATTTTTTTTAGTTCAGGTTATTATATGGGCTAAAAAATTTATGGCTACAGCATTAAAACCAGTATCTGCATCAAACAGCCTTTTTAAGCTTGAAATTCCCGTGCGCCAAGCGGTGGGAGAGACGTTGAATTATGCGGCTGCTTGGTTGAAACGGCCTCTAAATTATGCTTCCAATGAAGTGATACGCTGCATTTTTACGCGGGTTGATCCAGAGGTCGTGGGCAATGCTCCCTCTAAATATTTAGAAATCGCAAAACGGGGCGGAATGTTGCTTTTGTGCATCGTTACAAGTACGGTCACACTGCCTTTATTTGGAATTGGAGTGGGGATTGATATTTTAGGCGATCGGCTCACAAACAAAGCTTACACACGCTTAGAAGGAAGTCCTGAACCTTATAGTCCATCATCCTACAGAATTTATTCTCAAAATGTTAATATGCTTCCCTATGACCGTATTTTTGGCGGCACACGTCCTGCTGAAGAACGTATTGCTGAACTAGCCCATTTAATTAATATTGAAAATGTGGATATTGTAGCACTGCAAGAGCTTTCTTTTGCTAATGCAGTCAAGCTCTGGAACAAATCGGGCATGCGAACACATTTTCGTTGTGCCTTTACTCGCATTGGACCAAGTCCAACAACCGATTTTGATACCTGTCTTTTTATCGCTTCCAAAGTACCTATCATAGGCGAGCCAGTTTTTATTCCTTTCCGTTCTTCAAATGCATTTAAACGAGGATTACTTTACGTTAAGACGGACAACTGCATTGTGATGACTACTCATTTAGAATCAGATGATAAAACGGTGCGTCAAGAGCAATTTTCGCAAACGGTATCAATAATTAAAGCTTTAGAAGAAAGTATGGGTAAACCAGTCGTCCTTTTAATGGATGGCAATATTGACCGTAATACAGATGAGTACAGCAGCATGCAACAATTAAGAGATCATTATACGGGTTTAGACTCTACCTGTTACAATGGGCTTAACCAGTATATGAAGGGAGGCGAAAAGCCTGACATACTTCATGAATCAATCGATTATGTCTGCACAAGCCTTGATTCTAAAGCAAAAATCGAAAACCTAAAACTTGTCAAAGCCTTTGACCGCTACAGGCCGGGCGAAGCGATTTCTGATCATCATGGATTTAGAGCAACGGTCACGTTTCCAGACTAACGGCAGAAAATTAAGTTGCACACTTCATAAATTTCCCCTTGAGAGGGGCGCTCATAGGAGAAAGTGACAAAAATTTTAAGGCCCGGAAAGATTTCCGATTTAGAAAGGGTCACGGTGACTTCTTCAGTAGAATCTAGCGTAAAATAGTTGAAATTTTTCTTGTTGCCCAGCTTGGCTGCATAGACCAGTGCAGAATGTTTTGCCGTTTCAAATGCCTCTTTCTTTCGTTTAATAAAAGTGATTGAATAGCTGTAGTCATCGATCTGTGTTTCCACATGATTGCGATCTTGGAAAGTAGCGGCCTCTAGGAAAGGACCCAAAAGTAAAAACAGTGATAATAGCACTCTCATAATTGCACAGTATCACCCCATTCAAAATATTGCTTGAAGAATTTACATCTGATTGCTTTGATACAAATTAGATCATGGAACAATTTTTTGATTATTTTAAACATCGCAAGCTCCGTTTTGATATCCTTACGATTTTTCTATCGCTTTTCACGCTCTCGTTTGCTTTTGTCATCGTATTTACCTATCAGAAAAACTCCCATTCCATTTTGAAGTTTTCAAAAGGAGAAATGGAGCGCACCAGCGCTGTTCTTATAGAGAAAATTAACGACCTTGTCCAAGATGTCCAGCTCATTCCTGAAATCACAGAGGGGTTCTTAAAAAATCTGGAGCATCCCTCTTTAAATAATCCAGAGCTGCGCACTTACATGTTAGATATTGTGAAAAATTATCCCATTGTCTACGCCTTTTACATTGGGAAACCGGATGGAAGTTTTATTGAAGCCGACAATTTGGTTTTAGACAAGCTGACACAAATGCAGGCAGATCCCTCCAAACCTATGCCGCCGGATGCTCTCTATGCCTTTCGATTTATTGATCGTTCTGTCCCTACACCCGTAGAGGAATGGGAATACAAAAATAAAAAGTTAGAGACCGTCGCTTCTGAAACAATCTCTCCAGTGACCTACGATCCTAGGACGCGGCCTTGGTATAGCGGTGCGCAAAACAGCGATGGGATCTATTGGACAGATGTGTATCAATTTACCGGCCTGGGGCCTTCTGGCGCCACAAATGGGATCACCGTTGCAGATCCTGTGTACAGTTCTTCAGGTGAGCTGATTTATGTGATTGGGTTAGACCTGACTGTCTCTTTTTTAGACTCCTTTTTGATGGAACAAAAAGTGGGCAAAACGGGAAAGGCCCTTATTTTAAATAGAGCGGGCAACCTGATCATCCCCGCAGCGCTACATAATCATACCATTGATCAAACCACCATTGCGGCAGCTTTTGCAGAGTTTTCAAAAGGGGAGAAAAAGAACTTTATCTTTGAAAGTCATGGCGTCAAATATCTTTCGTATATCACCCCTTTTCCTGTGCATACGGGAAGAGAGTGGCTGATCACCATCATCGTGCCTCTGGACGATTTTTTTGCTGATATGGTCCATGCGCAGATCATGATTACAGTGATTTCCATTTTAATCTTGTTTGTGGGCGCGCTTATTGTGATCTATGTTTCCAATAAGATTTCAAAACCTATTGTAGTTTTAGCAGGGGAAGTGGATAAAATCCGCCAACTTGACTTGAGTAGTAAATTGCGCGTGAAATCCAATATTAAAGAGATCCAGATCATGGACACTTCTATTGCAGCTCTGAGAAGCGCGCTTGCCTCATTTGGACGTTACGTGCCTAAAGAAGTTGTCAAGCAGCTAATTTTGAGAGGAGATGAAATCGTCCTTGGCGGAGAGAAAAAAGAGGTGACCGTTTTCTTTTCCGATATTGCCGGTTTTACGTCCATTGCAGAAACGGTGCCGACCGATCTTCTGATCACGCTTTTAGAAGACTATTTTGGTCCCTTATCAGAGATCATTCTTGCCCATGAGGGCACCATAGATAAATATATTGGCGATAGCATTATGGCATTCTGGAACGCGCCGCTAGATTGCCCCGATCATGCGGTCAAGGCATGCGAGACAGCCCTGCTTTGCCAGGAATTTTTGCACAAACTGAATCAGAAATTAAAAGAGCAGAATCGACCTGAGCTGCCTACGCGCATCGGCATCAATACCGGTAAAGCATTTATTGGCAATATAGGCACCTCTGAAAGGATGAACTACACAGCCATTGGCGATGTGGTCAATATTGCTGAGAGACTCGAACAGATTGCCAGGGAATACCATGTCGGTATTGTGATCAGCGAGGCGGTCTACCAAGCCATCGGCAATCGATTTGTTGTCCGGCCTTTAGATAGCGTGGCCGTGAAAGGCCGCAAAGAAAAGATCAATATATTCGAGCTCATCAGTAAATCCTAATATCCTAATAGTCAATAAGTTATAATTTTAAAAAATAGTTTACTTTAATTATAAAAAAATTGTATAATTATTATTGTAACAAACAAACATAATATTAAATTGAGGTTATTATGAGCATTAAATCAACTACAATGATTAAAGCGATTTTACCTTACACCGCTGGTAAATTAGGTCAGTTTCGTCTGACACAACTTCCACAGCAACCTGCCATTAAGCCTGGTTTGCTCAAGCGGGTATTGCCAGAAGTAGTGACAGGTGTGACGACAGGGTACCATGGGACAACGACCAAAGCTCTGGGCGATCAATTAAAGAAGGGTAAATTTGAAGATAGAGGTAAAAAAATCTATTTTGCAGAATTAGAAACTGCTGTTCGTTATGCAGCTCAAAAATCTTCTTTGGATAAAAGTGACGCTATCGTTGTTAAGGTTTATTCTGAACAAAGATCTAAAATCAATAAATTACTTCCTTCAGAAATGGAAGGACACGGGGTAAGCATTGGGTTAGGCGCCTATTCTTATCTTGTACCAGAAGAAAATCCTGTCTATATTCAAGAAGTTTATCAACAAGAAACAGTAAGCGAATAAAATTTTTACTGCGTCTATTTTAATTGCCTGAATTTGACGACACCCTCTCAGCTTAGGTATAATCCTTGTAAGATGCTTACATTGACAATCGAACGCTTAGGAATTAATGGAGAGGGTATAGCCCGTTTAGAGGGATATACGATCTTCATTGCAGGGGCTCTGCCGGGGGAAACCGTCCTGGCCGAGCTCTATGAGCAAAAGAGCCGTTATGGTCGCGCTCAATTAATCAAAATCCTTTCTTCTTCTCCAAAGAGACAGCAACCCTCCTGTCCCTATTTTGGCAGCTGTGGCGGTTGCCAGCTGATGCATCTGGATTACCAGGCGCAGCTTGAGACTAAACGGCAGCGCGTTCAGGATGCCATGGAGCGCATCGGAAAATTAAAAGTAGAGGTGCATCCTTGCATTCCTTCGCCCGATCCGCTTGCTTATCGCAATAAGATCCAGATGCCCATCGTCTCAGGAAGATTAGGGCTCTATGCCTATAATTCCCATGACTTGGTGGAAATTGATAGCTGTAAAATCCATTGCCATTTAGGAGATCAGCTCTTTCAAAAAATACAAAAACTGCTGCAAAGCTCTTCAGAAAAAATCAAACATCTTCTGATTAAAACAGCGATCAATACAAAGGAAGCATTGGTGATTTTTGTCACAGCAGAAAAAGCCACTGCCGGACTCCAAGATTTAGCACAACAGATCTTAAGTACGATGCCTGAGGTGAAAGGGGTGATCCAAAATATCAATTCCACCTCGAGCAATACCATTTTAGGGGATACATTTCATACTTTAGCAGGGAATGATGCTATTGAAGAGATTTTATGTGGGCTAAAGTTCAAAGTGTCTCCCGCCTCTTTTTTTCAAGTCAATCCTGCACAGGCAGAGCAGCTCTATCAAAAAGTGGCTGAGTTTGCTGCTTTAACAGGGGAAGAACATTTGTTGGACGCTTATTGTGGTGTCGGGACGCTTTCGCTCATTCTAGCCAAAGGGGCAAAGCAGATGACTGGTATTGAATGTGTGGCTCCTGCCATCAAAGATGCAGAAGAAAATGCACGTAAGAATGGGATTGCGAATGCGACTTTTATTTGTGCGCCGGCTGAAGAGGGGATTAAGGCGCTGGAGAAGGTGGATGTGGCGATTGTTAATCCCCCACGCAAAGGGTGTGAAGGAGAGTTTTTGGACTGTTTAGCGAGGTTAAAACCGCGGAGAATTATTTATATCTCTTGCGATCCTGCGACTTTGGCAAGGGATATAGCGATATTATCTGCAAAAGGCTTTCAGGTGGAAGCGGTGCAGCCTTTTGATATGTTCCCCCAGACGGCGCATGTGGAAACTGTGGTAAAAATACAAAAAATAAAATAACCACAGAGAAGAAGAGAACACAGAGTTCGGAGAAGAATATTTTTCTTCGGGGTTGAAGATCCCCCGAAGAAAAATGGTTCTCTCGCTGATTTGACAGCAACGCTGTCTGCATCAGCGAAAAAATCATTTTATTCGCCTCATGTTTTAAAGATATGGTTTTAGTAAGACTTTTGAGGAAAAACGAGTACACAGAGGCTCATATCATCAATCTTTTAATGCCTTGCTTTAATAAAGGCACATTGAAATTAATCAGTAGGGCTGTTTTGAGATTTAAAAGGCGAAGGTAGGTTAACACTTGCGCTACGTGAAGTGGCGAGATATCTTCAACGGCTTTCAACTCTAAAATAATTTCATTTTCAATAAGAAAATCAATTCGATAGCCGCCTTCCAAAACAATCCCCTTATATTTTAAAGGAACACTTTTTTGTCGCTCATAACTAATGCCACATTCTTCTAATTCTTTGGACAAACACATTTCATATATTGATTCCAACAGTCCAGGACCAAGATGACTATGCACTTCGACGGCAGCTCCTATAATTCTAGAAGTTAGTACACTCTGTGTTCTCTTCTTCTCTGTGGTTAATTTTTCTTTCTTCCTCTCTTAAAGCAAGCTGAAGAAAACACCAAAAATGCACAGCCCAATCGCTAACCAGTTCACATTTTCTTTATAGAGCGCTTTGCCCCAAAGGCTGCAAAAGAAAATGATCATCACAGCAAAAAAAGGAAATAAAATCGCTTTTTGCGCTCCTTCTGCCATTTTAGTGCCTAAAAGCAGAAAAAAGGTGATGACACCATTCAAAATTCCTGCAGCCGATCCATAGAGAAATTCCCTTTTGTTAGGCCACCGTTTTTCTGTGGTGAAAAATAGACAGAGCTGTGTCAGTAGCGCGAGTGTAAAAAATCCTGGAATAAACCAGACATCTTGCGCTGCAGGACAGGTCCAGGGGATCAAAGGATGACTGCTCGATTGGGGAATATATAAAAGGCATCTCCATTGAAACATGGAGAGAATAATGCCTTGCAAAATCAGGATGCTCAGGGCAAACACAATCCATTTTTTAAACTGGAAGGGGACTGTAGAGCTCTGTTTTGTGCGCGCTCCCAAAAATAGCCCAATCATGACGGCGCTAATTCCGATGAGATGGTAGGGACTGATGACAAAATCATAAGCAGGCCCAAATAGAAAAAAAAGCAGGATAGAGGGGACCACAGCGCCGGCATTTTGAAAGGCGAAACTTAAGCCCGGAGGACCAGTCATCAGTGCTAGAGCGGTAAAACCCATCATGAATACGTTTAAAATACCAGCGATTCCTCCCGCCACGCTTAACATCGGGTGCCACGGAGTGTAGAAGATCGAAGGGGTCAAAAGAAGCGATGTGATCAGAGAAAAAAGATAATAACTGGTTAAAAAGGCACGCGCAGACCCTTTAGAATCTTGGTTTTTCTTTAAAAAGAAGTTAGCGCAGGCTGCCAAAACAGAGGCAAAGAAAATAATAAGTAGTGCCATCTATTTACAAATATAACAGAATTCATGACAATTTTTAAGGAAGAATTTATAATATCTGTTTTTCACAAGGAGGTTAAAGATGTCATCAAAACCAGTAAGATCTTATTCTTTCTCTTTGTCGGATGCTTGGAAAAAAATGTGGGGTGGAAAAGCAGAGGATGATTTACTTCCAAAAAAATCTGTGTCAGAGGCTGCAAAGAAGGATTTTGGGACTTCTTCTGTTTCAGAAATGGGTGATGATACATCTCGGGCTTCTGTCTCTGTCTCAACTGTGGCAGATCCACGCGATTCTCTTATAGAGGAAAATAAGGATGAGTACAAAGATTTACTTAAGTTTCAAGATCCAAAAAGGAAACAAAAAAAATGATTGGACTAATTTTATTTTTTGCAGCGCTTCCACCCCTTGCACAAGAGACAAAAGAGATCAAAGCGGTCTTAGATGATGCACGGCTGGATAGAGCATTGCAAAGTCAGTTAATTCAAAGAATTGAAAGAATGGACGGTGGCTACTTGATCTCGACGGCCTCCAAACAGGTTCAAATTAAAGTAAAATACCTTCCCCAAGCCACGCCAGGCCCTGCAAAGTTTGAGTTGCAGTTTCCATGAGCTGTTGTGGGTTGGTTTTTGCCTTAATGGTGTCACTGCTCTTTTTTAAAGAGCGGGTTCCTTCTTACCCTAAAATTAAAGATCTCTACCATCCTACAATCAAAGATGTTCGCGCTTTGCACTATTATCTTAAAAAAGGGAAAAGGGCGGCGGTTGAAAATTTAAAAGATTTTAAAGGGCGTGCGCGGATTAAATTAATCGGCAAAGCAAACTTTCCTAAGCAGGGCATAATCGCTGTAAATTGCGATGAAAAAGACAAGGAAAACTGTTTAATCCTCTATGCCACTTACAATAAGAACTATCCCGAAGGACTGAAGCATCTGATCGATCACATTGTAAAATCGGACTACCGTGGCCATATTCTTTATCGCATTGGAGGATGGCCCAATTGCGAAGCGGGCGATTTTTCTCTGGCAGGAGTGCCTTATGCGTTTAAGGTCTGTTTTTTTAAGGAGGCAGAGCGGCTCGGTTACAAACGCTGTCTGTGGCTAGATAGTTCTATCATCCCTCTTAAAAGTTTAAATGCGCTATTTGCCATCATTGAAAAAAAAGGGTATTTGGCCATGGGGAATCGCTTTATGGTGGCTTCTTTTTTCAATGAAGCCTCTGCAAAATTTTTCAAACTCTCTATGGAAGAGATTGCACATATTCCTTCTTGTTCTTCTGGGATTTTTGGACTGGATTTTTCTCATGCTAAAGCACGGCAAGCGCTTGAACTTTGGTATAGTGCAGCGCAAGATCCTACCGCCTTTTTTTCAGCTAGGCCCGATCAGAATAGTTTGTCTTTGATTTTGTATCTTTGTGACATGCGCCACTGGCTTGATATTGAAACCCTGGCACATAGCAAAGAACAGATCTGTAGCGATTCTCTATTTCTTCTTGATCGAGATTTTGTGCAAAATCTTCCCAAGAGCCAGTGTCCTAAGTGGTAATTTTAAAAACCGATGGTGAGGCGAAAGTTGAATCCTTGGAATCCGAGAACACCTGTATCAAGATTGGTCTCTTTGGCAGCATTGATTGCTGATAGAGAGGAACGATACACTTCTTGAAGATTAAACCAGGCATTGAACTCATATCCAACAAAGAGTTCAAGGTCCCATGGTCTTGGAGTGCAAAATGATCTTTGGTAGGAGGGTCCCAATGAAATTTGAGAATGGAAGGTAAACCGCGCGCTATCATAGACCACATCACGGACAGGCACTGTGGGATCAAATCCAATCGCATTGGTGGTCTGTTTGGCTTTGTTGCGATAAGCACCGACTAAAGTAGCAATGGATGCTTTCCCAGTGAAAAAGATGCGGCCTGTCCAAAACCAGTCTACGGTAATTCCAAGGCGCAGTCCGCCCCCTGCAAAGCGCCATTTATTTTTAAGATGGTCATGGCCGCCCACAAAATTAAAGTAATCCACCTTCCAGTTTTGCTCGATAAAAGCGGCGGTCAGTCCTCCTACCCAGCGCATTCTTAAATGGGGATTGGGATCAAACACGCGTGTGACCAAAAGATCGCCGATATTGTAGTGAACATTGATATGGCTTTCAGCACGCGCCAAAGGCGGCGTGGTCATCTCATTCCAAGTGGCATTCAAAAATTCGCCGGGCTCACTGGGTTCAAAGGTGCGATTAGACCCTTTGGAGTAAAACCAGGTGTATTGGCCAAACACTTCCCAGTAATGGGGCGCGCGATAAAAACCGGCAGAAATTCTAAAACCAGGATCCCAATCAAAACTGGCTATCTTGTATTTGCCTATGGCAAATGCGGGAGAGGCAGGCCCCGGACGATTCATATGAACGGCATAATCTAAAGCGCCTTCTTGCACAGTCCAATAGAGGAATTCTAAATTTGCAAAGCAGCTCTGACGCATGTCAAATTTGCTGACTTCTGTCTCTTTTTCTTCTGGTTCTCCTGTGTCGGTTACAGCAAATAAAGCAGTTGTCGAAAGAGCCAATAGGGGCAATAAGGATCTCATGATCCTCATTTTAAAAAAAAATATTTTGTAATCAATAAAAAAGAAATCAGGCGATTTTGCAAGGCTACTTGCTGACAAAGTCTATCGCTCTTTCCTCCATCCAATATTTCCCCATCAGACGCTTTTTGATGAAGCCGATATGGCCTCCATCATAGGGAGTTTCTAGGGTGACAAAACGGCTTTTTTGGCACTCTTCATAAGGGAAGCTAGAGGGATGGAGGAAAGGGTCATTTTGCGCATTTAGAATCAGTGTAGGCACACGGATTTCGGAAATATTTTTTTTGCTGCTGCACTCACTGTAGTAATGGAAGGCATCTTTAAAACCGCACAAGGGGGCGGTGATTAAATTATCAAACTCGATGATATGCTGGATTTTGGAGATCTTGATCCCAGAAAAAATCTCAGGGAATTTTTTCGCTTTTTTGATCATCTTTGACTTTAAAGTCAGAAGAAAATGCTTAATGTAGATACGATTGATGCCTGAAGAGAGCGCTTGAATGCAAGCAAACAGGTCGCAAGGCGCAGAAACAGCAATTGCTTTTGAAATTTCTCTAGGGACCTCTTCCGCCTGTTCCCCTAAGTACTTTAAGATGATATTAGCGCCCAAACTAAAACCGATCAGCACAATTTCTTTATATTTTTTCATTTTAAGCACATGTTCAATCACATGTTGCAGATCGTCCGTGCTGCCCGCATGGTAAAGTCTGATGGAGTGGTTTAATTCGCCTCCACAACTGCGGAAATTCCAGGCGAGCACATCCCACTGATTTGCATTAAATTCTTTTACCATTCCCAAAACATAAGAGCTGGAGGAGTTGCCTTCGAGGCCATGAGTAATGATCGCCAGACGATCATGGCCTTGAGAGGAAAAATCCAGATCTAAAAAATCGTGATCAGCGGTCAGAGTGCGCTCTCTCATGTAAATGGGAGCAGGCGAGACTTTGCGGAAAATATTAGGAATGATCGTCTGTGCATGTTTTCCACCGATCCAAAGAGGCGCTTTATAGGAGGAGTTAATGACAGGCATTAGATAACATTAATGAGTTTTTCTTCTTTTCTTAGGAACAGCCCTTTAAAGAGTTTGATCGTGTTTTCAATGGTATCTTGCGGGTTGTCCAGAATGTCTTTTAACATGTTTTTAAGATTTTCTTTTTCAAACACAGAACGCAGCATCTGGCCGAGGACTGAATTTAAAAGCTGGTCTGTGGGGAATCCGCCTTCGCTACTGACATTATGAAACTCCATACGGTCAATTTTCGGCAGCCGTTTAATCCCAATTTTTTCTTTAGTAAAGACCAAGTAGGTAGAGATATTAGTAAAAACAAGCTTTTTAATCAGCACTGTTTTTTGTCCCGCTTTTTCTTTTTTCTCCTGCTCTTTAGCATGTGCAAAATTGGACATGATCATAGTCCAATTGCCGTTTGTGCCGCTGATCGAGTCAAATTCAAGACCAAGATAAATGCCATCGATATGCACCTCTTCGATCACAATATTTTTTTTAAGATATTGAGTGAGCGGTGCAGAGATCTTAATTGTGTCTGCAGAGAACGCTTTAGGTAAGCTATTGTAGTCTGAGGGATTGCCCATCTGAAATTTGTCCACGGTGATCGTTCTTGGCATTAAACGCATATCGCCAATAGAGACTTGCACATGTAGTTTTTTCGAAAGGTTATTGGCGACCATATCAGGTACTTTGGACCAGAAAACAAAGAACACAACGATGACCAGAACAACAAAAACAATAAAAGAAACAAATCCTTTCATAGGTTCTTTTTCTTATAAGGCAATGGTCATTTAAATAAAAACCCTGTTTTCTTAGTTAGTTTCTGTCCGAATGGGTGTGTTGCATAACCTTTATGTTACGTATTCGAGGTAAAAATAATTTAACCACCTGCTCACTACGTGAGCAAAGCGAACGGGTGGTTGATAAAAAACCGGGCACAGCCATGTTTGAAAATGGGGTTATGCAACACACTCTGTCCGAATAAAACTCCCAAGCTTTGGATTTTCAGTTGGGACTGCACGCGACGCGGGTAGGGCCCTGAAAAAATGCGATCAGCATTTTTTTAGGAAAGAGCGCCGTTTATACGGACATGCGGATGAAAAATCGATTTGGCAAAGCCAGAATAACCCTATGGGCAGCGGGGGCACGTGGCGTGCCCCGACTGTCTATCTTCGCCTTTTTTTTATGCGGGTAGTATACCCGCACAGTTGGAGATTAGTATTGTGGCATTGCAGGAGCCGAAGGCGCAGCTTTTTCTTCTGCATCCTCTGTGATGAGCGCTTCTGTTGTGAGAAGCAGCGATGCAATAGAGGCCGCAAGCTCAATGGTCAAACGCACCACTTTTGTAGGGTCAACCACGCCTCTTTGAATCATATTAACAAACTCATCTGATTGAGCGTCCCAGCCTTCATAAGTATCCATTTGAGACACTTTCTGAACAACAATGGAGCCCTCTTTTCCTGCGTTTTCTGCAATCTGTCTTAAAGGATAGCTAAGCGCTTTAATGAGGATCTCAACACCAAGCTTTTCATCACCCGCAAGTGTTGAAGCCAATTTCTCCAGTGCAGGAATGCAACGGATGGGCGCTACGCCCCCGCCAGGAAGAATGCCCTCTTCTACAGCTGCTTTTGTCGCATGCTGTGCATCTTCTACGCGGTCTTTTTTCTCCTTCATTTCCACTTCTGTAGCAGCGCCTACGCGGATAATGCCCACGCCACCAGCAAGTTTTGCAAGCCTTTCTTGCAATTTCTCGCGGTCATAATCAGAGGTTGCATCCGCAATCTGTCTTTTAAGCAGCGTAATTCTCTCTTCGATGTCTGCTTTTTTCCCTGCGCCTTCTACAAGCGTAGTCTCTTCTTTTTCCACGATCACTTTTTTCGCTTTTCCAAGCATCTCTAAAGTGACATTCTCCAGCTTAAGTCCTAACTCTTCGCTGATGAATTGGCCGCCTGTTAAAATGGCAATATCTTGAAGCAGTGCCTTTCTGCGGTCGCCAAAGCCAGGCGCTTTCACTGCACATACTTTAAGGCCAGCGCGGATGCGGTTGACCACTAAAGTAGCCAGTGCTTCGCCTTCTACATCTTCTGCGATGATAAAGAGAGGCCGTCCAGATTCTGCGGCAGCTTGCAAGATAGGAAGGAACTCTTTCATTCCTGCAATTTTCTTTTCATAAATCAGGACAAACGCATCTTCTAAAATCGCTTCTTGTGTCTCTGCATTGGTCATGAAATAAGCAGACAGATAGCCGCGGTCAAAGTTCATCCCTTTCACTACATCTAGTGTGGTCTCGAATCCTTTGCCTTCTTCCACTGTAATGGTGCCATCTTTGCCCACCTGTTCCATCGCTTTTGCAATGATTTCGCCAATTTCATTATCCCCATTGGCGGAGATAGTAGCGACTTGCGCAATCTCTTTACGATTTTGGATCGGTTTGCTCATCGTTTTTAAACGGCTATTGATCTCTTTCACAGCTTTTTCAATACCCCGTTTAATTTCCATTGGATTTGCGCCTGCGGTGACATTGCGCAACCCTTCGCTATAAATCGCTTCCGCAAGAACGGTCGCTGTAGTGGTGCCATCACCCGCTTTATCAGCTGTTTTGCTGGCGACTTCTTTCACCATTTGAGCGCCCATATTTTCATGCTTATCTTCAAGCTCAATCTCTTTGGCAACCGTCACACCGTCTTTGGTGACATGAGGAGCGCCATAAGATTTGTCGATAATCACGTTGCGTCCTTTTGGACCCAAGGTCACTTTCACTGCGGCAGCAAGCGCGCGCACGCCTTTTAAAATTTTCTGACGCGCTTCTTCTTTAAATTTAATATCTTTTGCGGCCATCTTTATGTCCTCCTTTGAACAATAGCAATAATATCATCGGCTTTTAGAATGATAAATTCTTCATCATCTATGGTCACTTCTTGACCGGAATATTTATCCATTAAAATAGTATCTCCAATCGCAACAGGGATAGGAATTTTTTTCCCCTCTTCTGTTTGGATTCCATCTCCCACTGCAACTACTTTTGCAGTTTCAGGTTTTTTCTTTGCTGTATCAGGGAGAATAATCCCTCCTTTCACGGCAGATTCTTGTTCTACTCTTTGTGCGAGAACGCGATTGCCCAGAGGCTTAATAGTAGTTTTCTTTTCAACTGTTTGTGGCATGACTACACTCCTTTATTGAGTCGTTTGGCCATTATAAAGTGCACCCCTTTTTTTTGCAATCGAATTAGCAATATATTATAATGACTGCTAATCAGTTGTAGCTTGACGAAAGTAAAAAAATTTGAATAATCGAGTGGTTTTAACAGAGATAATGATATGCCTCAAGAAATGGTGACAGTACAAAAAACGCGACAACGGTCTGAAATCCCTATAGAAGACCAGTGGAATTTAAACCCTCTTTACGGCTCGGTAGAGGTCTGGGAAAAAGATTTTCAAAAATGGGGGAGGCCGGCCCAAGCGCCCCATTACCCTGAAATTAAAAATTTTATTGGTCAATTGCAGCAAGGCCCCGAAATTTTAAAAAAGGTACTTGATCTTACTTTTCAGGTAGAGAGGTCTCTCTCGAAACTTTTTACCTATGCCCATTTAAAACATGATGAGGATCTAGCCCAAGATTTGCATAAGCAGATGCATGCACGCATCAGCTCTCTCTATTTTGATTTTAAACAAGAAGTGGCCTGGATAGAACCAGAACTGTTGCAACTATCAGATGAGACGCTACAGAACTATCTTAAATCGCCCCTCTTGGAAAATTACCGCGTTTATTTAGAGCGTGTGATCCGTTTAAAACCACATATTCTTTCTACGACACAAGAAGAACTGCTCGCGCAAGTAGGGAAACCGTTGCAAGTCTCATTAAAAGCATTTTCTGCATTAAACAATGCAGATCTAAAATTTCCTGCCGTAGAAAATAGCAAAGGAGAAAAATTAGAGCTGACGCATGGCAAATATCTTCTTTACATGCGCTCCCATGACAGAAAACTGCGCGAAGAAGCATTCAAAAAGCTGCATACCACTTTTTGGGATTATGAAAATACGATTTGCGAACTGATCCAAGGCCATGTGCAAACTCATCTGTTTGAAAAAGAGGCCAGACATTACAGCACCTGTTTAGAAGCGGCGCTATTCCCTAATGAAATTGATGTGGCGGTCTACACCTCTTTAATCAAAAAAGTGCGAGAGCGTCTTCCTTCTTTGCATCGGTATATGAAACTGCGCAAAAAAGCGATGGGCTATGCAGAGATGCATATTTACGATCTTTATGTTCCTTTAGTGGCCGATGTAGAAATGACCTTTGATTTTAAAGCGGCCGAAGAGTGTGTGGTGGAGTCGGTGGCAGTTTTGGGGAAACAGTACCAACAAGATTTAGCTAAAGGACTCAAAGTGGATAAATGGGTCGACCGGTATGAAAATTTGCGCAAACGCTCGGGAGCTTATTCGAGTGGCTGTTACGATAGTATGCCCTATATTTTGATGAATTATCATGGCAACCTTCATGATTTAATGACGCTGAGCCATGAACTAGGCCATAGCATGCATACTTACCTCAGTAAAACCCATCAGCCCTACCAATATTCTGGGTATTCCATCTTTTTAGCAGAGGTGGCCTCCACGTTTAATGAAGAACTAATGCTTCGCTATCTTTTTTCTCAAAATCTATCCAAAGAAGAAAAAGCCTTTTTAGTTCATCAGAAGATCGAAGACATCCGGCTTACTTTTTTCAGACAGACCATGTTTGCAGAATTTGAGCTTAAAATCCATGAATGGGCAGAGAAAAATGTTCCCCTCACGCCGGCTCTGCTTAAAGAAGAATATCTAAAACTGATTCGAGACTATTTTGGTCCCGATGTGACGATTGATGAAGAGGTGGCCGTAGAATGGTCCCGTATTCCCCATTTTTACAGCAACTTTTATGTGTATCAATATGCCACAGGCATTAGTGCGGCGCTGGCTTTATTTGAACGGGTGATGGAAAACGGGGAGAGTGCAAGAGATCGATATTTAGAGTTTTTATCTTCTGGATGTAGCCGCGCCCCTCTTGAAATTTTAGAGCACGCTGGGGTAGATATGAGAAGCCCAGAGCCGGTAGAGGCGACTATCCGCCATTTTGACAAGCTGGTGGACCAGCTTTTTGCATTATTAGGTAATCTATGAAATGTAAAGATTTTTTTATAATTATTAATGAAAAAGGGCTGCACACCCGTCCTTCCACAGAACTGGTTAAATGCGCCTCTTCCTTCAAGTCTCAGGTGACCCTCTTCTACCAGGACCTGGTGGTCAATGCGAAGTCATTATTGGGCATTCTAATGCTTGCAGCGGCCCGTGGAGCGAAGATCCGCATCGAAGCGGAAGGGGAGGATGCCGAACAAGCTGTGAAGACTATCGTTTCCCTTGCGCGTAACAAGTTCAATATCAAGTACTAACATCTTTCTATTTTTATAATTCACTAATTATCAGCAACTTATATCATTAATCAAATCTTAATATTAGATACTAAATAATTTTATTTCGTGATATAATCATCTATTATTAAAAAATATTAAAAAGGTTCTAATTATTTATGGGAAACCTATCTGATTCAGTTACAAGTTCTAGAGCTTCTAGTCCTTC
Organism: uncultured bacterium; assembly: GCA_964569185.1. Lineage (GTDB taxonomy): Bacteria > Chlamydiota > Chlamydiia > Chlamydiales > Rhabdochlamydiaceae > DATIJP01. The sequence goes on from CAZMTP010000001.1 coordinate 25,989, forward strand.
TCAAATGCTCACTTTGCCAGAAAGACCTGGTTCATTAGAGAGCGCTGTTTTTTTTAAGAAAGTGCCTCAAGAGGTAGCAGTACAAAATAGTACATTCAACGGACGCTATGCCATTGTAGTGGGGGTTTCGGCCGCTATTATTTACTTTCCAGTAGTGAAACTCATCCTAGCTGCAATCATTGGTGCGACTCTTATGCTATCTCCAGTTGGTTTAGGGTTGTTAGCTTCAGGGGCTGCTCTTTTTATCCTGGCTACCGTGATTTACCTTTGCAAAACACGATCTAAAGCAGCACTTAAAACAACCGCAATTTTAGTCCTTCTGATTCCGATCACTCCTCTGTTTATACTACTCTTTTTGTTATCGCAGGCAGTCCCTCTGCATGAAATTATAAAACAGAAAAAAGAAATTAGTGATAATCAATCTGAGCTTACCAGCGTTGATGGCATATCAGAAATTTCTGATCGTGAACTGCAGCAGCTCGAGGTAGCGTCTCATCAGTCAGATGAGTCAATCCCTGATTTTGATACACGAGACAGTATTGAAGAAAACACTGAAAGTCCAGATAGCCCACTACCTGGTTCAGAGGAAGAACGTGAACTAGTACGCGAGTTACTCAGCGGACTAAATTAAGCGGGCTGTTTTTGATTTCCAGTCACTTTATCAAATATAAGTGTTCTAATACCATCAGCAAGGCCCTGAACTAAGCCAGCAATTAATGTTTGTGCCGTAAATTGAAAAATAGCAGCAATGGCATACCCCGCATGATTTTTTACATTATTTAGATATTCTCTTGAATTGTTGGATACTGGGTATGCTGTTACAGAAGCAATACCTAGTCCTGCGCCGATCAAAGCCAGTGCGGCGAAGGCAACGGTAGTCGCCGTTGAGGCTGCTGTCGCTGCTGCGAATGCGGCTCCAATAGTAGCTGCGCCTAAAACAGTGACTGTGCAAAATGCTGTGACTTTTACGTTCATAATTCCCACCTAAATTAAGTTACAGCGAGTAATTGTACAGGGGAAGCGGATTTTCTTAGAAGTTAAAAAATATTTTAATTTTAATCTTCTACAGCAACCGCTTTTTCGAAGATATCGCGCCGGCAAAATAGCGGGATATTATTCACAAGGGCCAGGGTGATGCAGTCGCTAGGTCTGGCATCGATTTCTAGCACCTGTTTTTCTTCTCCGATCTGCTGTTCTAAAAAAAGGCGGGCAAAATAGATCGTATCTTCGATATCGTTAATCACCACTTGGAGCGGCTTAACATCGAGTCCTTTGAAAATCGCATGCATCAGGTCAAAGGTATAGGGCCTCTGCTTTGGTTCTTGCGTGAGATAGCCTTGTAGGATTTTCCCAATTCCAGGCTCTGTATAGATGGCAAACTGTTTTTTATCTGTTCCCAAAATGATCACGGTATAGGAGCGGGACTGCATCAATTTTTTAAAGGCGACAGGGATCAGTTCCATATTTTCACCTCTCCATTTAAATAACCTACGATGACGCGGCCAGCCAAATTGAGAAAAAATCCTGTGTCGACAACACCGGGCACCTCTTTCATTTTTTGATGGTCTTTTTCTGGGTGGGCGCGCAATTGATCAAAATGGATGTCCAGAATGTAATTGTGATTATCTGTGACAAAATGGCCCCCTGTGGGAAGTTTGCGCCAGGCGCCGTGATATCCCAATTTTTCTAAATGGCGCTTTGTGGCATGGAACCCAAAAGGGATGATTTCAAGAGGCAGTTTGACTTTCCCTAAGTGGTCGACCAGTTTTGATTCATGGACAATCACCACCATTTCTTTAGACAGGCTGGCTAAAATTCTCTCTCTTACTAGAGCGCCCCCGCCGCCCTTGATCATCTTTTTTGAAGGGGTGATTTCATCTGCGCCATCAATGGTCATGTCTACAGAATCTACTTGAAGCACATCTAAAAGAGGGATGCCGCCGCTGCGTGCAAGATGTTCCGATTCAGAGGAACTAGCCACGGCAGTCACTTTGAGTCCATTTTTGACACGTTGAATCAGATTTTCGATAAAAAATTTTGTAGTCGTTCCTGTGCCGAGACCTAACACCATGTTATTTTGAATCAGGTTGACAGCGGCTAAAGCGGCACTCTTTTTCGCTTTTTCGATCGTCATAGTCCCAATATACACTGAAAGTTGAATTAAAATCTTGGAATGGCCTACCCTGAGAGGAGGAAGATGAAGGGTATAGGCGTGAAAAAAAAAGAAATTGCTGAAGAAAGTCTCAAGACAAAAAAAGCGCGTGAAAAATTAAAAAAGCGGCTTGAGGCTTTGGATCAGAAAATCACCCCACAAGCATTAAAGGAAAAATCGATCCAGATTCACAACTGGATTGCCAAGCATGCGCAAAAGCGGGTGGTCTTAAAAGAAAAGTCGATTTCTCTATTTGATGAAAATCAAAATACTGCGCAACTCTCCCAACGCATTGCAAAAATTGCTCAACAGATAAGCTCTGCTGAGCTAAAATAAAAACATGAAATACAATAATGTGATTGACGCTCTTCAAAGTCGCGGACTTATCGACGCGCTCACCAATGAAGAATTAAAAAAGAAGGTGGAAAAACCGATTAAAGTCTATATCGGTTTTGATCCTACAGCGGACAGTTTGCATCTCGGAAATTTTGTCGGCATCATGATGCTGGCCCATTTTCAGAAGTTTGGTCATACACCTGTGATCATTTTGGGAGGCGCTACAGGAAGAATTGGGGACCCTTCTGGAAAAAGCAAAGAGAGGCCTTTCTTGGATGAGGCGACCCTTCGCAAAAATATTGCCTCGATCCGTAAAAATTTTGAACATGTGCTCGATTTTGAACATCCCAATGCGCGCCCTATTTTTCTCAATAATGATGAGTGGCTGGCACCGTTCCATTTTATCGATTTTTTACGTGATGTGGGGAAACATTTTCGAATCAACCAGATGATGGCAAAAGAGATGGTGCGCACCCGTCTAGATTCTGAAGAGGGGATGAGTTTTACAGAGTTTAGCTATCAGATTTTACAAGCGTATGATTTCTATCATCTTTTCAAAGAGAGAAATGTGATTCTGCAAATGGGAGGAAGCGATCAGTGGGGGAATATCACCGCAGGGATTGAACTGATCCGAAAATTGGCAGGAGAGACTGCGTATGGACTTACTTTTCCTCTTTTAACACGTAGCGATGGAAAAAAATTTGGCAAAACAGAAGAAGGGGCGGTTTGGCTTTCGCATGACCGTTTATCTCCTTATGAATTTTATCAATATCTGTTCCGCATCCCCGATGCCGATGTGGTCCGTTTAATGAAAATGATCACATTTATGGACCTTGATGAAATTCAAGAATATGAAGCGCAAATGGGGCGTTCAGATTATGTGCCTAATACCGCGCAAAAAAAATTGGCAGAAGAAGTGACGCGCATTATGCATGGGAAAAAAGGGTTTGAGCTAGCCCTGCGTGTGACACAAGCGGCGGCTCCTGGATCAAAAGCAAAGCTAGATTTGGAGACGCTGCAGGCCATTTCAAAAGAGATGCCGCATGTTTCTTTAGATAAAAAAGAGATCGTTGGGCAGAAATTTGTAGATGTGGCGGTGAAAATCAATATCTTGCCAAGCAAAGGAGAAGCGACCCGTTTAATTCAGAATGGGGGCGCTTACTTAAATGATGAAAAAGTAGAGGATGCGGCTTTGCGTATACAAGAGGAACATATCATTGGCGGCAAGTATCTACTTATGGGGGCTGGCAAGAAGAAAAAAATCCTTATAAAAGTACTTGCTTGAAAATAAAGCGATTAGAACAATGAGCAACAAGTAGGTAATAAAGAGGGGCCCCAATTTTTATGGCGACACTGACCAAAAAAAAGCTCATTCAAGTCATTTCGCAAGAGCGCAATTTACATCCCAATGATGTCCGCAATGTGATCCAGCTTTTTTTAGATAAGATGACCGACTCTTTGGCCACTGGTGATCGGATTGAGTTTAGAGATTTTGGTGTCATTGAAATTGTAGAGAGGAAGCAGAAAATTGGACGCAATCCCAAGAATGCCGCTGTTCCCATCATTATTCCTGCGCGTGCAGCTGTCAAATTTACTCCTGGCAAGAAAATGCGCCAGGTGATCGAAAAAAAGAAACATAAACCTGCGGCACCGGTTCACCCCACTCATCCTGGCCACCACGGCCATCACACCGCCGCCCCCCATTAAAGTAGATTTCTTTAATGTGCCCGTGCGAAGTCAAAAGTCAGAATTATGAATTCAGAATTCGGGTACGGGCACGTTAAAATTCTTTTCTTCTGCAATAAAAAATTTAATAAGTCATATTTTTCTATTAATTATATAATTATTATTTTAATTTGAGTTGAAATAAATGGGGGGATTAACTGATAATTGGGCCCATCGATTAAAGGAGCGGCAATGTCTTTTCCAAAGATCATTATTATTTCGGCGTTTGTCCTGTTTGGGCTTGTAGGGGTCATAGGTCTATGGAAAAAAATCGCCTCGCCGGCAAAAAAAATGGAGATCTCTGAAGTAAAAAAAGAGATCAAAATTGAACCGGTGCCACTGCCAAAAGTAGAAAAAAGGCCGCAAGTGATTGTATCTCCGCAAGAAAGGGTGCAGATCTCTCAACCGTCAAAACCTGCCGCGCAGATCGCGCCTGCTATAGTAAAAGAAGATTTTCCTAACATTGACCGCATCTTTCAACTATTTACTAATGGCCCTATGAAACTTCCCATTGTAGAAACGGTCACTTATTCGACGACGGTTCCTTGGCTGAAAGGGAGATTAGCGTGGATCGCCGATTATGCCCATTATTACAATACATCGCGCCATTTCATCGCGCGGAGCTTAAATGGGAAACCAGACTACTTCACCCAAAAAGTATCTGCGGGAAGTAAGTTTAATGTGTTCCGTAAAGATAAAAATATTAATTTTTATCTGCTGGTGGATATCGCGCGCTGCAAAATGGGTTTTTACTATCTGGATTTAGATACCAATGAACGGGTGCTTTTAAAAACTTATTCTATCGGCCTTGGTCATCTAGATGAAAAATCAAGCTCTGGCGTTGCAACGCCTTTAGGAAAATTTTCTTTAGGGAGCAAAATCGGTATTTATAAACCGGGCGTGATGGGCTATTTCCAAGATCAGAAAACAGAAATGATCCAGGTGTTTGGGACCAGGTGGATCCCATTCGATCAAGAATTAGAGGGCGCGAGCGCTCCGTCCAAAGGCTATGGGATTCATGGAGCGCCTTGGATGCCGCAAAAATCGGGAGAACTGGCTGAACGCCGCGACTTAATTGGAAAATATGATAGCGACGGCTGTATCCGCCTATTGCATGAAGACATAGAAGAACTTTTTTCTATCGTGATTACAAAACCTACCTATGTTCTAGTTGTAAAAGATTACCGCGAGGCAAAACTTCCTGGAACGGAGGTGGCCTCACCGAGGTAAACCTATGTTAGCACACGAAAAACAGATCAAAGAGTATGAAAAGACCCTTATCGAGGTCAAAGAGCAAAATAAGATCAATGCTCTCTGGTCAGATGAGGAGATTGAAAAGCTAGAAAAAAAATTAGAGCAGCTAAAAAAGAAAGTTTATTCTGAGCTCACGCCATGGCAGCGCGTTCTGATCTGCCGCCACACCTCACGTCCGCGTGCTATCGACTATATCGCCACGCTGTGTAAAGATTTTACAGAGCTTTTTGGCGATCGCCTCTACCGCGACGACCGTTCCATCATTACAGGACTATGCCGTATTGGAAATGTAAAATTTTTAGTGATCGCTCAAGAAAAGGGATGTGATACAGAAAGCCGTCTCTATCGTAATTTTGGCTCTCCCTATCCTGAGGGCTATCGCAAAGCACTCCGCTGCATGCGTCTAGCAGAAAAATTTAAATTACCAGTGCTTTCTCTGATTGATACGCCGGGCGCTTTTGCTGGACTTGCCGCAGAAGAAAGAGGGCAGGGGTGGGCGATTGCCCAAAATTTATCAGAAATGGCGCGGTTAAAAACTCCGATCATCATTGTTTTGATTGGAGAAGGCTGTTCGGGTGGAGCGCTCGGCATCGGGGTGGGCGATCGGATCGCGATGCTAGAACATTCTTTCTATTCGGTGATTTCTCCTGAAGGCTGTGCATCGATTTTATGGAAAGATGCGCAAAAGAAAGAATTGGCAGCCGCCGCTCTCAAAATGTTTCCAGAAAATCTGCTTTCCTTAGGCATTATCGACACAATTATTGATGAACCTCAGGGAGGCGCCCACTATGACCCAGACTCTGTCTATCAAGATGTCAAAGAATACATTTTGAGAGAATGGGAACAATTAAAAAATATTTCGCCCCAAGCCCTTTTAGAACAGCGTTATCTAAAATTTCGTCAAATGGGCAAATTTATTCTAGAAGAGAAGCCTCCAGTATAGTATAAAGAGAGTTTCACTCGTTAAGGTCCATGAACCTATCCAAACTAAAATGAAAAACATGCTTTTTGGATCTTTTTCCATATCTTTTAGGACCGCTTCTTGCCCTACGTATCCAAGTATGTGCTGCGAAGCGGTTCTAAAATCTATGAAAAAATTCTTCAAAAATCAAAGTTTTCTTTTAGTTGGATAGGTCCATGAAACTACTTCTGAAAGCAGCCTTGCGCAATCGCAAGCATCTCTCTCTGCTCATCGTCACATTTTTAACGCTATTCGCGTTGACCGTTGCTTCCTCAATGGAGATGTTTGCTTTGGGGATCATGTCTAGCTCCGGGTCCGATTTCTTTAAACTATTTGCTGAAAAACCAGATGCTCCAAAAAATGCGGTGACCCTTCAAGAGGTCAATCAGCGCTGGGGTACTATCGATACAGAAGGAAAGGGGGAGATCACAAAACAGCGTGCCTCTGCATTCCTAGCTGAAAATGAAAAAATGAATCCCTTAGGCTGGATTCTGAATAAAGCCAAACAGCATTTTAAATTTGCCAATAATTTAACCAGTCTCATCATTGTGCTATTTGCTGTGGCAGTGTTTAAAGCAGTCTGGCTTTTTGCAAGCCGCTATACGACCCAGCTGCTTTCGATCCGCATTAGTCGTGATTTGCGACAACAATATTTTGAACATATCCAGTCACTCCCCATGAGCTTTTATCAGCAGCACAATATTGGAAGCCTCTCTTCTAGAGTGGTGGGCGATGCAGGACAGATTTCCTCTTCGATCAACTCCTGTTTGACCAACTATTTGCAAACTCCCTTTACGCTTATGTACTGCCTCTGGGCCTGTTTTTACCTGTCTTGGAAATTGTCACTGGTCATTTTTATAGGGCTGCCTTTTATCATTATTCCAATCGTGTTTCTATCAAAACGGGTCAAGCGTGTTTCCCGCCAGTTGCTCTCCAATCAAGAACGTTTTGCCTCTGTGTTAATCGACTTTCTTGCCGGTATTCAGACAGTCAAAATCTTTTCTATGGAGGCATTCTCTTTTAAAAAATACAAAGAACAGAATGACCGCATGGCTGTTTTAGAAAGTAAAACAGCTAAATATGGCCTGTTGACCCGTCCTATTTTGCATGCGATCACTACCCTATGCCTTGCGATTGTGGTCTTATTTGGCCTCTACACATTGGGCATGGCTGTCTCGCAATTGATCGTATTTTGCGGGCTACTGCATCTTGCCTACGAGCCTGTCAAAAAATTTGCTGAAGAAAATGCGAACGTTCAAAGGGGCATTGTAGCTGCCGAAAGAATGTTTGAAGTGCTCCATTTAAAGCCAAATATCGAAGATAAAGATGGAGCGGCAACTCTCACTGCATTTAAAGAGAAAATTGAGTTTGATGGAGTCTGGTTCCGCTACCATGGCGACTGGGTGCTTAAAAATGTGAGTTTCACCATTAACAAAGGAGAGACAATAGCCATTGTAGGGCCGACAGGCGCCGGAAAATCGACCATAGTGCAGCTTCTGCCGCGACTCTATGATGTGGGCAAAGGCGAGATCCGCCTCGATGGACAACCACTGAATGCCTATACCCAAAAGTCATTGCGCGACAATATCGCTTTTGTCTCGCAAAAACCATTTCTATTTTTTGATAGCGTGGCTGCCAATATCGCTTTCGGAAGGGATTTTCCCCGAGATGAAATTGAAAGTGCGGCTAAAAGGGCCTATGCTGATGAGTTTATTTGCAGATTGCCGCAAAAATATGACACGATGCTTGCCGAAGCAGGGCAGAATTTATCTGGGGGCCAACAGCAGCGGCTAGCGATTGCGCGCGCGCTGGTAAAAAAGGCGCCGATTTTGATCTTAGATGAGGCCACATCGGCCTTAGATTCAGTTTCTGAAAATCGGATTAAATTGGCCATTTCTCATCTACATGGCCAGGTGACACAGATTGTGATTGCTCACAGGCTGGCCACCATTGAGCATGCAGATAAAATTCTCTATTTAGAAAACGGCGAACTGATCGCTGTTGGAACCAAAGATGAGCTTCTAAAAACCTGCGATGGTTTTAAGCTGATGTGGGAAACCCTCTACCGCACTAAAGCCCATAAAGAAGAGACCCCGATCATCGCAACAGGTTAATAAGTTACAAAACTTGTTGCACGTAGTTTGCGTTTACTCTACGCACTGGTTCTGCATAAGAATAGCTTAAATAATCTTTTGGTAATTTAGCACGTTTAGAGCTGAGAACTTCATATCTGTTTTTAGTGAATTTTGCGATTAGGGCGATAGCAAGGAGAGGGACGCTGATGAATGAAAGTGCAACAGCGAGTGAATTAGTCAATATTAGTTTGAATGCTCCCATAGAGTTGTAAGTGCCCCGTTTTTCAATTAAGGTAATGATAGAAGCAAGTAAAGCGAGGGCAAAAGCAGCCAGTAATACGATATTGAGAGGCGTCAAAGCAAAAGCAGAGAGTGCAAAACTGGCTATGACAATTTTCAAAACTGGGAAAAAGCTTAGGCATGCGGCCAAATTGAGTAAATAGCCAGATTTTTTAGACATTTGAATGTCGCCATTCTGATTGGCTTGCAGCCTGTCCCGAACAACCTCTGAAGTTCGATCTGCAGAATAATCTATCACAACTGGAGTGTGACCAGTCTCAAGTCGATCTGTGATGCGATAACTACTATCCATATATTCTCCTTTAAATAAAATCTTTACATTCTAATCAAAAAAAAGGATCGGTTTTCCCGATCCTTTTGTTAGGCATTTATGCCTTATCCCTGTGCTCTGGGTTTTCTAGAGAAAAGTGTGCTGATTTTGTGTCCAGCACTCGTAATCTCTTGCACAACGATTGTAGGTGCAGTTACAGGTACAGCTACTTGTAAAAATCTGCGGATGAAATTTTGTGCAAGTCCTATACGGCTAAAGTTATTACGAATTTTAATTAATTGCGCAATCGTAGCGAGTAGCATGAGTGCTACAGCAGCTAAGAATACGATATTAAATGGCGTTAAAGCTAAGAAAGCCGCAGCAAAGCCGACCATACAAGCTTTCACAATAGTTGCAGAAAGTGCAACAGCTGAAGTTACGATACAAAGTCTTCGTAATTTATCAGATGGGTGTGGGGCATTGAAAACAGGTTGTTTGCGAATATTATCAATAGCATTGTTTACGCTATCTTGGATTCTATCTAAGCGCGATTTAGCAACTGGTGCTAAGGTCTTTCTATAATCTCGCACGAATTCTTTATTTACGATTGGTGCTAAGGCATTTCTAAAATCAGTGCGTAGATCTAACTCGGCAGTGCCATTGTGGCTAGCTGCAAAGGAAGTCTCGCTAAGTGTTTTAATGAATGACATAATATTATCTCCTTTTATTTATAAAATTAAAGTTAAGTAACTGATAAAAATTATAATACAATTGTTAATATATTGTAAAGAGAATCTGTTAAGTTTCGTAATAAATAATATTTTAATTTTATAAGGAAGGAAGTAGATTTAGTTTTTCAAATATTTCTTTTAATTGATTGTTTTCTGGTTTGTTTAAAGCGCCGCTAGAACTGAGCCAGGCTACATAGTCTCTAGGGACATCAGAAAAGGGCCTGCCTTGGTATTTGCCAAAGGGCATCCGTTCAAGCTGGGTAGAGGTAGAGAGCAGTTTTAGGACAAGGGCAGGAGAGAGGTCATCGATCATTAAAGAAAACACTTGATAAAGAACCATCACGTCGTTGAGGGCTCGATGGGCCTGATTCGAGGGAATACCATAGACTTCACGGAGATGCTGGAGGGAATGGCGGGGGAGGTCGGGGCGGTATTTACGGGACCATTTTAGGCTATCAATCGCGGGCCAGGGCGGCAGCTCTAGGCCATGGCGCTGCATTTCACTCTTTAAGAAGGGGAGGTCAAAGCTATCGTTATTATGGGCGATAAGGATGGCCTGGGGACCGCAAAAATCGATAAAAGCCTGTCCGATCTCTTTGAAGGAGGGCGCATTTTGGACCATCTCGTCTGTGATTTGATGGATCTGTGTGGCTTCTTTGGGAATAGGAACGTCTGGGTTAATAAGATGGGAAAAGGTCTCTTTAGTAAGGGAATTGTAAGCGGCAATTTCGATGATTTTGTCTTGGTCGCTGCGGACTCCGGTCGTTTCTGTGTCGTAATAAATAAGCTGCATGAGTAGACTCTAGTTGATGTTTAAATTTTTATTTTCTGTTTTCATTATATGTCAGGGAGTGATTTTTTGCGCGGCGCCCTGCGAAGTTTTCTTTTCTCCACAAGACCATTTGGCAGAGCGTCTCATAGGGCTTATCGATCAAGAACAAAAGAGCATTAGGGTGGCTGTTTACTCGATTTCGCACACTAAAATTGCACGCGCTTTAGAGCGGGCAAAAGAGAGGGGAGTCGCGGTGGAATTAATTGTGGATCCAGTCTCTATTAAAACACGCTCTCCATTGCACCGTCTTTCCAAGGGGCAGGTGCCTCTTTTTGTCTGGGACGGTCCCGTGACGTTTGCAGCGAGTGGAAAGAGTCGGAAGGGGCTTATGCATGATAAATTTTGCATTTTTGGCGATCATCTTGTCTGGACAGGCTCTTTTAATTTCACCTACGATGCAGAGCTGCGCAACGAGGAAAATGCGGTTCTTTTAGATTCGTCGTCTATAGCCAAAAAATTTCTGGAACGTTTCGAAGAGATGAAGCTGCGCTCCTGTAAAAGTTATCTAGAATACCTAGCTCTGCATCCGAAGAAAAAATCGAGAAAAAATAGCGCCTTGGCATATACTGCCAACAAGGAACTAGAGAAACTGCCATGATAAAAAATTCAATTTTAATCTGTTTGTTTATCTTTGGAATGGTCGGATTTTCAAGCTGTTTTCAGGCTCATTCAGATGATAGTCTGCGTCTTGTGCCCACAACTAATAATCCTCATATCATCCAAGATTCTAGCAAGACGGCCAATGCTCCGCCGGGGCTCGGTTATTGATTTTCAATGAAGAAAAAAGCGGCTGCTGAATCCCATTTTTTTCCGCATGATACGGCCAAGGTCATTGCGACGCTGGGCAAGGAAAATCTTATTCGCTATTTGAAGCAGATGTTGCTCATCCGCAATTTTGAGCTGCGTGCGGAAGGCGCCTATTTGCAAGGGAAAATTGGCGGTTTTTTCCATTCTTACATGGGGCAAGAAGCGGTGCAAACGGCTGCTATCGGTGTGATGGGCCATGAGCAGTGGTGGATCACCTCTTATCGCTGTCATGCGTTAGCGCTTCTTTTGGGTGCCACACCCAATGAACTGATGGCGGAACTCCTCGGGCGGGCGACAGGGAATGCCAAGGGCCGTGGCGGTTCAATGCATTTTTTTACAGAGACGATGTTGGGCGGTTTTGGGATTGTAGGGGGACAGATTCCCATTGCAACAGGCGCCGCATTTGCGATCAATTATCAAAAAAATGTGGCAGGTCTTGAGAAAATGAAAAAGCGGGATGTGTCTGTCTGTTTTTTAGGCGATGGCGCAGTAGCCCAAGGGTCATTCCATGAATCGCTTAATTTGGCTGCACTGTGGGATCTGCCCTGCATCTATGTGATTGAAAATAATGAGTGGGGGATGGGGACTCATGTGGACCGTGCGATTTCGGTGGAGCCGATTGCGGAGAAAAAAGCGCCCAGTTTTGGCATGAAAGGCTATACCTTTGATGGCATGGACTTTTTTAACTGTTATGCAGGATTTCAGCATGTATTTGATGAGGTCAAAAAAGAGTCCCGCCCTGTTTTAGTAGAAGTGATGACAGAGAGATTTCGTGGCCATTCTATTTCAGATCCGGCACTTTATCGCAGTAAAGACGCGCTCAAAAAGTGTATGGAGCGTGATCCGCTGATTATTATGCTAAAGGTGCTTACCACGGCAGGAATGATTGATGAAGAAAAATATCAGCAAATGGATAAAGAGCAGAAAGAGATTGTGCTGGCAGCATTAAAATTTGCAGAAGAGAGTCCTTGGCCGGACCCCATGACTTTAGAAGAGGATGTTTTTGCTCCATGAGTACGCAAGTTGTAGAAATACGTGAAGCGATTCGGCAAGCGTTAGATGAAGAGATGACGCGTGATCCGCGCGTTTTTGTTATGGGCGAGGAGGTGGCAGAATATAATGGCGCCTATAAGGTCACAAAGGGGATGTTAGATAAGTGGGGGCCTCATCGCGTGATCGATACGCCGATTTCTGAGCTCGGATTTGCAGGACTGGGTGTGGGCGCGGCCATGTGTGGATTGCGTCCTGTGGTGGAGTTCATGAGTTTTAATTTCTCGTTTGTGGGATGTGATCAGATTATTTCCAATGCGATTAAAATGTATTACATGTCTGGAAACCGGTTCTCGGTGCCGATTGTGTTTCGAGGGCCCAATGGAGCTGCAGCACAGGTCTCTTCGCAGCACTCGCACTGTGTAGAAGCGCTCTATGGAAATCTTCCAGGGTTGATCATTGTAGCGCCAAGTAATGCATACGATGCTAAGGGACTACTGAAATCGGCCATACGGAACAATAATCCTGTTTTCTATTTAGAAAATGAGCTCTCATATGGCGATAAAATGGAGATTCCGACAGCGGAGTATCTGGTGCCTATTGGCAAGGCGCGGATTGTGAAAGAGGGCAGGCAGATCACTTTAGTTTCGCATGGCCGGATGGTGCTTCTCTGCGAGCAGGCAGCCAAAGAGCTCGCAAAACAGGGGATCGATGTAGAACTGATCGACTTAAGGACCATTAAGCCGCTGGATATTACGACAATTGCAGATTCTGTGCGTAAGACCCATGGCTGTGTGATTGTTGAGGAAGGCCATATTTTTACAGGGATAGCAGCAGAGGTGGGATTTCAGATCATGGAGCACTGTTTTGACTTTTTAGATGCGCCGCTGGTGCGCGTCTGCCAAAGAGAGACACCGATGCCCTATTCCAAGGTGTTGGAAAAAGAAACAATGCCTACCAAAGAAAGAATCGTCGATGCTATTTTGAAAGTTTTAGAGTAAGAGGGATTATGCCGTTCACGCTTACAATGCCTAAATTGTCGCCTACGATGGAAGAAGGGACGATTGTGAAGTGGCGTGTGAAAGAAGGATCCCATGTGAAAGTGGGCGATACGCTGTTTGAAGTGGCAACAGATAAAGCCACGGTGGAGCATAATGCGCTTGATGAGGGTTACTTAAGGAAGATTTTAGTTCCAGAAGGAGGGATGGCGATGGTGAATGAACCTGTAGCAATCTTTACAGAAAAAGCAAATGAATCGATTGAGGGATATAAACCAGAAGGCGTTGCTCCAACAAAAAAAGAAGAAAAAAAAGAAGAGCCTAAAACGGCCCCTACCCCTGAAGCTGTAGTGGTAAAAACCGCAGGGCCAGGAATGCAGCAGCCTGCATTTGTTCCTGAGCCGCCACTGCCTCATTACAAATTTCAGACGGCTTCTGAGCCGATTAAAGGCATGGTGCCTGCCTCTCCTTTAGCGCGCAAATTAGCCAAAGAAAAAGGAATTGATATTAGTACAGTGGCAGGGTCTGGTCCGCGTGGACGAGTGATGAGCCGAGATCTGGATTTAGGACAGCCTGAAGGAGTGGTGGCATTTGGGCGCAGTGAGATGCCGACTGTAGCACCAGGGACTTATGAAGAAGAACCGCTTTCACCCATGCGAAAAATCGTGGGGCGCCGTTTGCAAGAATCGAAGACGTTTATTCCCCATTTTTATGTGACACAAGAGGTAGATGCAGAAAATTTAGCTGAAGTGCGTGAGCAGCTTAAAGCTGTGGGCATTAAAGTGAGCGTCAATGACCTAATAGTGCGAGCGGTAGCGCTAGCGCTTAGAGTGCATCCACATATCAATAGCGGGTTTAATTCTGTTAATTCCACCATTATTCGGTTTAAAACGATCGATATTTCGATCGCTGTCAGTTTGGAGGCCGGTCTCATCACGCCGATTGTGCGCCATGCCGATTATAAAGATGTGGGGCAGATAGCGGCTGAAGTGCGTCAGTTAGCGGCGCGGGCCCGCGAAGGGAAGCTGGCCAAAGAAGAGTATACAGGCGGCTCTTTTACGATTTCTAACTTGGGTATGTATGGCATTTCTAATTTCATTGCGGTGATCAATCCTCCGCAAGCTGCCATTTTGGCTGTAGGGGGCATTGAAGAGAAGCCTGTTGTGAAAGAGGGAAAGGTGGTTCCGGGGAAAGTGATGACGTTGACGCTTTCTGTAGACCATCGCGTGATTGATGGGGCCGATGCGGCTAAATTTCTCAAGACAGTGCAGCAATATCTTGAAAACCCTGCAATGCTCTTGATTTGAATTTCAAGATATCCTGCTTATCCTGCCGCGTTAGCGATCTTCTTCATCCTGTTTATTTTTTTCAGGAAAACAAGATATATAGGATCGCTAAAGCGGTAGGATAGACAGGATGTGGTTAATCTCTTATCTTACATCCATTTTTTGCGTTTGAAAAGGTAAAAGCCAAGGGCTGAAACGATCAGAATGACGGCAATGACAAGCTCAAAGGCGTACGGATGCTCCACAAAAGGCAGTTTCATATTCATGCCATAGATGCTGGCAATCATGGTGGGGATATTCAGAATGATCGTGAGCGCTGTCAGGAGCTTGATTGTTTTGTGCAAATTATTGGCAAACATGCTCTGATAGGAATCGCGCAAGGAACGGATGCTTTTTAGCACGATATTGCATAGCTCTTCAGATTGTTTGACCGAGTTGAACAGGTCTTCAAGCGATTCTAATTCTTGCTCATCGAAGGTTGTATATTTAAGGCTGCGGATCCCATCGATCAATGTCCGTATCGGAATCAAACTGGAATAGTACTGATTTAAGATCTCTTCGTTTTTGATCAGAACTGTGATGTCTTCACTGTCTACATGGGCCATCTCTTTTTCCGCACTTAAAATGTTATAGCGCAAGCGTCGGATCTGGCTGGTGAACTCTTGATTGATTTTGAAAAGTAGCTGGATGAGCAGTTTTTTCGGCTCAAGAGTGGAAGAGAAATTCTTCTGGCTAAGGAAATTTTTTATTAAAAGGCAACGATGCGGGGATATAGTGACCAGAAAATGGCGGGTCAAAATCATGGTCAAGGTTGAAGTATAAAGCCCCACTTCTTGATCGGTAGGATACCGTGTATAAAACATGACATGGTGATCCACCTTCTCAATCCTGGGAATTTCATACTTATCAAGACAGTCCTGAAGGTCGCTGTAGTCCATTCCAATGAGTTTTCCCAATTCATTGAGATCGCTACTAGTAGCCTCATCGAGATGGACCCAGCATCCTTCACAGGGATTGTCAAGAACCTTGACCTCTTCATCTTTTTCTTTCTTAAAAAAGATTTTCAAACTTATGCTCTAATTAACCAAGGACCGCTAAAGGGCTTATAATAATTAGATGATAGTCTGAAGTCAGGAGCTTCGCCTACTTTATATTCTGTACCAATATATTTAGCAGTGACACCAAGTTCTTTTTTCGCTAATTGTTCTGTAAATGCCCATGCAGGATTGATGGCAAACAGAGCGCAATATTTAGCACTTATCAATTGGGCGAAGAGAGTTCCTCTATAAAAATCATGGCTAGTCAGTTGGATACCAACAAAGTTTCTCGCTGTTGTTGCATATTTAGTAGGAACAAAAGCGTTAATTGATTTGTTAATCGCCAAGGTTGCTACATAACTAACAAGCTCTGCAGCTGTTTTTGCAAGAGTGATTCCTAAATAAAGAACTGCCCAACTTCTTGCGGAAACGGCTAATTTGATGTTTTTCTTATCTAAAGCAAAGTTATCTATATCGTTGTCTTCTTTATATTGAACATGAAGAACTTCTCCAAGGAACTGTGCTCTAAAAACTGGATTTGTTTGGTCTGCCATAATTTCACCTCTCTGGTTTACAGATTTTATTGATCCGTTCCATTCTATCCAACGGAACGCTTTATTTTAAATTGAAACTTTCAAGTTCAGCGATTCTCTTTTCAAGTTCCGCAATTTTTTCCACGTATTCATGAATTTTTCTTAAGTGCACTTGCTGGCGGTTATACTCACTCAGCGGCATCACAGGGCCGCCTGCATATTTCCCGCCTGTTTTTAATGTTTTGCTCACTCCTCCGCGTGTGGCGATCATAGTGCCATCGGCGATTTCTAAATGGCCCACCACACCTGCTTGCCCACCCATCAACACATATTTTCCTGTTTTTGCCGAGCCGGCAATGCCAGTTTGCGCTGCAATTAAATTATACGGTCCGATCTCAACATTATGTGCGATCTGGACCAGATTATCGATTTTAGAACCTTTGGCCACTTTGGTAATTTTAAATCTGGCACGGTCAATAGTGGTATTAGCCCCGATTTCCACATCGTCTTCAATGATCACGGTGCCTAGCTGTTCTAATTTGACATGGGCTCCTTTTTCATTTGTCACATATCCAAAACCACAGGAGCCGACCACAGCACCAGGCTGCAAGATCACTCGGTCGCCGACCGTGCACCGCTCACGCACAATACTGTGCGGATGCAATAAACAGTCTTCTCCGATAGTGGTTTCTTGCCCCACAAAAACAAAAGCGCCGATGTGAGTATTGTTTCCAATTTTAGCTCCCTGATCGATGACTGCATAAGGCCCGATATGGACCCCTTCACCAATGAGGGCGCTTTCATGCACCACAGCAGTGGGATGGATCTGTTTAAATCCGGTAAGAGATGCGGGAGGAAAAAACAGTTCTACAATTTGTTGGAAAGTTTTTGAGGGATGATCTGAAATGATGAAATTCTTCTCTTCAGAGGCCATCTCCCTCTGCACGCAAACAATCCCCGCTTTAGAGGCGCGCATGGCGTTGATATAACGGGGACTGGCAAGAAATGAAACATCTTCAGCTTCTGCAGAATCGAGGTCATTCACACCAGTGATGACGTAATGCAAGTCTCCTTTTGCCTCGGCTTGAGTAAGGGCTGCAAGTTCTGCTAAGCTAAACTGTTTATTTCTTTTTAGACTCATTAGTTTTCTCTAGAGCAGGCGCTGGTGCGGCATTATTTTCTGCAACAGCTGATAACTTTTTCATTTCAATATCAAAATTTTTATCCATTTCATTGACGACTAAACTTGTGACATCGAGTACTGGAGCATAGAAAAAGCAGGCCTCTTTATTCATCACCATGGAAAGCTGCTTATCTTTGGCAATTTTCTCAGATGCGGCTTGGATGGTGGCGCTCACCCCTTGCAAAATTTTCATATTGGCTTGGTTGAGCACTTGATAATATTGATTTTGATAGCGGTTCATCTCTTCATTGAGAGAACGGGCTTTATTTTTGAGCTCTTCTTCTGCTTCAGGGGAAAGACCGTCCATGTATTCTGGATCGTTAAATTTGGCAGAAATTTCGGTGAGCTGTTTTTCTGTATCTTCGAGTAGAGAGGCCATCTGTTTTTTCAAAGCTTCAAAAGAGGCTTGCTCTCTTTTTCCCAACTTTGATTCGGTCATGCATGAAGAAAAGTTTACAATCCCTATCTGACCTTTTGTGTCTGCGGCCTGTGCTGCTGCAAAAGATCCAAAACAAAGAAGCAGGGTGACTAGTAACTGATACATCGAAATTCTCCTTAAAATAAAAAAGTTAATGGTGTCTATTGTCTAATTTCTTGGCATATTTCGCAGCAAAAATTTGCTTACTTTAGCAAGATTTATCAAAAAAAAATTAAAATTGTCCTCCCATGGAGAAGAAGAAGCGGCGCACCTGATGTTTATTTTTTGGATTTACAGGGAAACCAAGGCCGAGTATCAGGGGGAGCTTATTCATCACATCGACACGGGCGCCAAAACCATAGCTCATGCGGTAAGTGCCTAAGTCAAACCGATTAAGCGAGACGCTACCGGCATCGATAAACGCAAAAAGGTCTAAAAATTTAAATACTTCCTGTAAATATTCTACTGAAATGAGAGACGAGCTGATGCCTCCTGTCGGATCTCTATTGGCAAAGTGAGGGCCTAAGTCAAAGTCGCGATAACCGCGCACAGAGCCCACACCGCCTAGGAAAAAACGCTCGCTGATCGGGATTTTTAAGGCTGTATTGGTGGTCCAGAAGGGCAAAATAAACCGGACATCAAAATGGTATTTCATGATCCCTTTTCTCCAGAGCTGTGTGTACCAGTTATTGATGAAAGCAGTCCTAAAGAAGGTGGCATGGCCGCCAATCCCGACAAATTCTGCATCGAGTAGGCTGCGCAGCCCATTATGGGGTTTAAGCGCGCTATCTGTGGAATCATAGCCGATCGAGGCGCCGAGTCCAGAAATAATGCCGCTGCCGCGATCTTGTTGTCTTTCTTCTTTTTTAGAAGGCAGATCGACACTAATGTCTGCATTGCGGATCCGGTATTTTGTGCCAAACGTCCAATAGGGTGTGAGGGGATAGGAAGCGTAAACCGTGAGCCCATAAGTATCGATATCGTAGTCTTTAGATTGCAGTTCGCTATGAGTGGCATTCACTTCAAAGCCAAACCGCCATAGAGTTTCTAAAAAATAGGGAGTGAGCCAAGAGACAGAATAGCTTCTCTGCTTCACACCAAAACTGGCCCGTGCATGCAAATATTCGCCACCTCCGCGCACAGCTCCTAGACCTCTTCGGAATACCCGCGTGATGCCCTTGTAATTAAAATTTGTTTCTGTGAGATCTAAACCGCCAAAGATATTGTCCGCAGAGCTAAATCCTGTAAAGAGACTGATATTTCCCGTTGTTGTCTCTACTACCTCAATGTAAACATCGCGATAATTGTCGCCTAATGAGAGGTCATCTTGGGTGCGTACGGCATAGACGTTAACGCTTTTGAAATAGCCCATATTTTGGAGGCGCATCTGAGTTGCTTTCAAACGCAAAGAATCAAATGTTTCTCCAGGAATAAGAAGAGATTCTCTTAAAATGACGCGCGTTTCTGTTTGCACATTGCCAATCACACGAATCAGGCCGATCTTATAGGGCTGTCCCTCTTCAATTTGGAAGTGCACATTGTAAATCTGTTTATCTTCTGCAATGCGCATCTCATATTGGACGCTGGTGTCGATATAGCCTTTGCGTCCATATAAGTCTTTAACGGCCTCGACCGTTTTGCGCAGTTTTTCAGGAGAATAGACCTCATCTGGGCGAGCTAAAAAAACTCTTTCAATTTCTTTGTCTGAGAAAAGTGTGTTGCCATCGAAACTTATATTTCCAAAATGGTAGAGCTGGCCGCGCTCTGTTTCAATTTCAACAATGATCCTTCCTTTAGTGGGAGATTCTAAAATGCGGATGTCTACTTTGGCGTCTGCATAGCCGCGATCTTGCAAGAAGTTATAGATAGTCAGACGGTCCTGCTCGACCGCCTCTTCATTGTAATTTCCAAAACCGGTAAACCAGCTAAAGAGAAGGTAATATTTTTTTGTATAAATCGCCTCCAGCAGGGCGGCTTCTTCATCGGGTGTAAACCCTTTGAATACGATGTCGTCCACATGGCCTGAGCGGCCTTCAATGATATTGATATCGATGACCACTTTTCCTGTTTTGGGATCTTGAGTGGCATCATAAGAAAGCTGCGACTCGAAATAACCCTTCTTCAGGTACATTTCTTTGAGTTTATTAAACGCTTTATTGAAAGCGAGGCGATTAAATATGGAGTTGGGTTTAATGCCTAATTCTTTTTGTAGCGTTTTTGTACTTAAATAATGGTTCCCATGCCAGCGGAGCGCTTCGATCACAGGTCTCAAGTAGATGCGCAAAGTAATATAGACTTGCTGATTATAGACTTCGATTTGCGGTTCGACGCGGTCATATTCTTCGGCCAATGTTTTAAGATCGCTATCAAATGTGACTTGAGAAAAGGGGTCGCCTTCTTTAGATTTCAATTTTGTGAGAACAGTTTTGGGGTCAAAAGTAGATCCTGGCGGCAAATTTTCAATGAGCACATCGATTTTTGCAATCGGCTGCTGTTCATAAACTTCCACGGCAGCCGCCATGGCAGGACCGACAGTTCCGCTGTGCGCTTCTGGCAGATCGATTGCGGTAAATGCAATGAGAGAAAGACAGATCAGAAGTTTCTTTTGCATAATCAATTCCCGGAATTATAAGGAAGCGGTCAGAAAATTGCAAACTTGTTAAAACGTGCCCTTGCCCGGATTAGATGTTTATGTCACTCTTAATACGCAAGATCGGCCAGGGCTAACTGCGCGAATTAATTTTTCATATTGATTAATGGAAAAATCTATTTTTCCATTTTCATATTGTGCATAGGCATTGGGATTTTTTGATTTAATACGTCCAGCAGCTTCACGAATTGTTAAACCACTTTCTTCCCTTTGTCTAATTAATAGAAAAGATAAAAGCATTTTATTGTCATTGCTAATCAATCCAAAATGATCTTCTTTGTAGTCATGCACATCAATTTTGAATTGATCGCTTAAATGATCAAAATAACTTTGCATGAGTTCATAAACAGCATCCTTAATCATAGCCAAAGCATTTTTTCTAGATTTTCCTTGTGTCGATATATTTAATGAAGGTACTTCAACTATCCAAAACTTGCCTTTTTTCCATATTTTCCCTTCTAATTCCATACTACCTCTATTATTTAACCTTTGGCGGATTTTCTTTTGCTGTTTTTAAAATTTTCTTTGCCGTGTATTCGTTAACTTCTTTGTGTCGCGGCACAGCTTGATGTCTCTCTCCATTTGTCCAGATGTCATGACTGCCTCCATGCCTACTAAACCACCACCCAGACTTTGCGAGTTCCTTCTCGACATCATTCTTTTTCATTAATCTAGCTTCCTTCAAAGTACATGGTATTATGTACAATGTCAACAAATAAAAACAATAAAATTTTTGTTAGAATAGTCGGGAACTGCTACGCGTTCCCCGCTGCCCTCGATTTTTCGGGCACGGGCACGCGGGCATGGGCACGTTAATCGACTTTAATTATTAATTAAAAGGAGTGGCGGCCGGAGAAGGAACGACCTAGAGTGGTGCTGTCGATATACTCAAGAGTGCTGCCAATCGGAATCCCAAAAGCAAGGCGCGAAATCTTCACACCTTCTTTACTGAGCTGCTCTTTAAGGTAGAGCGCTGTAGCATCGCCCTCAAGTGTGGAATCTAATGCTAAAATCACTTCTTGTACTTTCATTTGACGCAGACGCTGTTTCAGCTTTTCGAGTTGATGCGGATCGAGTCCTTTCCCTTCTATTGGGGAAAGAGTGGTTCTAATCACATGATAAAGCCCTTTATAGGTGCGGGTCTGCTCCAGCGCATAAACATCTTTAGGCGAGGAAATCAGACAGATCAGGTGCGGGTCTCTTTTAGTCGAATCGCAAAAATCGCAGGTGGTCCCAGACATAAAACAGCCACACTGGGTGCAAAATTGAATTTGATTTTTTAATGTGCTGACCAGATGTGAAAAATTTTTTAAATCCTCCGGAGACCAAGTTAAAAGTTGAAATACAAACCTTTCTGCCGTTTTAGCCCCGACTCCAGGCAATTTTTTGAAATAATTAATTAAAGTTGAAAGTTCATTAGGGTATTTTGCCATATTACTATAAGATATCAGCACAGTACCCAGAAATTCCACTTTTATTTTTTTAAGAAACGAGTTAAAATTGGTAAGATAATATTTTTTTTGAGGTTTTGTGAAAAAAGCTAAAATAATTGGTACTGGGTCTTATTTGCCTCGTAAAGTCTTGACCAATCAAGATCTCGAAAAGCTTGTAGAAACATCGGACGAATGGATTGTGACGCGTACGGGAATGAAAGAAAGGCGTATTGCTGCCGATAATGAATTTACCTCAGATCTTGGCTTTGAGGCGGCGAAACGGGCTTTAAAAGCGGCTAAAATGAAACCGGAAGCATTAGACCTTATATTAGTGGCCACTTTGACGCCCGATTATATATTCCCAAGCACTGCCTGTATCCTGCAATCTAAACTCAAAGCAGAGAAGGCGGCCGGTTTTGATCTACAGGCAGCCTGTACTGGTTATATTTATGCTTTGAGCTTGGCTAAAGCTTATGTGGAATCGGGATTGTATCAAAATATTTTAGTGGTAGCCTCTGAAAAGCTCTCTTCGATTGTGAACTACAAAGACCGCAATACCTGTGTTTTATTTGGCGATGGGGCCTCAGCATGCGTTGTATCTGCTAAAGGCAAGGGGCTTTGGATTCGTAACACCTGTTTAGGGTGCGATGGCAATCAGACAGATATTCTGATCATGCCTGCAGGGGGGTCGCGTATGCCTGCATCCCAAGAATCGGTCGCGCAACAGCTCCATACGATTAAAATGGGCGGCAAAGAGGTGTTTAAACATGCAGTGCGCAGAATGGAGTCATCGTCCAAAGAGTGTTTGGAGCAGGCAGGAATGAAAGAAGATGAAATTAGCTGGATTGTGCCCCATCAGGCCAATATTCGTATTATTGAAGCGATTGCCAAACGATTTGAAGTGCCGATGGAGCGTGTCTATGTGACGATCCATAAATATGGAAATACATCAGCCTCTTCAGTGGGCATTGCACTGGACGAGTTACTAAAAGAAAAGAAAGTGGCTAAAGGGGAGAATTTGCTTCTCACTGCTTTTGGAGCCGGTCTGACATGGGGTTCAACGATTTTGTCTTATGAATAAACCATTTGCTCTCTTATTTCCAGGTCAAGGCGCTCAATATCCCGGCATGGGGAAAGATTTTTATGAACAATTTCCTATTGCGCGCGCTATATTTGATGAAGCAGATCTAGTATTACGTACTAAATTTTCAGATCTGATGTTTCATGGATCTGCAGAAGAGTTAAAACAGACCAAAAATAGCCAGCTCTCTATTTTTATCATGAGTGTGGCCCTATTGCGCTGTTTTGAAGAGAAGTTTCCTCATCTGAAACCCGCAGTGGTGGCAGGCTTAAGCTTAGGGGAATATACCGCCCTTGTGGCTGCCAATAAATTGTCTTTTCGTGAGGCGCTTTTACTTGTCAAAGCGCGTGCAGAATATATGCATGAGGCCTGTTTGAAGCATCGGGGCGCCATGAGTGCTGTTTTAGGATTAGAAGCGGCAGATGTGGAGAAGACCCTTTCCTTAACAAAAGAGGTCTGGGTTGCCAATTTGAATTGTCCCCTTCAAGTCGTGATTTCTGGAGTGCCAGAAGCGGTTGAAAAAGCGGGGCAGTCACTGAAAGAAAAAGGGGCCAAACGGGTAGTGCCTTTGGAAGTTTCGGGGGCATTTCATAGCGGCCTAATGAAAGAAGCACAGGACCGTTTAAAGCCCTATATTTTGATCACGGCACTGCGGATCAGCAATGTTGAGCTTGTGATGAATGTGCCGGGCGGTTATGTTTCTTCACTTGAAGAGATGCGCAATAATATGATCCTTCAGGTGACCCATCCTGTTAGGTGGGAGCAAGGGATCCGGGCCATGGTAGAGAAAGGGATCGATCTTTTTATTGAAATTGGGCCTGGCAAAACGCTTATGGGAATGAACAAGAAAATCGCTCCTGAGGCGACCACATTTAATATTGAGAAGACTGATGATTTAAACAGTCTTCATTTTGAGGAGGAGGTTTATGAACCTATCCCAACATTCTAAAAACATGCTTTTTAACTCTTTTTCCACATCTTTTAGACTCGCTTCTTGCCCTACTTATTTAAGTATGTGCTGCGAAGAGAGTCTAAAATATATGAAAAAATATTTTAAAAATAAAAATTTTCAAATATTGGGATAGGTTCATGCATCTACTTAAAAATAAAAAAGCGCTGATTACAGGAGGCACTGCAGGGATTGGAAAAGAGATCGCGCTCTCTTTTGCTAAAGCAGGTGCAAGCGTGGCTATTTTTGGAACTTCACCTGAAAGAGCGCAAGAAGTACTCGGAGAGCTCCAGCAGAATAAAGTACTTCCTGAGCAAGAGTTTCGTGCGGAGGTGGTGAATGTTTCAGATAAAGCGGCCATTGAAGAAACGATTGCGCGCCTTTTAAAAGATTGGGGAAATATCGATGTTCTGGTCAATAACGCAGGGATTACTCGTGATGGACTGCTGATGAAAATGAGCGAAGACGATTGGGACCAGGTGATGGATGTAAACTTGAAATCTGTCTATAATACCTGCCAAGCATTGATTCGTCCTATGATCAAGGCAAAAACTGGAAAAATCATTAATATCTCTTCTGTAGTGGGGATTACAGGAAATGCGGGGCAGGCCAATTACGCTGCCTCTAAATCGGGCATGATTGGGTTTACGAAAGCATTGGCTCAAGAGGTAGCGACGCGCGGCATTTGTGTGAATTGCATTGCTCCAGGTTTTATTAAGACGCGAATGACCGGTGTACTGACAGAGAACCAAAAAGAAGAAATTTTAAAAAAGATACCCATGAAATGCATGGGGGATCCACAAGATATTGCCCATGCAGCGCTCTTTTTCGCAAGCGATCAGTCTAGATATATTACGGGACAGGTGCTTACGGTAGATGGCGGCATGGTGATGTGATTTTTGTTTGTTGAATAAAAACGAGAGGATAAAATGGACAAAACTAAGGAAACAGTTATGTCAATTGATAAAGAAGTGATCGATATCGTAGTAGAACAGCTCGGTGTTGATGCTGCAGATGTGACTTTAGAAAAGTCGTTTGTAGAAGATTTAAATGCAGATTCATTGGACCTGACAGAGCTCATCATGACGTTTGAAGAGCGTTTTGGCTTTGAGATCTCAGAAGAAGATGCTGAAAAGCTCAAAACGATCGGCGATGTTGTTGCCTATATCGAAAAGAAAAAATTAGCAAAATAAGCTGTTTCTCTTATAAGGCGCATCGAACGGTGCGCCTTTCCCACTCATAATGCAAAGCGTTTCTTTTTCTCAAAAAATTCAGATTTCAGAATCCCATTTAAATCTTGTTAAAAATAGTGTTGCTACAGGAGTGGCCGTTTGTATTTTGATTAATGCTGAAGTGGCGCTCATCTGTATGGTGGCCAATGCGGCGCTTTCTTTATTAGCTGAAGAAAAGGATTCCATTCAGTCTTGGTTCAGCTGGAATGATAAAACGGTTGAGCAGCTAAAAGAGTATTGGAAAAACAGCTTTCCCTGGTTCAAATTGAGATTCCTAATTGGGATCATTTTTCACGTTTTTTCTCTTACTAAATCCTCTCACTATCGACAAAGAATCGTTACAATACTCATTCAATCTTTGCAAAATCCGTCCTATGCAATTTGGCTTATTTTTCAAATTTGTATCCTCACGCCTCTCTTTGAAGAGGTGCTCTATAGAGGGTTTATACAGGAAAAATTACGCACTATCCAAGGGTGCCTATTCGGAAAACAAGCCGCTGATAGCACCGTTCATAAAACAACCAGAATCGGGCTGCAGGCCCTTTTATTTGGCTGGGCCCATAGGGATCGGCCGCTTATCTTGTTGGAGAGCTTAGTGGGAATTTATGCGGGATATTTAAAAGAGAAAACATCTACTCTTTGGGCGCCCATCGCACTGCACGCACACAAAAATAGTTCCTCTGCGGCTGCTATTGTGGCCGAGCATTTATTGGCTTAGATCTGATTTTTTGAACAGGGGGGCCGGTCTAGACCATGTATTGACATATTAATACCTAGCTCACTTTAAATAGACCAGCGACCGCTTTCTGGTTCTGGAACTGCTTTATGTTCTTCTTTTTTGGCACAATTTTTAAGTCCTAGTTGAATTTTTGAAATAGCGATCACTGCAGCCTGATGTTGCGCTTCACTTTTCATCTTTTGTGTATTTATTTTTTCATGCGTAACTGATGAGTAGCCCAGACTTAGCAGAATGTGATTAAATTCCATAAAACAACCTATTTTGAAACCGCCGTCGGTTGTATATGTTCTGTGGGAATGTCTCAGTTTTTCTGTACTAGCAAAAGAAGAATGGTTTTTAAAGAATTCAATTAGTTGTCGAGATTGGCTTGTAATAGATAGATCAAAATTGGGATTTTGTTTTGGATCAATGCCCAAATTAGCAAATTCTTTAGCTGTTAACGGTACACTGCCGTCTGCTAATATAGCTGTTATAAAGATACTTTTTTCAGGAACTGCTTCTATTGCCATATTATTCCTTACATTTACATAGGGAAGATGTGGTCATTCCATATAAATCTGGGCTAAAACTAGGGTGAAAATCAAAGCGTGTGTGTGGATCTAATTTTTTTATTCGTTTTTTTAGCTCTGCTAATGATACTTTGACATCGGCCCCCGTTTCTATATCAAAATACTTTGCATGAAACGCTTTTACGTATTCTTCATATAATCTAAATGCCTGCTCTTGACCAACAGCTGTTGTCATAAAATACCTCGCTATTAATAAGTTTTTAATTCAATCCAGAGCTTATGTAGTTCTTCCTCTGGGAGAATTGTGGGATTGAAAAATTTGAATTTCCCAAATTCTTCCTTGGGAGTAAACATCAGCTCTTTGGCATCTTCATCAAGCTCCATCAGGTGAGTGCCGCTGAGTGTCGAAGGAAAAAAACCAAAATTTTCAAAGTGGATCGCTGCTGATTGGGCTGAAAAAATATAGTTGAGGAAGGTATAGACCGCTTTTTCTTTTTTGCTCTTAATCGGGATGCAGAAGTTTTCAATGGTGATATAGGTGCCTTCTTGAGGGATCACAAATTTAATAAAAGGAAAGAGTTTTTTCGATTTCCACATGTACGAACTAGTGGCGACGGCGACTGGACAGTTGCGTGTGGCCAAAAAGTAATCGCCTCTAAAATTGGCATAGGCCTCCACCCAAGCGCGCTGCTCTTTCAAAAGCTGATGTATTCCTTCAAACTCTTTAGGAGAAAAATCGACCGATTTGTTGTAGAGATAAAAGCCGGCTACGGTCACAGCCTCTAAAGGCTCATTGATCATCGAGATTTTATAATCGATGCTATTTTTATCAAAAATCAGCTTCCAGCTGGGCTCAAATGGACGGTTTGTAAAATAGTCTTTGTCCACGCCCAGGCCATATACTTCCCAAGAAAAAGGAACCGAATAACGGTTATCGGGATCAAAAAAATGGCCCAAAAGGGAAGGATTTAAGGATTTGAAAAAATCCATTTGCGAACGGTCCAGCTCTTTGACCAGCTTTTCTTTAATCATCGGCACAACGCTATAATCGGAGGGCATGATCAGGTCGTATCCAGCGCCTTCTGTCGCGCGCAGCTTTACTAAGAGCTCTTCATTGGAAGAGTAGTAGTTCAAATGGACTTTGATGCCGGTTTTTTTTTCAAAATCGGAGACCACATCAGAATCTAAAATGTCTCCCCAGGCAAAGATCACGATGCTATTTTCTTCTTCAGGCAGCACTTTCAAATTAGGGAAATAGAGAAAAGCTAAGATAATTCCGATCCAGAAAAGTACAACAAAAAAACGGATGAAAAATTTACTCGGTTTCATAGCCTACAATTTTAACACGTGATTTTAAGGAGAAAAAGATCAACACAAATAGGCTGCTCATAAGTAGTAACACAGCAGAAAGCGCATTCACTACAGGCGATACTCCTGTGCGCAGCATCGACATTAGGTAGAGCGGAAGGGTCTGCCCTGCGCTTCCTGCTGTAAAATAGGCCAGGATAAATTCATCAAAGGACAAAATAAACACCAGCAGCGCCGTCAGGATCAATGTTGGACTCAAAAGAGGGAGCGTGATCTTGCGGAATGTTTGCATCGGGGTAGCTCCAAGCACCAAGGAAGCTTCAGTCAAACGGTAGTCCAGTTCCAAAAATTTGGCATAGATCATCGGAATCACATAGCCCAGTCCTAAAACAGAGTGGGCCAAAATCAGTGTGGTCATTCCTAAAGGGATATAGATCGAAGTGAAAAAGGTGAGAAGGCTCACGGCTAAAATGGTTTCAGGGACCACAAGCGTGCCATAGAAGAGGGTCAAGAATTTACCGATCCGACCCCCTTGTGCCGCATAGAAAATCAGTAAAATGCCAGCGCCCAAGCTGATACAAGTACTCGATAGAGCCACAATCAGAGAATTGCCAAACGCTTTCCAAAGATAGAGTGACTGGAACAGTTCTATATACCATTTCCAGGTGAATCCTTTCCAAGGAGAGGGGAATCTTTCGACGTTAAAAGAAAAGAGAAGAAGCACAAGAATGGGCACATAAAGAAAGAGGTAGGTCATGCAGACCCCTGCCAGATGGCTCATGGTCAAAAACCCGCCTATTTTTTTTCCTTTCACGACTTTAGCCATGCTTTTTCCTTGGAAGTAAGAGGGAGTTGATCAAGAAAAAAAAGAATACGATACTAATGAGGAGGAAAACTGCGCTGATCATTGTGAATGCAGAGCCTAAAGAACCGGTTCCCATCCCTAAAATATATTCTGAGACCACATTGCCCACAAACATCTGTTTGTCGCCTCCCATCAGCTCTGGAATCGCAAATTCGCCAAAAGAAGGGACATAGACAAGAAAAAAGCCTGCCAAGATCCCGCGGCGTGTCAGAGGCAGCATGATCCTTCTAAACGTTTGGAAAAAATTGGAGCCTAAATCATAGGAGGCCTCAATCAAAGAGTAGTTGAAATTTTCTAGAGAGGCATAAATAGGAAGCACCATGTAGGGGAGATAGTAGTAGACCATCATGACCATAATCGCAAAAGGGGTGTTGAGGAGGTGGAGCGGCTGCTGGATCAGGCCGCTCGATATCAAAAAGTTATTAAGGAAGCCCTGTTTTTCCAGCACATAGAACCAGGCATACACATGGAGCAAAAAGTTGGTCCAGAAGGGGACAATCAGGAAAAAGAGAAGCAGATTTTTATATTTTTTTCCTCTGAAGGCGATGAAATAGGCTAAGGGATAGGCGATCAGAAAACAGAGAATGACGTTAGTCACTGCCAAAATCAAAGAGGAGGCGATCACCTTGAGATAGGTAGGTGTGAGAAATTGGCCGATATGTTCAAAGGTAAATCCTTGAAATGTTTCTGTTTCGGAGACTTTGATAAAGCTAGAAATCAGAAGTAGTAATAGAGGGACGTAGAAAAAGAGCATCTGCCAGACAAGTGCGGGAATGCCTATAGCAAAAGGAAGTTCAGATTTAGGAGGCTTAGGAATAAACTTTAATTTCATTTTTCTAAGATTACAGAGTTTTCTTTTTGCCAGTAAAGATTCACTTCATTGTCATAATCAATCGGATCTTGAGCAAAATGTTCTTCGTTTTGTTCAAATACCTGTATGCGCATCTGATTTTTAAGAAGAATATTATATTGCGTGGAACGTCCATGATAGACAATGCCCGTCACAGTGCCTTTAAGATGGTTGGAAAAATTGTGCGTGGCCTCTTTTTTCGAAATAAAGATTTTTTCTGGACGGATGCTCATGAGTACTTCGGCGCCCTCTTTCATCCACTCTTTTCTTTTGGGGAGGTGGATTTTAAAGCGGCCAAGGTCGCTGATCGCGATTTCCGGATCGGTCTCCAAATTTTGCAAAGTGCCGGGCAGGATGTTTGTTAGCCCTACAAATTTTGCCACAAAAGAAGAATGAGGGAATTCATAAATCTCTTTGGGCGTTCCAATCTGTTCGATTTCGCCATGGTGGTTCATGATGGCCATCTGGTCGGCCACAGTGAGCGCTTCAAACTGATCGTGCGTGACGTAAACAAAAGTGGTTTGGAGCTTGTATTGAAGATCGATCAGTTCCAATAGCATCCGTTCGCGCAATTTTAGATCAAGTGCTGCTAGTGGTTCATCCAAGAGAAGGACATCGGGTTCATTCATCATGGCGCGTGCGAGTGCGACACGCTGCTGTTGGCCTCCAGAGAGCTGGTTGGGCAGCTTATACATGTGATCTTTAAGATGGAACGCTTCCAAAATTTTGACCACTCTTGCCTCGATCTCTTCTTTGGGCGTTTTTTTTAGCTTTAAGCTGTAGGCCGCATTGTCAAAAACGTCCATGTGAGGAAAGAGGGCATAATTCTGAAACACCATGTTGATCGGTCTTTCGTGGATCGGGAGAGAGGTGATATCATTCTGCCCAAGATAGATTTTTCCTGAGTCTGCGGTCTCTAGGCCAGCAATCAGTCGCAGCAGAGTGGTTTTTCCGCATCCGCTAGGACCTAAAAGCGCAAAAAATTTCCCTGAGGGGATTGTCAGGTTAATATTATGAAGGATCGATTGTCCTTTAATCGACTTGGAGAGTTTCTCCAGTTTCAAACTCCGCATTCCAAAAACCTTGGTTTAAGGTAGTCCTTAACATGCAATGCTGCAGACTGCTCGCAAAGACGAGTTACTCTGCTACGTCGCGCTGCATCGCCGACCCTATTGCAGGGTCGGCTGTTTCGCGTTCCCGCCTTTGTCGGCTCCTTGCATAGCACTCGTCTAGGCTTCGCATTCTGCTAGCATTTCATGTTGCGGACTACCTGGTTAACTCGTACGGCGATTTTAACGCGAGCTACACAATTTTACTAGCTGAAATATCAAAATATGAGTTAAAACTTTTTATTCCAAAGGATAAAAGATGGAAAGAAGAAAATTAGTGATTATTGGATCGGGTCCGGCGGCTTATACGGCGGCCATTTATGCAGCACGCGCCAAGCTGGCGCCTCTGCTCTTTACAGGGATGTATTCAGGGCCTCCGGGGGGTCAGCTGATGACCACGACCGAGGTGGAAAACTTTCCTGGTTTCCCAGAAGGAATCGAGGGACCGGACTTTATGGACAAATGCCAAAAACAGGCAGAGCGTTTTGGAACTGAGATCGTAATGGACGATGTGGAGGAGGTCGATCTGAAAACCCGTCCCTTTAAAGTGATCGGCAAACAGAAGCAGCTGCTTGCAGATTGTCTTATCATTGCTACGGGGGCCGCAGCAAGAAAACTGGACATCCCAGGGGCGAGAGAAGGGGAATTTTGGCAAAAGGGAGTGACTGCGTGCGCCGTGTGCGATGGGGCAGCGCCTATTTTTCGAGACAAACATCTGTTTGTGATTGGCGGAGGAGACAGCGCCTGCGAAGAGGCCATTTTTTTGACTAAATTTGGGAGCAAAGTCTTTATTGTGCATCGCCGAGACGAATTTAGAGCCTCTAAAATTATGGGCGATCGGGCGCTAAAACATCCCAAAATTGAGGTGCTTTGGAATCATGTGATCACCAAGATCGAAGGGGATAAAGTGGTGCGTGCTGTAACGCTAAAAAATCTGCTTACTAATCAGGAAAATAAAAGAGAGGCAGGGGGCGTTTTCTTTGCAATTGGATTTGATCCCAATGTGAAATTTTTAAAGGGCCAATTGAAACTGGAAGAGAATCTATACATCAAGGTGAAGCCAGGCACGACGCAGACAAGTGTGGAAGCGGTATTTGCTTGTGGGGATGTCCAGGATCATGTCTATAGACAAGCGATCACAGCAGCGGGTACAGGCTGCATGGCGGCACTGGATGCAGAGCGCTGGCTTTCCCATCATGGTCTGATCGATTAAATTTATGAAATGGATTTTATTGCTTTTGCCTTTGGGATTGAGCGCCATATCGATACCTATGCCCATGCAGATGGAGCCTTGGCTGGGCGATCCTTATGAATTTCAAGCAGAAGTGACCTACTGCTATAGCCACTATCCCAATGTACAAAACGCAAGTGTGCCTCTAAACAAAGCTTCCAATGACCAGTTAGTGGCCGGTTCCATTGAATGGTGTTTGCAACGATGGGATTTTGAACTCGAAGCAGAGTTTGTTAATACGCCAAGACAGTCTTGGGGTTACCGTGCCGCTGCTGCACAAATCCGTTATTTGTGGCTTGATGATGTGGCATGCGATCCCATCAGCTTGATTACAGGCTGTATTGTGCAAAATACCAATTCGCGCAGTTTGAAAGATGTGAGTTGTCCCTACCATGCCAATATGAACTTTGAGCTGAATGCCACAGCGGGCAAAGAATGGTATCGGGATACTGAGTGGCTTTGGCGCTGTTATGGATTTTTAGGCGCTGGCATAGGCAATAGAGGCTCTCCCTGGCTGCGTGGACAGCTTTCTTTGGAAGGCAATATGGCCAGGCGCCATCAAGGACAGCTTTTTGCCTTGGGCTATTTTGGATTCGGGGAGGAGACAAGAGTGAACACTGCCCATTTCCGTGGATGGGCCAAATTCCGCCACCAGTCAATTGATTTAGGGACAAGTTATCGCTATCTGTTCGATTGCTGGGGGAATCTTGCCTTAGATCTTAGTTATCGTGTCTTTGCACGCACCTTTCCAAAGCAGCTTTTTGCTATTTCTTTGACCTATACTCTGCCTTTCTCTGCTTTCTAGTTTATGACCAAATAGCAACCGCTGTCACATATGATTTACAATGGCTGATCGAAAGAGAGATAGTGGGGTGATGGAATTTTGCATTTAACCTTTCAGAAAGGGTAGCCATGGGGCGGCCCTCGCCATTGGCAAGAATTTCAATGTCGAGCCAGGAGAGCTGCTCTCCAAAGCCGGTGCCCAGCGCTTTGGCAATCGCTTCTTTGGCTGCAAAACGGCCTGCAAAGCGTGGCGCAGAATCTTGATGATTTAAGCAATACTCTTGCTCTTTAGGAGTGAAAATCCGGTCTAAAAAACGCCTGCCATGGGCCTTGATGCTATCACGGATCCGGTCAATTTCAATAATGTCATTGCCAACACCTAAAATAGAAGGACGCTTATCTTGGGGCATCTTCGGGTTCTTCCTCGTAAACCTTAAACGAATCGTCTTCCAGCGCATTACAGAAGATCATACGTCCTGACGAGGTATGTTTTACTGAAAGCACCTGAGTATCGATCGTCTCCCCAATATAATCGCCACCGCCATTGACTACAACCATTGTTCCATCATCTAAATAGCCCACCCCTTGACGCGGCTCTTTACCATAACGTTGAATTTTAATTTTGATATATTCGCCTGTTTGCATGAATGGCTTTAAAGCATGGGAAAGGGTATGGATATTGATGATGCGGATGCCTTCGATAGTGGCAATCTGAATGCGGCTCACATCAGCGGTGAGCAGATTCGCATCTAAAAGCCGCGAAAGTCGGACCAGCTTGCTAAAGGGCTCTTTCACATCTTGAAAATCGGTTTCATTAATACGTATTTCTAAATTAGGGATGGATTCCAGCTTCTTAATTGTTTCTAGACAGCGGCGCGCTTTGGCTTTTGTCAATTCATCTCCTGTTTCAGATTGGACGTACAGTTCTTTGATTAAAAATCGGGGGACGATGAGCTGGTGGTCCAAAAGACCTGTGGCTGCCACATCGATAATACGGGCATCGCTTAAAATGGACCCATCGATCAGAAGATCTTTCTTTTTCTGCGCTACAGAGATGAACTTCACAAAAGGAATACTCACATAGATCTCATCGGCAGCCCTTAACGTCATAATACTGCCCAGGTAGGTGCCAAAGAGGATCAGGCCTGTTTTAATCAGTGCAATTACATAAGAAGGCGCCATTGCGCTGATCTGGCTGACTTCTAAGATAGAATGGAAAATTAAAATGAGCGCTTGCCCCATCAAGTAGCCAATAAAGATCCCTAAAATGGCAATATTAATGGCCCGTAGATTGAATTTTCTAAAACAGAATTCAAACCCCATTAACAGGCCGCCAAAACAGAGACCGCATCCAACACCAATGGCTGCCTTTTGTAAAATATTTTCTAAAGGCAACGACAGCGTTAAAGTAGTCATGAAAAGAACGCTTAGCAACGAAAAGAACAATCTTAAAAAGGACAAAGAAATGTTCATAAAACCCCACTTATAGATATAATCCAGGAATTAAGGCCTGGAAAAAACTTTTAAACTTTAATTCAGGGACAAATTCTACTCAATCGCCGATTCTAATGCATAGAAATTTTTTTGTCGATTGATAGAATTAAAATGGGTGCAATGATGCAAAAAAAATTTATATTTTGGGATCCTTCTCCAGAACTTTTCTCTTTCCCTATTCCGGTATTGGACCGACCGATTCTCTGGTATGGATTTTTTTTCGCCTTAGGATTTCTGATTGCTTATTGGTTATTTTCTTTTTCACTACGAAAATATTTAGCTTCGCATCAAGTAGATCTAAAAGAGAGCAATCAGCTGCTTGAGAAAACAGGATTTTACATCCTTATTGGAGCCGTGATTGGCGCGCGTGTGGGCGATCTACTTTTCTATCAAGATTGGGTGCAAAATTTACACCATCCACTCTCCATGATTAAATTTTGGGAGGGAGGGCTTGCTAGCCATGGGGGTGCCGCTGGCATTGCCATTGCACTTTGTATTCTATGGAAAAAAGTGGGCGCTAAATTTCCTGCATTGACTTGGAGAAAACTTTTAGATCTTATTGTTGTGCCCACCTGTGTGGCCGCAGGCATGATCCGTATCGGAAACTTTATGAATCAGGAGATTTTAGGCACGCCAACCCAACTGCCTTGGGCTGTTATTTTTGGCCATCCCATGGATGGGTCATTGCCGATTCCGCGCCACCCCGTCCAAATTTACGAGGGGCTATTTTATTTCACGCTTTTTGCTGTACTTTCAATTATAGCGCGCAGAACGGTGCGCGATGGATTCATTAGTGGCCTATTTTTCACTTCACTGTTTACTTTTCGCTTTGTGATTGAATTTTTCAAGGCACCCCAGAGTGCATTACTCAGCTTCCATGCTCTTCTCGACATGGGACAAATCCTCAGTCTTCCTTTTATCGTCTTTGGTTTGTATTTATTGAAAAAGAAGCTCGGGTACAGGCACGATTAAAAATTTTATTTATTGAGTAGGGATTGAGCTTTGAGTTGGTCGAAGGGGACCAGCGGGAGCATGCGGCGGCAAACCTGCTCGAGTTGCTTGAGTGTCTGCTCTTTGTCTGTGCAGCAAGAGAGTAGGTAGGCGCCATGCCATTTGAGAAAGCGGTCAAAAGAAGACTCCTCAGGGCGGCTGCAATGGGTATACCAGGTATATTTGAAGAGGGTCCAAATGCGCGAGGTAATCTGCAGCGCATAAGCGGCAAGGCGCGGATACTTTTGCAGATAAGCTTGGCAAATTTCACTCACAAATTGCTCATAAGAAAGCAACGCCTGATTTTTCAAATCGCCCGATTTTTGCGTGATCAATTTCAGCAGCGGCATCTCATGGTTTAGATGGACCCAGCGCAGCAACATATCGCTTTGCATGGTCCAGACATGGATCTTACTATCGATTTCATTGATATTCTGATGTAAAGAAAGCTCTTTGATTTTTTTGAAAAAAGAGACTACTTCTGCAATCACTTGGGAAAAATTAAGATGGGGATCATCAATTAAGATCGTGGCAATCTCTTCTTCAATTTTTTGTCCAATGCGGTAGGGCAGCCCCTCTAAAATGCCCTCTGTTTCGCTAATGATTTTCCAAAGAATGATCTCTAACTGTTCTAATGGGCAATTGAGTGTGCAATGCGTCATGATCTGTCTGATGATTTCAGGATGCTCCATTTTTTGGTAAAGGGCGATCTGTTCTTTTAAAGAGTGGAGAAGCGCCTGTTTGTCATCCGTTGAAAACTGGGTGTGGAAGGGCAAAGAAGGATAGAGTTTCTCTGCTAAAAGCGCGCTGAGGTTAGAGGTGAGCCTTTCCATTGAGGTGAAAGCGGGCAAATCATGTAAATACTGGAGCGCTTCTTTCACTTGATAAGAGAGCTCTTTTTGCGCGATTTGAGGATTTTTTGCACTGATCTCTAAGATGGTCTTCACAATGAGCTTATCAATTTTACTATATTCGTCGTATGGGCTCTTATAATGTTGCGGATTTAAATTGGGAATCAGATGTCTTTGGATCGACCAGATCATCTGTGTGAGCTCTTCTAATTTGGGCCGCACGCCATCCACTGTGGCAATGCATTCGCTCATTTTTAACGCAAGCTGATGGGCAAAATGGTAAGGATGGATATGACAGGTGTTCTTCAGTTGAGGAAGCGATTTGAGATTTTCTTTAATAAAAAAGGAGATGTTGAGTTTTCCGGCCTGTGTAAGCGCCTCTTTTTGGTGCTGAATTTGCTGCGAATAAAAGGCTACCTTTTCCCACGTTTTTTTCAGTGCGGAGATCCCTAAACGGTATTGGGGGAATTTTTGTTGGAATTCAGGTGTGATTTTAAGCAGTAGCTCATCTTGCAGCTTTACAGACCACTTTTTGCTGTTTCCACAATGGCGCATCTCTTGTTTGACTTTTTGCGATAAGAATAGGTTGAGCTCGGAAAATGGATCATGAAAATCAGCCGTCTCATCGATCGAATTTAAAAGATCCTTCACAAAGAGAGATTTTTTAGAAGAGAAGCGCACGCTGCTCTTCTCATTCCAGAAACTTTCTTGGGTGGGGCGTGGATTTGTTTTTCTTGCCATACTTTTTTAAGATAAAAATTTTTTTAAACCGTAAATTCCACGTCTATAGTATTAAATTTTTTTTGTCTATAAATAATTTTTTTGAAAAGGAACATTTCCCTTATTTCTTTAAATTTTTTACAATGTCGAAAGCGTTACACATATAAAGGGAGGACGGATATGAACAATGCAACCATCGCAGGCCATTTAGGGGCAGACCCTGAAGTGCGCTTCACATCATCGGGACAGAAAGTGACCACGTTAAGAGTGGCCGCACGGGCACGCCGTTCGGGCAAAGAAGAGACTATTTGGTGGAAAGTCACTGTATGGGGAGAGCAATTTGACAAAATGATCCCTTATTTTAAAAAAGGCAGTCCAATCATTGTATTTGGTGAGCTGAATAAGCCTGAAATTTTTACCAATCGCGAAGGACAGCCGCAAGTGTCGATGAGCATGACAGCTGTGAATTTGCAATTTAGTCCTTTTGGACGGCCTGATAGCAGCCACGCCTCTTCTTCACATGATCAAGGGGAAGAAATGGCACTTGCTGGCGGTTCCAAAGAGCAGGGACAAGGCAAACAAGAGATAGGCGATGAGGAGATTCCTTTCTGATGAAACTTTCTTCAACAAGTTTTAAAGAGCGGCCAAAAGCAGACGCAATCGTGCTTCCTTTTTGGCAGGTAAAAAAAGGGGCTGAGGCCGCTTTTTCAGATAAAGAATTTGCTGCACTCTATGAATCTGTGCTAGAAATGGGCGATTTTTCTGGAAAAGAGGGTGAGGTCTACTACGTCGTAGATGGCCGCGTGGAAAAACGGCTTGTTCTTTTAGGACTTGGAGAGGAAAAAAAATGTGAGTCGGAGAGTTTAAGACGTTCGTATGGACATGCGGTGAAATTGCTTCGCAAAATAAAGGCAACAAAAGTAAACGTTCTTGTTCCTGCCATGAAAAAAGAGTGCTGCCGCGCTCTTTGCGATGGGCTCTTTCTTTCTAACTACTCTTTCAATGAAAATCGGCACGATACAAAAGAAGAACAGCCCCCTTTAATTAAAGAGTGTTGTTTTGTGGGGCTTAAAAAAGAGGGGTTTGCGCTCTGCCAAAAAAGTCTGACCATTGCTCATTCGGTCTATTATGCGCGCGATCTTGTCATCAATAGTGCCGATGTTGTGACGCCTACTTTTTTAGCGCACAAAGCTAAAGAATTAGCTAAAGATTTTTCACCTATCAAAACAACAGTATTCAATCGCAAACAGATCCAGCAAGAAAAAATGGGGTTACTCGAGGCTGTGAGCCGTGGGGCCACAACTGAGCCTGCATTTATTCTCATTGAGTATCGTGGGAATCCACGCAGTAAAGAATTTACCGCGCTTGTGGGAAAGGGCATTACATTTGATACGGGCGGGCTGAATTTGAAGCCTGGGGCCAGTATGGAGACCATGCGCGAAGATATGTCAGGGGCAGCGGCTGTACTCGGGACGATCCGTACCGCGGCGCAGTTGAAATTAAAGCAGAATCTTCTGGGTGTCATCGCCTCTACAGAAAATGCAATTGGCCCTAATAGTTATAAAGTAGGGGATGTTTATAAAAGTCACAGTGGAACGACCGTTTATATTGCCGATACCGATGCAGAAGGCAGGTTAGTGCTTGCCGATGCACTTTCCTATGCTCAAGAGAATTATTCACTAGCGCGTGCCATTGATTTAGCCACTTTGACAGGAGCTATTGTCGTTGCCCTGGGCGAAGAGGTGTCAGGACTTTTTTCTAATAATGATAAATTAGCTACTGCATTGTTTAATGCGGGCGAAGAGACGCATGAAAGGCTATGGCGCATGCCTCTTTATTCCGAATACAAAGAGCTTTTAAAGTCCAAATTTGCCGATATCAAAAATGCAGGCGGCAGACAGGCGGGATCGATCACAGCTGCCCTTTTTATAGAGCGATTTATAAAAAAACAGCTGCCCTGGGCCCATCTGGATATTGCAGGGACAGCTTTTCCTTCTGAATTAAAATCTTACCAACCGGTCAATGCCACAGGCTTTGGCGTGCGGCTTTTGGTCCAATTTTTAGAAAATTTAAATTAAAATGAAAACGTATCGCCTTCAGGTGACAGCCAAAGACCATGGGATGGGGCTTCTCTCATTTTTGCGTGATAAATGCAAAGGGCAGCAGCTCTCTGTCAAAGCGTTGAAAAGAGCGATTGATGGAAAGCAGTGCAGTGTGAACGGACGTGTCCAGTTTTTTTCCACGCATACGCTTTCTACAGGAGACCGCATCGAATTACGCCTTTCTGAAGAGAAAAGAAATCCAAGTTCTCTGCAGACTCTATTTGAAGATGACTATTTACTGATCTGCAATAAACCGGCAGGGCTTGTCTGCACCCCTGATATTAATCGCTATTCTCTAGTGCACCGTTTAGATAAAGAAACTTCAGGAGTGCTGATTTTTGCAAAAGAGAGTCTTGTAGAAGAAAAAATGGCCGCTTTATTTGCCAAACGTCAAATGAAAAAGCAGTACTTGGCCATTGTAGATGGGCAGCTTCAGGATGAGGGCAAATTGGACCATTTCTTGGTGCCTAAAACAAGTTTTGATGGCGCCGTTCTTTATGGACTTTCCAAAAAAAAGAATGGTAAAAGAGCCATTACATTTTGGAAATGTTTAGAAAGGGGAGCTGATGCCTCTTTGGTCTCTATTGAGCCGATCACAGGACGGACCCATCAGATCCGTGTGCAGTTTGAGGTGCTTGGCCATCCGGTGCTTGGAGATTGGCACTATGCCGCGCAATTTCAATGTTCTTATCGTCCCGTACGTCATCTGCTCCATAGTTATCAGATCCAATTTGTCCATCCTATTACTGGCAAAAATATGGACGTGATCGCCCCGTTGCCTCAAGACTTTTTAGAGGCTAAAACCGCCTTGAATTTATGAAAATATTGATTGTCAAAACTTCGGCCATCGGCGATGTGATCCAAGCCTTTCCTGTGGTGGCCTACATTAAAAAGAAAATGCCGGAGGCGGTCATTGATTGGGTCGTTGAGCAGGGGATTGCAGAGCTAGTGGCAGCCCATCCTGATGTGCATCAAGCGATTCCAGTGGACACAAAGAAGTGGAGAAAAACGCTTTTTCAAGTAGAAACATGGAGAGCCCTCAAACAGCTGCGCCAAACTTTACGAGAAACGTCCTATGACCTTTTAATTGATCTGCAAGGCAATAGTAAATCGGCCCTGTTTACCTGGATGGCCAAAAGTAGAGAAAAAGTGGGATATGATTTTAAGAGTTTGCCTGAAAAGCTTAATTACTTGGCCACTTTCAAGCGATTTTCGGTGTCTTTGGGAATGAGTATCCAGCAGCAATATCTGCATCTTGTCCAAAGTTATTTTGGAGAGGTGTGGGAGCCATCAGAGCCGGTGCATCTCAAAGCAGAATTGCCCGCGCTCTCTCTTCAAAAACCTGTTTTGATGGTCTGTTTTGGATCGCGCTGGACCAATAAAAAACTTCCGCAAGAGACCATGGTCCAACTCTTAAAAAGGGCGACTTCTTTTTCTTTCCTTTTTATCTTTTCTAATGAAGAAGAAAAGAAAGAGGCTAAAGAATTTCAGTCCCATTTTCCGGAAAATAGTCAGATTTTAGGGGGACTGACCTTGCCGCAACTACAAAAGTTGATGCATAGAGTGAATGGCGTTATTTCTATGGATTCGGCCACACTGCATCTTTGCGGCACTACGGCTACGCCAAGTTTTAGTGTTTTTGGTCCCTCTTCTGCGCACGTGTACAAACCATTTGGCACAGACCATTTTGCAGTGCAGGGCAGCTGTCCTTATGGGAGAAAATTTGTGAAACGGTGTCCGATTTTGCGCAGTTGTCCTACAGGGGCCTGCATTAAAGAGCTGAGCGCTGATACACTTTTTCAAACATTTGAAAATTTTTTAAGTAGATGTTTGATCGATTCTTTTGTTTCTCCAAATAGCTGTTCCTCTGGCAATTCTTCAATTTCCTCTAATGTCCACCAACGCAATAGCTGACCAGGATGTAAGATGCCTCCAGTAGGCCGGGCCAGATAAATTAGATCAATATGCTGGTGTGCCCCAGAATCGCCATGAGGGGGAATATTTTCCAGAAGACAAAAGTAAGGCCGCTGGATACTGCGCGCATTCCACGCATTGATCCAGAGATTTTCCTGTTTGATATATTCGATTTGCAAACCTGTTTCTTCTAAAACTTCTCGCTTACCGCATTCGGGGGGCGTTTCATTCGCCTCTAGGTGGCCGCCGGGCGGCAACCATTTTTGATGTTTAGGGTGGTAAAGGAGAAGCGTTTTACCTTCTTCAATGAGATACACGGTCACTGTGAACTGTCTTTCTATCATCATCACTGTTATAATTGCGATTATGAATAAATTTGAAGATCTTTTGCAAGTGGCAGAAACGCTCCAAGGGCCGGATGGCTGTCCGTGGGATAAAAAACAGACGTTTACTACATTGCAGCCTTATGTTTTGGAAGAGGCCCATGAACTGCTAGAGGCGGTGGATCAGAATGATGACCGGATGATTAAGGAAGAGCTGGGCGATCTTTTATACACGCTGATTTTCTATGGGAAAATTGCTGAAAAATCGAAACGGTTCACCATTTGGGATGTGATCGATCAGGTGAAAGAGAAGCTGATCCGCCGCCATCCGCATGTTTTTGGAAGTGCTAAGGCAGCCACTGTTGAAGAGGTGGTCAAAACATGGGATGCGGTCAAAAAAGAGGAAAATAAAGAAAAGAAGCGCAAACATTTTTTAGAAGGGATTCCAAAAACATTGCCACTTCTTGCTAGGGCGCAAAAAATTTTAAACAAAATGAAACGGTCCCATATTTCATGGAAAACAGAGGCCAGTTTAGGCGGTAAATTATTGGCTTTGGTGGCTGAGGCAGAAGAGGCGGGACTGGATGCTGAAACAGAGCTGCGGCGCGCTCTTGCTAAAGTGGAAAATGATTTAGAACATAATTCTCTAATCTAGTATTTTTTTCACATGAACAAAAGATATTTGTTGCTGTCGCTCTCGTTTCTTTCCACCATGTATGGCCGCACCTGTTGCCCTCCAGGAATTGATGACCATATACTGGTGAGGGCCGATGGGATGTATTTGAGGCGCTCCAATTTTCCGGAACGCACACTAGCACAAAATACAGCGATTACAGATGCCAATGGAAATCCAAAATCTGTGATCAAAAGTGAAAACTTAGCGGGCCATTGGGACTGGAAACCAGGCTATTA
Organism: uncultured bacterium; assembly: GCA_964569185.1. Classification (GTDB taxonomy): domain Bacteria; phylum Chlamydiota; class Chlamydiia; order Chlamydiales; family Rhabdochlamydiaceae; genus DATIJP01. Next base: position 67,902 of record CAZMTP010000001.1, read on the forward strand.
TGGGAATCTCACTTATTTCAAAAGTGAAAAGAGTTCTGTAGAAGCACTTTACTATTATGTGCTGCCTTGGCATGCCCGAGAGGTGACCGGAGCTGCCGCATCGCTTGCATTTCCCTTTCATGATTCCACATTTACTACCGATTTCATCAACGCCAGTTTTGTGGAGGCCAAATATATCTCCCAATTGCAAAATGGAGAATTTAATCTGTGGCGTCACCTAACTCCGCGCCGCATTAACTATTTTTCTGCTTCCTGGATTCTGGGCTTTCGTTTTATGTATTTGGGAGAAAAACTCAGGCTTACCTATACCCAGAGCAGCAATGTGTCTGATTACGATATTAAAGCAAGAAACTATCTTTATGGGTTGCAATTAGGTGGTGTTCTTGAGATTAATCCAGGGCCGCGTTGGACCTGGACAGTGATCATTAAAGGCGCTGGGTTTGCAAATGAGGCCTTTTCTAAAGTGTTTTTAGGAGATCAGAATAATACTGTAGTGCTAAGAAATTTTCATAAAAGGCGCTGGACACCTGCTTGCTTGATTGAGGGGATTGGTTCGCTTACCTATCAGATATGGGAACATCTCAATATTCATGTGGGATATCAAGCCTTTTTGGCTACAGGTTTTGCATTGGCCCCAGAGCAGCTTGAGAAAGATTCCGGTTCCCATCGGCATATCGATGTCGATAGCAATCTTGTCCTCGACGGCGCTTTTGCGGGATTAACCCTTAGTTTTTAACGTGCCCGTGAGCGCGTGCCCGAAAAAGGGCAGCAGGGGAAACGCAGTGTGCCCTGACTGTCTTGTGGCGTCTTTTTCTTTTTTCTAAATTCGCTCGGGCACGGGCACATTAAAGAAAAAAATCAAAATTGACCTGGGAAAAAAAGAGAACCGGAGAAATTCCAAAACATAGGCCTTATTCCTT
>CAZMTP010000001.1:68921-121499 GCA_964569185.1 uncultured bacterium
AAAAAAAGAGAACCGGAGAAATTCCAAAACATAGGCCTTATTCCTTAAAGCTGCTCTGAGGCTCCAAAAAACTCTCGAACAGAGCCATTTTAACCATCTTTTGATTTTTATCTGCGTTCTCGCTCTCGCTGACTTTATGCAAGTCAGCTTCGAGCTCCGAACTTGGCTAAAAATCAAAATCTGGCCAAACTGGCTTGTGTTCTCGATTTTTTTACAGCCTTGGTTCCGGTCCTGACCTGGGAAAAAAAGAGAACCGGAGAAATTCCAAAACATAGGCCTTATTCCTTAAAGCTGCTACCTTCCGGTCCTGACTTGGTTCGGAGGGCCTATTCTTTGGGGTCCCCGGTTCAAAGGATTAGTTTAGCAAATAGGGGGCTTATTGCCAAACAGGGGAAAGTTTTTCTTCACTCAAATTTTCTTTGGCATCCAACGTACGCATATAAACGAGCTGAACCCCTGGGAAAAATGTTTTCAAAATTTTTCTTGGGTTTTCGCGGCGTTTCACCAGGATCTCAGCGCTAGCCAGGCAAAGACCAACACCGGGTCCTTGGCCATAGCCAGAAAAGGTGACCTGATTCTCCTCTGCTTTCACAGTGAAATCATTGCTTTTGAGTAGGGCAGGCCCCAACGCTTTTTGCAAACTGAAAAAGTCGATATCTTTGACCTCATCTTGATTGCTGCAACGAAGGCCATACACTTTTCCGCTTTTATCTGCATTGAAAAGATCGATTTTTGTCACTGTATCCAATTGTGCGAGCTCAGCCAGTTTCTGTTTGTCTACAGTAAAGCTCCAGGCGCTCTTTGCGCGATGGAATGCCGAAGGAAGGGCATCGACACCGGGAGGGGTTTTGCCTCCTTTTCTAAAGACAGAAGCATAGGAAGCAGTTTTCCCTGCGCAATCTTGCGACCAGATCGTAGGAAACGGTTCGTCATTAAATGTCATGATCAGATGTTTGGTTTTATCTACTGCGTTTTCAATATATTTGCTCTTTTGCGCGCCATCAACACCGGTATAATGGGTCTTTTGCGCATCTACATGCCAGCTCGCCTCTTTGTTTTTGCGCGCTAAATGGTAAAGGTTGGTGCGTGCCACTATGGCGACCATATCTAGAAGTTCTTCAGATACTTGTGCTGCTTCATAGGCTAAAGTGGATTTTAAATAGCTTTCTATATCGACTTCATTGATCACGCTAAGTTGATCACCGACGCTGTAGATCTCTATACAGCCTTTGTATTGCACTCCATTCACTAAAACGCTGCTTTCTGAATCGCCTGGAACAAGACGCATCTCGAAAATGCTCGGGAGCACTTCACCCCACCTCAATCCTCCTTTTGCCACAGAGACAGTGCCTTTTTTCCCGTAGATACTCGATTCGATCAGCCCCTCTGATTTGGGATGATAGATCAAAAATTTGCCCCTAACATCTAAATAAACATCGGGGGTGAGCTTTTCTAAAACCACTTTAATAGTGGCCGGTTTGGCCTTTTTGGAAATATCGCTGGGAACAGAATTTTGATGATTGGGCTGTGCGGTAAATGCAAAGGGGGAAATGCATAGAGAGCAACAGGCCAATAAAAACGGAATTTTCATAAGTTATCTCCATCATTAAGTTGAATCTTTAAATGTTCATAAGCAAATTTTGTGACTTCACGCCCCCGAGGAGTCCGCTTCAAAAACCCTTGCATGATCAGATAGGGCTCATATACTTCTTCGATGGTCACAGGGTCTTCTCCAAGAGCGACAGCCAAAGTATTCAAACCTACAGGTCCGCCTTCATGATGCTCAATGATCAAAGACAAGATCTTTTTGTCCATCTCATCTAGGCCTTGATCGTCTATAGCAAGCATCAATAGCGCCTGGTTTGCGATCGTCTGATTTATGACTCTATGGCCATGGATCTCTGCATAATCGCGCACCCAACGCAACAGATGGTTCGCAATCCGCGGTGTCCCACGGGCACGTAGGGCAATTTCTAATGCTCCTTTTTCATCAATGCCAATCTTAAGAATCTTTGCAGAACGTAGCACAATCTGCTTAAGCACTTGTGGATCATAATAATCTAATCGGTAGGTAAAAGAAAAGCGGGATCGCATAGGACTGCTCAAAAGACCAAAGCGGGTTGTGGCTCCGATTAATGTGAAGGGAGCCAGTTTAATCTGGACAGAGCGCGCAGATGGTCCGCTATCGATCATCAGATCAAGTGAGAAATTCTCCATAGCAGAATAGAGATATTCTTCAATGACTTTAGGCAAGCGATGGATCTCATCGATAAAGAGCAGGTCATTTTCTTTTAAATTGGTGAGGATCCCCGCTAAATCGGCAGCTTTTTCTAATGCGGGCCCAGAGGTAGTAGTGAGATTTCCGCCCATTTCTTTGGCAAGAATGGTTGCCAGAGTGGTCTTCCCAAGACCTGGAGGCCCATAGAAAAGGCAGTGGCCCAACGCTTCTTTTCTTTTTTTGGCGGCGCCGAGGAAGATTTCCAGGCGCTCTTTTAATTTTTCTTGCCCTAAAAACTCGATCAATTGGAATGGACGCACTGTCACTTCAAAAGATTCATCAGGTTTTTTTGTCCATGAAGATTGAGTAAAAGATTCCATAAAATAAACCTATAAATATATACTGTAGCACATTCCCTATTCTACTTATACAGAGGATTTATCCATGAGCATCCAATCTGATCGCTGGATTCGAGCAATGGCAAAAAAACATAAAATGATCGAGCCTTTCTCTGACACTTTAGTGCGTCAGGTAGAAGGAAAAAAGGTCATTAGTTTTGGACTTTCGAGCTATGGCTATGATCTGCGTGTTTCCAATGAATTTAAGATCTTTACCAATCTGAATAACTCCCTTGTGGACCCGAAAAACTTTAGTCCGAGCGCTTTTGTCGATGTAAAGGCGGATACCTGCATTATCCCGCCCAATTCATTTGCTTTAGCGCGAAGCGTGGAATATTTCCGTATCCCACGCAACGTCCTCACATTGTGTATTGGGAAATCCACCTATGCGCGGTGCGGGATTATTGTCAATGTGACGCCTTTTGAGCCTGAATGGGAAGGCTATGTCACATTGGAGATTTCAAATACAACTCCATTGCCGGCAAAGATTTATGCGAATGAAGGTCTGGCGCAAGTGCTTTTCTATCAAGCTACTGAAGACTGTGAAGTTTCTTATGCTGATAGAAAAGGAAAATATATGGGGCAAAAAGAAATCACCCTTCCTCTTGCATGATAATGGCCATTTTTTTATGAACTGAGATAGAGGTCACTTAACTTTGAGCCAGATACTATCTAAGAACCGTTTTTTCTCCAATTTTCTCCGTCGCTGGGGGTGGGTTTTTTTGTTTACTTTTCTCTGCTGGGGCCTCTATGCCAAGGGGATGCAAAAAAAGAAAGAGATCTTTTTGCAGCTTGATACCAAAATCAAGCAGATGGAGCTGCAGCGCCTGACCGCCATGCAAAAACGGGAAGATCTACGGCTCCAGATCGAGAGTCAGACCGATCCTGCCTGGATCGAGATGCTGCTCAAGAAGAAGCTAGGCGTTGTCCCCGAAGGACAGATCAAAGTCTATTTCGAGCGAGATTAAAAATATTAAAATTCAGTGGCTTACATTTCTTTATTGCACAGAATTCTGTATTTCTGTATTTTTTCAGATATAAAAATGAGGTATATAAAATGAGAGAACAGTCTTATTCAAGATTAACTGTTGATATGACTCCTGATCAACATATGTGTGTGAAAATGGCAAGTGCAAAGTTGGGTTTGTCTATGAAAGATTTCATGATTTCAGCAGCTCTTCAGAAAATTGAAGAAATTGAAGATGAGTGGTTATTTAAAAGAGCACAAGAGACTTTAAAAAGAATTGAATCCGGTGAAGAGAAAGTAGTGGATTTGGAAACCGTGAAAAGAAGACTAAAAAAGAAAAAAAGTTTTCCAAATAGAGTTTCATTGTGACCTATACTGTACGCATTGCTAAATCGGCTGAGAAAGCATTAGAGAAACTTTCAACAAGAAATCGTGAACAAATTCTAGAAGCTATCTCTGATTTAAGCCTTGATCCAAGCCCCGTGGATATACTAAGCTCAAAGGTAAGTCAGATTTTTATCGAATAAGATATGGAGATTATCGCATCATTTATACTGTTAGAGATAGTGAATTATTAGTTCTAGTAGTAGAAGTCGGCCATAGAAAAGAAATTTATCGTTAATCTTCTGCCAGTGTGAAGAAAATCTTTCTGTTCTCTATAATGGGTCGTAAATGACCACGATTTTGGTTGCAGTCCTTATCCTTTTTCTATTTGGCATCGCATTCTCTGCAGCTTCAGAAACAGCCCTTTTTTCCCTGTCTTCAATCAAAATTAATACCTATGGTCGGGATGCAGATCCGAAAAAAAGGCTGATCGCCCACCTTGTCTCGCGGCCCCAGGATCTTTTGATCACAATGATCATCATCAATGTGACGATGAGCATTTTGATCCAGAACTTAATGTCAACGCTGTTTGGCGATTTTTCTGGCTGGGCGCTCACTGTAGCCCTGCCTTTGGCCCTCATTCTGATTTTTGGAGAGGTGATCCCTAAATCGATTGGCTTTGCCAATAATACAGGGATCAGTTACCGGGTGGCAAAACCTCTCTATCTGATCCAAAAACTTTTGCTTCCTTTCCGCAAAGTATTGCTTTTCATTACAAATAAAATCTTTCGCTGGATGTTTTTCTATTTAAAAAAAGAAGAAGAGATTTCAGTCGCAGAATTGGAACATGCATTAAGAACCTCAGAAAAAACAGGCGTGCTGGCGGCCGACGAGGCCGATCTGATGAAAGGCTACCTTAATCTTGAAGAATCGACTGTGAAAGAATTTATGCGGCCCAGAGAGGAGGTGCTCTTTTTTGACTTAGGCGAACCGCTTTCAGATATCCTCCATCTATTTGTGGATCAAGAATGTACTCGCGTTCCTGTCTGCGAAGGGGGATTAGACAAGATCAAAGGCATCATGTCCAGCGGCAGTTTTTTTATTAATCGCGATCATATTAAAACATCTGCAGATCTGGTCCGTTTTTTAAAGAAGCCTTTTTTTATCCCTGAATCTTCTTCTGCTAAAACGCTGCTCGATAAAATGTATGAAAAACGGGAATCGCTAGCTATCGCTGTGGATGAATATGGCTCTTTTTCAGGACTGATTTCTCTTGAAGATCTGGTAGAGGCCGTGGTGGGGGAAATCGCCGACCGGCGCGATGAAAAAAGCCGATTCACAAGAGCGGGAGAAAATGTAATTATCGCCAGCGGTAAATTAGAACTTTTAGAGTTAGAAGCGATTTTTGATGTATCGCTTCCTAGTGAAAATCAGATGGTGACTGTGGGGGGCTGGCTGACGGAACAATTAGGCGATATTCCAAAGAGCGGCACCAAATATATCTGGAAAAATCTGCTCTTCCATGTACTCTCGAGCGATAAAAAAAGAGTTAAGCGGGTCTACATTCGAAAATTAAAGCCGCAAGAAGTGAAGTCCACATGACCATATCTTGGAAATTTTATCTTTTTTTGAGCCTGCTATTCATTGTGATCCAAGGCATCTTTTCCATGTTGGAAATGGCCTGTGTCTCATTCAATAAGGTGCGGCTGCAATATTATGTGAGTTTGAAAAAACGGCGCGCTCTTTGGCTGAATTATCTGATTCAGCGGCCTGCTCTTTTGTTTGGAGCCACGCTCATAGGGGTGAATAGCTGCTTGCAATTAGGCTCAGAATGTTCCCGCCGCTTTTATGAAGGGTTGGGTCTAAGCCCTGACTTTGCTCCTATTAGTCAAATTATTTTAGTGCTTATCTTTGCTGAGTTTGCTCCGATGCTTGCAGGAAGGCAATATGCAGAGCATGTGGTCATGCTAGGCATCCCGATCATCTATTTTGCTTCCATCGTTCTCCGCCCGGTGATCTGGCTTTTCGATATTCTTTGCGGGCTCATCAATCGGCTCACGGGGAGCGAGTTCAAAGAAGGCGTCTATCTAACGAGAGAAGAGCTTCAGTACATGTTTGAAAGACGCGAGGAAGCAGTACCGGCAAAGGAAATCAATACGATTGCAGGCAATATTTTTGCCTTGAGAACGAAAAAGGCCAAAGATTCAATGATTCCGCTCAATCAAGTGCATATGGTCCCTTCTTTTTTCACTGTAGGAGAGATGCGTTCTCTAATGCGTTCGAAATATGTGCCCTATGTTCCTATTTACCAGCGCACACCGCAAAATATTGTTGGTATTGTCTACCCGCGCGACCTTTTACGCATTTCTGAGGATCAGCTTGTGAAAGAAAATGCGCGCCCTGCCTGGTTTATCACAGAAGAGAGCTCCATTTTGCAGATTTTAAAACAGTTTCGGAAAAATAACCAAAATATGGCCATTGTATTGAATGAGATTGGCCTTGCTGTCGGGATTCTTACTTTAGATGAAATTATAGACGAGATTTTTGGCAGACAAGATCAGTGGGAATCATTTGAAGGAAACCAGCCGCGCCATGTGATCGTCGATCTTTCACTGCCCAGCGATATGCCGATCAAAGATTTTAATAAAAAATATTCGATCCATTTGGAATCGCAAGGGGCGGAGACTTTAGAGGAATTGATGCAAAAAATGTTGGGACATGATCCTGCCCTTAAAGAAAGCGTCCGTATCGGGCAGTTTGAGTTTACAGTGGAAGAGGCGCCTCTAATTGGGCCTAAAATCATCTCTATTCGTACTGTTTTTTGATTTGCTTGACGATAAGATCAATGGCTTGATCGATCTCTTCCTCTGTGGTCATCCGGCTTAAAGAAAAACGGATTGCAGAGCCAGCCTCTTCTTTTGAAAGTCCCATGTTTCTCAGTACTCGGGAAGGTTCAAGGGCTCCTGAACTACAGGCTGAACCATGACTTGCTGCAAGACCATTTAAATCCAATTTTATCAGTAAATCTTCACCATCAATGCCAAGAAAAGAGAGATTGCTTGTGTTGACCACTCTGGGCCCTTGGCCGTTGATCTGGACATGAGGCAGCTGCTCTTGGAGTTTATTTTCGAAACGGTCGCGCAGTTGCTGCATGCGCTGGGCAGCTTCTGGAAGCTCTTGGTTTAAAAGCGCGATTGCTTTGGCACAGCCAATAATGGCCCAAAGATTTTCTGTCCCGGCTCTCTTAGATAATTCTTGATCGCCGCCTGTAATGAGCGGTTCCCATTTAAATCGGGGATGGATCCAGGCAAGACCCACTCCTTTAGGGCCATGGAATTTATGGGCGGAAAAGACGATCGCACTCACGCCATCAGCGATTTTAAACGGTTCCTTGCCTAATAAAGAGACCGCATCGACAATGAAAGGAATAGAGGCCTCTTTAGCGATAGAGGCAATCTCTTCAATCGGATTTTTAACCCCTGTTTCGCTATTTACCGCACTCAAAATAATCAGTTGGGTCTCTGGTCTGATTGCTTTTCGGACCTGCTCTGGCTGAACAGCTCCCCAAAGCCCTGTCGAAAGATAGGTAGCAGAAACCGCTCTTTTTTCTAGAAGCTGGACCGTTTTATGGACAGCAGAATGTTCAATATCCGAGGTGATGATATGGCCTCGCGAAAAGGAACGGAGAAGAGTATTGAGCGCTTCGGAGCCGCTAGAGAAAAAAAAGAGTTCACTTGGCTTTACCTGGAGATAATCCGCAATGGTCCGGCGGGCTGCTTGCAGTCTATTTTTTGCCTCGCGTCCAAAGGAGTGCACGCTTGAGGGATTAGCAGGTTCCTTTTCCAGTTCTGCGAGCATCGCTTCGAGCACTCTTTTATCTAGTGCAGTTGTAGCATTGTTATCTAAATAAATCCTCTTCATAAGAGTTAATTATAGAAACAATTAGATTAAAATTAAATAATTTTAAATATTACAACGGTTGTATTGTCATTACCACCAGCTAGATTGGCCTCATTGACCAGTCCTTCTGCTGCCTCATGGATAGAGGAAGAGGCGAGGATAATAGAAAGAATTTCATGGTCGGCGACCGCATCGGTCAGGCCGTCAGTACAAAGCAGATAGATATCGCCCGGGGCAGTATCCACCGTTTTGACCTCAGGGACCACATTAGGATGGGTACCGATGGCCCGTGTAATCACATTTTTATAAAGAAAGGTGAGGGACTCATCAAATTCTCCCTTGGCAATCAGCTCATCTTTTAAAGAATGGTCTTGGGTGAGCCGCTCGATAGCTCCATTACGGATGCGATAGATACGGCTGTCGCCCACATGGGCGCAAATCAATTTTTCATTTTGAAGCAGGGCGAGGCACAAGGTGGTGCCCATTCCATGCCAACGGTCATTTTTTACCGATAAGGCGTGGATATGCTCATTTGTTTTTTTGATGAGTTGGTGAATGGTGTGGACCAGTTTATCAGTGGACTCTATCTTAGGGAGTGCTTCAATGGCTTTGGATAGATAGGAAACAGTTTCTTGTGCGGCCACTTCTCCTGCGAGGTGACCTCCCATGCCGTCGGCTAGAATAAAGCAGCGTTCATCAAGTAAGATCGCAAAGGCATCTTCATTGTTGGTACGCACAAGGCCGGTATCTGAAATCCCATAACATTCAAAGGTGATGTTTTTCATGAGATTATCCTTCGGTAGAAAAGAGGATACGCATGGCACTGATAGCATTGAAGGTCATATGTAGTCCTATCGATGCAAACAAGGAACCCTGCCGCTGGTAAAGAAAACCCAAAAATATCCCCAAAATAAAAAGTGAGACTGCTAATGAGAAATTGCCAATTCCTTGCGATAGCGTCAAGTGAAAAAGTGCAAAACAGAGAGCTGTGAGCTGAATCGCCGTTTTCGTTTTAAAATGTAGCTTTAGAAAATTTTGTAACCCACCGCGGAAAAGAAACTCCTCAACAACGGGGGCAAAGACCATCACAGAGACCATACTCAAAAAAAGGGCACCGGGCTGCTGCATTGCTGTCTTGACAAAGTGGACCGCAGCCTGTTCGTAATGTTGTGTGCCAAAGATTAGATCGATCAGAGCATCACATACTTGAGAGACCACGACTACAATAGGGAAGGCTAAAAACCAGGCAATCACCCCCATACCATAATCAAAAAGGATCGAGTGGGACGTTTTTAGTTTGTCTTTCCAAATTCTTCGCAGCGTACTCTCATTGTGTATAGAGAGGAAGAGCATCAGACTGAAAAAGATGGTTCCCATCGTAATCAACTGAATCGTACTGATAGTGAAAATAGAAAGAGAGATGATGGAAGGATCTTTAAAGTTTAGATATTTCAAGTATAGTTTTGCAAACACAGGGGCGAGCATCATTGAAAAGAGAAGATAAATGGCAAAGAGACTGATCAATTCAAATGAACTGATTGGAAGAGGTTGTCTATCTCCCAATTCTAAACGATAAAAACCTTTCCGGTAGGCGAGCCAGTTGACAAGCAGCGCCAATAAAGCAACGATAAGAGTTGAAAGATCAAGCATTAATTAACTTCTTGCAGACTATTCATTTGAGCACGGAGGACATAGTCTTCAATGCGCTGTGCTATTTCTTTTGCAAAAGTATTATGAGCCATTCCCTGAGGGGTCGTTTGAAAGTTCTCTTGCTCAGGTCTCTTATTGATACGATTAAATTCTTTGGGAATATTTTCAGAATGATTGATCACTTCTGAAAGGACAAGTTTTGGTTTGGCGCCGCGCAGGTCGAATACACGGATACGGGCGCTCAAATAGAGTTCCGCAGGGCAGTCAGCGTCAGGAAAAGTTTTATGGAAATTAAGAAGAGTTTCTTCATGTTTAGAGAGCTCTACAAAGGCGACAAACTCTTCCGATCGGAATTTCTTTTTTAGCCAGTGCAGATCAGGGCCAAAAGGATCGTCGCTAGGGGTCATTTCTTTAGAGAGTTGCCCTGTCTTTTCCAGATCCACTAGATAGAGTTGTTCTTTCATAGAGAGATAGTGCAATACATTGGCGGTAAGTTGCTGAGGTACATTCCAAGGAAGACGGTGTTGTGATCGATCAAAAACAGGCATAAAGGCGACAATCGGTTTTTGCACTACAGAATTTACACGGAAGGTGGGTGCACAGAGGCGCATATCTTGCTGGCATCCTACCAGAACCAAAAAAGAAAAAGCCACCAATAGAAATCGCAACATACTTCACATTTATATCAATACTTCTAAATATTAGGGAAGAAGAAAAAAGGCGTCCTAGACAGTCGGGGCAACGGGGGCGCAAGGCAGCCCCCGATTGTCTGTGGCGCCTTTTCTCCTTATTTCTCATCTTCTTTTAGTGCGCTTGCGCAATAAAAGAAGAGTAGGGAGGCATGTCGTATGTGGGACCAACTGCAGCAGATGCGAAAGAAGGGGTGAGGGAGGTGTCGAGGATGCGCTGCCAGGAGTGGTTTGGGGGAAGAGTGATGAGTGCCTTCTCGTAATGGGCGTTGAAGGCGATATAAATTTGGCTTGTGGCATCCTTTAAAGTATAGGCCACTAAATGATTTTTAGGGTCCCAATTGGGCTTTAAAGGTTCATGCCCATGCCAATCCACATCTTCTTTAGTAAGAAACTCGGTGCGCTTGAAGTGCGGATTTTTTTTGCGAAACGCAATCATGTTCTGGAAAAAGGAGAACAGCTCCTGCTCTTTTTCTAGTTCCTCCCACAAAAACCAGTTTTTTTCGTTGTCGAAGCAATAAGGGTTGTTATTTCCATTTCTAGTATGGCCATATTCATCTCCCATAAGAAGCATTGGCACTCCAATCGAAACTAATAGTGCAACAACAAAATTGCGCATCTGGCGCTGTCGTAGTTCCAGAATATGTGGATCGGTTGTGGGTCCTTCATGTCCACAATTCCAGCTGTCATTGGAATTATTTCCATCACGGTTATGTTCCCCATTTTCTAAATTATGCTTCTGTTGGTAACTCACAAGATCTTTGAGGGTGAAACCATCATGCGCCGTAATAAAATTGATGCTATTGATCGGTTTTTTCCCATGTCCATAAAGATCTTGAGAGCCGCAAATCGCTGTGGCAAAAAAACCAGATTTTCCACTAGTGCCTTTGATAAAGCGGCGTACCACATCGCGGTAGCGGCCATTCCAATCAGCCCATCGCTGACCACCTGGAAAATGGCCCACTTGATATAATCCTGTAGCATCCCATGCTTCTGCAATTAGTTTTGTATTGGCAAGAATAGGATCTTCAGAAATCGCTTTCACAAGGGGAGGATTTGGAATTGGCACCCCTTTCTCATTACGACAAAAAATTGAAGCGAGATCAAATCTAAATCCATCCACACGCATCTCTTGGACCCAATATCTTAAAGAATCTAAAATAAGCGCGATCACTTGAGGATGGTTGCAGTTAACCGTATTTCCGCATCCAGTGAAATTCATAAAAGTGCCATTGGGATTTAAAAGATAATAGACCGCATTATCAAGTCCACGAAAAGAGAGAAAGGGCCCGCAGCTGCCAGCCTCTGCTGTATGATTAAACACCACATCCAAGATGATTTCGATCTGATTCTTATGCAGTTCTCGGACCAGTGTTTTAAATTCATGGAGTGCGGCTCCCCATTCTGAAGAACTGGCATAACGGGCCATCGGTGTAAAGAAATTCACCGTGGAATAACCCCAATAATTAAAAAGTTTTTGTCCTGTTTTAGGACTCTTATGCACGTTTTCTGTTTCATTGAATTCATGGATAGGCATTAACTCGATTGCATTGATACCTAAACGTTTTAAATAGGGGATTTTTTCAACGAGGCCCAAAAATGTACCGGGCGCACGCACTTCGCTAGATCCATGCTCTGTAAACCCACGCACATGCATTTCGTAAAGGATTAAATCTTGAATAGGGATTTGGGGAGAACGGCTATTTTCCCAATCGAAAGGTGCGTCTAGGATGACCCTTCCTTTTAGGGCATACCAGTTTTTTACATCTCCCCAATTATCTGATGTGTTTAATGAGCGGGCGTAAGGGTCGATGAGGAGATGGCTGGAATTAAAATAGTGGCCTTTTTTAGGTTGAAAAGGGCCATTCACATGATAGCCATATTCGAGCGGTGCTGGAAGTCCCTCAAGAGAAACATGCCAAATCGCGCCTGTGCAGTGTGTTTTGGGATCCAAGGCAATTTCTGCCAGGAGAGTGCCTTGTTGAAATAGGGAGAGAGTGACCTGCGTGGCATGCTGGGAAAAAAGGGCAAAATTCAGGGCGGTGCCGCTCTTTGAAACACCTAAAGGGGTAGGACTTCCTTTAGCAACTGAATAGGGATGAGCCTGTTTGACCATATTCTCTATATAATCTGCGGTTATCTACAGTGTAAATAATTTTTTTTAAATTAGAGAAATATATCATTTATGTGCTAATATTAGTTAGAATCTTTTGATTTTTTGTTGCTATTTTTAAGATTCCCTGGAAGACTCTTACGAATAAGAAAAAGGAGGACAGTTCATGTCGTTAGAAAATGCTAAGCAGAATCTCAAGGAATTTGGGAAGGAGCTTAACCTAGAGGGGTTGGCTTTTGACGAAAATCATACCTGTATATTGGGTATTGATAATACCTTTTCCCTTCACCTCACTTATGAGCCAAATTCTGACCGTCTCTACCTTTATTCTCCAATCTTAGATGGTCTTCCAAAAGACGACAAAATCCGCCTTAGACTATACGAAGCCCTCCTTGAAGGTTCAATGCTCGGCGGCCAGATGGCTGGCGGCGGTATTGGCGTGGCTGTTCCTGAAGAACTGATCTTGATGCACGCTGTGCTTGAGATGGGTGTGGGAGCTGATCCTCATTCTTTAAGACGTTTTGCCCCTATTTTTGTTGATGCAGTAGAAAAGTGGCGTGAAAAAGCAAAAGCAATTTGCGAAGGACGCGAACTTCCTCCTATGCCTGCACCAACAACTGCAAGACCAGGCGAGCGGTTCATCAAGATTTAAAAATTATCTAATTGGTTTTCCAATATTTGAAAAGCAAGAGCGGCTTGACTGTGTGGGTCGTTTTTCTTTTTTTGAGCCTGTTTGATTCCAGAAATCACAGTGGAATGGTCGCGCGAGAAAAAATGGCCGATTCTTAAATAGGCCATTTTAAGCTTGGAATGGCAGAGTTCCATGGCAATCTGTCGCGGCAGCGTGCATTCGTGTGTTTGTGATTTTCCCAAGATATCTGCAGGGCGTATGCCAAACTGATCTGCCACAAGCTGCACAATTTTTTCCGGAGTCAAAATCGAGGAGGATTCTTTTTGAATGAGCTCTTGTAAACAGGAGAGGATCCTTTCTTTGGTTAAAGGAATGGGCTGTTTTTTGTAAAAAGAGAGGAGCTTTGAAATCGCTTCTACGGTTGCCTTTACCTTTTTAGGGAATAGAAGAAGGATAAACTGGGTGAGCTCTTCTTCTATGGGCACTTGCGCCGCTTTAAAGCGATGGTGCACAAGCAAGTGCAGCTCTTCTGGTTGTAGTTTTTCTAAATGGAAGAGAATGCCCCATTCAAAACGACTAATTAAACGCGGTTCGATCTCTGTTAAACGTGAAGGGAGAAGCTGGCTGCTTAAAATAATCTGTCTACCTTGTGTATGAAAAGTATTAAAAGTGTGGAAGAGTTCTTCTTGCGTGGCCGCCTTTTTGGCCAGAAGATGGACATCATCGATGAGTAGCACCTGCTGGTGGCGGTAAATCTTTCTAAATTCTTGCATTTGTGAATTTCGAATAGCTCTCACCACATGTGCAGTAAAGGTATCTGCATGGACATAAAAGGCTTTGATCCCTTGTGCGCGCAGGGCATGGGCGCAAGCCATCAAAAGGTGTGTTTTTCCTGTGGCTTCTGCACCATAAATGAATATCGGATTAAAGCCTGAATGATTCAAATTTTCTGTTAAAAATTGGTGCAGTGTCTGATTTTTTCCGTGTGCGATAAAGGTGTCAAATGTGGCTGTTTCTAGGAGAGGATCGGCCTCGATTTTAAAAAAGGGAATCCCTTCTTCTTGGGAAGCTCTCTTTTTTTTAGATTTGCTCTGTTTTTTGTCTGTTGCGACTGTGAGATGGACTTTGATTGGGTGATGGTTGTTATTAAATAGTTCCGCTTGGACTAAAGGGCGAAAATGTTCTTCAAACCATGAAACTTGGAAGGCATCTTCGGCTTCTAAATGGAGATTGCACGCATCAAAATGGACAATTTTTAAACTTCTTAACCATTTAGCGACGCTCTGTTTTCCCAAGGTCTTTTCTTGCTTAAGCAGAAAAGTTTCCCATTCATTCATGATTTACTTAATCGTGATTGTTTTCTCATTTTTTAGCTGGACCAGCTTCAGTTGCCGTGTGGTCCACCATTGCTGGAGAATGCCAAGCAACATGGAAAAAAGCCAGTAAATATTGAGTCCTGAAGGGAAATGGTAGAATAGAACAGTGAACACAATGGTCATGATATTGCCCATCATTTTCTGTTGTTTTTGTTGATCAGTGAGCGGTACATTGGGGTTTTTAGGCGCTGTCATTTTCTGTTGGAAGTACATGACAAGGCCTAAAATAATCGGCAAAAGATGGAACTCATTTCCAAAGAAAATAATTGGATAGTTCCAACTGAAGAGCACATCGGGAGCTGTTAGATTATCGATCCACCCGGGGATAAAGGCCACCCCACGCAGTTCAAAAGTAGATTTTAAAAGATCAAACATCCCAATCAAGAATGGCATCTGAATTAGAAGAGGGAAGCAGCCGCTGAAAGGATTGACCCCTTTTTCGCGATACAGCGTCACAATTTCAATTTGTGCTCTTTTGGGATCTTTTTTGTATTTTTCTTGGATTGCTGCGATTTTGGGTCCGATCTCTTGCATCTTGAGCGTGGACTTGATCGACCAGTTATTTAGAGGATAGAGCATGATGCGCAGCGCTACTGTGAGCAGAATGATCGAAAAGCCCCAAGAATGGGTGAGCGTATGGAAAAATTTCATCAAAAAGAAGAGAAACTTCGCAAACGGCTCTGAAATAAAGGCAAACCAGCCTTGAAAGCTGATACTGGCGCGATAGTCAGGACTATAGCCTGTGACCGGATCGGTATAGGTGGTGTCCACTCTTTGTAGAATGTTGCGCTCATAAGGGCCAGCAAAAATCCGGAATTTGGAAATGCCGCCTGCTGAATTTAAGGGAATCTGGAAGGTGTAGCCAGGATATTTATCTGCGGGGTAGCGCTTATACTGTGCATCCACAAGTGTGATTCTAGAACGGGCAGCTTCCCCTGGAATTTGCATCGCGGTAAATCCAGAACCGGCTTGTATAAGCGGATCGACAATCACGCCAAAAAAGCCATTTCCATCAGAGAGCCAATTAGGATAAATAAATGAGAATGCAGTGCTGGTTTTAGGCAGATCGATCTGTTCGATTTGACCCTTGTTCTGTTTGGTGATTTTATATTTCAGGAAGGGGGTAAAACTATCAGAGATCAGTTCCACTTCAGGAACACCAGAGACCAGCATTAGGCCGCGGGCATCGCCCTCCACGCGAATGGTCAGATCTATGACATAAGGGGCATCATCGCTTTTTTCAGGTAAAGAAAAAGTTTTTGTGATGCGTCTTTGGGGTTGGACAAGTTCAAATTCGATCAGATTTTTTTCAAGCCGTTTCAGCTGATAAAATGGGGGCTCATTTCTTTCTTGTTCTGAAACGACGTTAAGCGCATAAAAACTTGCCGGCATTTTGGAAATCAGCTGATTGCCTGGGCCAAATTGCGAGCGGCGGAGTAGTGGGTAGTAGCCGCCCACTTTGCTTTCTAGTTCTTCAATCTGTCCATTGGCGCCAATGGCTTTGTAGGGAAAGAGGGGGAAGCGGTCATTTTGCGGGTAATCTTTGCGCATTTGCCGGTCTAGATCGATCTCTTTGACCACACTTTTAGAATTTTCTTTTGAATGAAAGGGGAGATTAATCTCTTCTAGGGCACCACCTAGGTTTGTGAATACAAGCTGCTGATAGTCGTTTTCAAGCACATAAAATTGCTGCTGCTCTTCTCTTGTTTGAGAGACTTGAGGGGCTGTATAGGGAGTGGCCGGCGCTTCAACTGCTGGCTGGGCCTTCGCCGCAGGAGCAGCAGGAGGCGGCGCAAACCACCAGTTAGTCAAATAAAAACAGAGCGCCAGCGCGATCGCAAAAATGAGGGTACGTTTATTCATAATAGTTCTTTATCTTACCACTCTATAGAAAAAGAGTCAGCAAAATATTCTATGATAACTAATTTTTTAACGTGCCCGTGCCCGAAGAGAATTTAAAAATTTAAAAAAGGCGAGAATAACCAGTCGGGGCATACTGCGTTGCCCCCGCTGCCATTTTCGGCCACACGGGCACGGGCACGTTGTTTAGCTGGATTTCTCTAAGTGGGCGATGAAATCTTTGAAATCGACGGTGGAGCGAAGCCCATCAAGCCATTCATCTTGGAGGATCTCTTCCATGGGCGGCAACGATTTAAAAGCATCTGCTTTCTGAATAAAAAACATCGCCTTATCATATTGCCTGAGTATTGAGCAAAGACAGCCAAGATGATAATAAGCTTGAAGATTGCCCAATCTCACTGCTTGCATCAATTTGTGTTCTGCTTCTCTATAGATCAGATCGGCATCGTGAGCATGGTGCGCATGCTGGCCAATATGGATCAGAGCCATGGCCCAATCCAAGATGATCTGATCGTTTTCTTCATCATGCTTGAAAGCCATGCGTAAATGGTGGACTGCACGGTAAAAATGGTCGCTATTTCCAATCAGGTCGCCTAAATGGCAAAAGGTCTGCGCCAGTCGATGATGCACCTGAGGATAATCAGGGTCGATCATCACTACATGACAAAAGATCTCAATCGCACGATTATAATAGCTCTCCTCATCATTAAAATCGCCCAGAAGATCTAGTGTAGAAGCGTAATGGAATAACCAATCAGGATGCAGATAGATCGCATTTTTTTGCTGGTTTAGTGCTTGCTCAAAGGCGGCAAGTGCATTTTCTAAATAGTCTTTATTGTGGACCACTTCACCAAATTTGGATAGGGCTGTTGCATAGTCAATTAAATAAAAGCTTGAAGGAGAATATGTGGCTGCTTTTTGGAAAAATTTTACTGCTTTGTCCATTTCCTTGGCATCGATGGTAAAATTGGCCAAAGCGGCATAGGAGGTAGCCATCGCATGCCACAAACGGTGGCAGGTGCGATCTATCGATAATCCAATCTGGAATTTTTCAATTACTTGATAATAGTAATCGTAGTCATTGAAATAGGTGGCCAGTGATTTGGCACACATTCCTGCACAATACCAGACCTCAGGATCTTCTTCTGTCATATCCAACGCTTCTGAAATCTTATTTTGTGCCTCATATATCAGATCGACACGATCTGATAATTCTCCTAAGATAGCCATCGCTTCCGCCCAAATTGAAAGAAGCTCTGCGTTATTGGAATGGTAAGCATAGCCACGGTGGCACTTTTCAATACAGGTGCGCACCCGCTTAGTATCACGGTTGCGTCTTCCTGAATCGCACAGAAGACGGGTATATTCTACCCAAAGAGGGGCTTCTTGAGTTTTCAATTGCAAGGCAGCTTCAAAAAATTCAACAGCTTGAGAGAAATGGTCTTCTTCATGTGAAAATTCATAGAGCGTTTTGACCGCTTTTGCTAAATAGCTCCAGCCTTCAAAAGTGGGAGTCTCTTTTATGACTGCTTGTTTAAAACAGTGAATGGCTTTGATGCATGGACGTATATCGTAGGACTGTTTTGCAAATTGCCACTGTGCTTTTCCAAAATCGATCCAAAATTCCGCTGAAATCAGCTCGGGGAATGTACCGGCCTTCTCATAGGCTAAAATTGCCTTTTGCAAATCAGACAGCTCTTTTGAGGAATCATAAATAGCGGACCAGACATTGCCATAATCCCAATGTAAATCTGGCAGTGCATCATAGGTAGTGGTTGCAGTGAGCCTGAGCGCTTTTTGATAGCAATTTTCCGCTTCTGATAAAAGCTTTTCGTTCTTATGACGTATGCCTGCGTGGCATAGTGCATTGCCTAGCACGTGAAATGGTTCAATCAAGTTTGGATTTAGGCGTGTTGCTTCTTTTAATTTGCGGATCGCTAGCGATAACATCTTTTCTGAATGCTCATGACTTGCAAATTCAAATAGGGAAAGACCTTGGCGATAAAAAATGGTCGGATTTAAAGGATCTAATTCAGAAGCGTGTTCCAGCAATTCTACTCCTTCTTGATCTTCTCTTCTAAGAAGCAAAAGTTCACCACGAAGTAAGTAGTACTCTGCATCTTTGATTTGAGTTTTATCGTCCATGAACTGTCCCAAATTGTGTGCTTGGTAAATCACGGGAGTATAAGTAAATGGGATTTTTTTTCACAATCAGTAGCTGTTTCTTTAAGCTAATAATAACTTATTAAGTTATTTGTAATGAAAGGCTTAAAAAAATTAAAAAAAGTTTTTTTTATTTTAAACTGTGAATCAAAATCTTGTGAAAATTTTCAGTTGAAAAGAGTTGCGCCTGGTCGCTTTTGAGATATTCTTTGATGTGGCGCAAATAATTTTCATACTCTTCTTCTTTCATATTTTTAAGAAAATGGTAGAGCTCCTCTAGAGAAGAAAATTTTGTTTTGTCGATAAAACAGTGCGTGGGAACAAATTGGCTGATATTTGTGGCACCCCAATAGACAGGCACAACGCCGGCGGCAAAGCAATCAAAAATTTTTTCTGTCACATAGCCTTGTACATCCCGCATATTTTCATAGCAGATGCAAAACCGGTAATTCTTAAGCACTTCCAGTTTATCTTTGATCTTACCTCCACAATGTTTGAACTCTTCCGGTTTCCAAAAGTTCCCATAGAAAGTGAAATCGTCTCCCTCTTTTTGTTCAAAAAAATCGATCACTTTTCTCCTTTCGCTATAGAGTTCTTTGGGATGATGGCTTTTTTTATTGGATGCGATCAGAGTACATAATTTTTTTTCTGCAAAAGAGGGGAATGTTTCCATTTGGGACTGCAGCACAGGGTAATAAAATTTAAAAAATTTTCGTCCATCGACAAGGCTGTCGTCCCAAGTATAAATTTTGGAAAAACAGTTCAAATTTTTACTTAAATACATATTTGCCATCTGCGTGGGTGGTTCCCACAAAAACAGCACAAAAGTATTTTCACTAAATTCAGAAAAATCAAAATGTTTCCGGTAGGGACGGTTAATATTCCAGAAGAGGATTTTTGATACAGGCGCTTCTTGATAAATAGGCGTTTTGAAAAGGCGGAAAAGGGCGCTTTCTTTACTTTTTTTCCAGGCGTGCATGTATTTTTTTAAATCGGAAATTTCTATGTGGAAATTCTCCTTTTCCAACACCTGATTTAAGGCTTCTGCGTTGACGGGGAAGTTCACAACAAGTTCGACTTTTTTTTGCGGAGCTGCGAATATTGCAGAGCTAATTGCAATTAGAGCCAGTAGATATTTCATAAACAAACGAGGATAACATGTATCAATATAAAAGGACAATTCGTTTATCTGAAACCGATGCCACAGGCGTGATCTATTTTTCAGAACTTTTGAAATTGGGTTTGGAAACTTTTGAAGCTTTTCTGGCGCAAGAAGGGTTCACATTGCATCAGATGATTGAGCAGACCGATTTTTTAATGCCTATTGTGCACGCAGAAGTCAATTTTTTAGGCCCATTAAGAGTGGGAGATATTGTCGAGATTCATTTACAGCAGCCTCATTTTGGTAACTCTTCGTTCACCTTGAGAACATCTCTCTTTTTAAATGGAAAAGAGATGGGTAATACAAAAATTGTACATGTTTGTATTTCCAAAACAACATGGCAATCCATTCCGATTCCGGAGCAGTTAATGGCATTTTTTAGAGGAAATATTATTGCATAAATCTTCTCTTTGACGTGTCCGAGCCCCGGCTCAAAATGTAATTTCAAGATCGGAACTCGGACTCGGACACGGGCTCGTTAAAATTACAGCTTTAATTAAATGAAAAGACTTGATTCCTGAAACTTCTTCTCTTTAATATGAACAGAAATTTTTTTGGAGTCGGGTATGAAAAGAGCTTCTTGTTTTTTGTCAGCGAGTTTGTTGTTAAGTAATGCCGGTGCCTATGCAGCTGTGGGCGATTGTTGTCCTCCCGCTCCATGCCATGTAGAAACGTGCTGCCCAGAGATCAATGATTGTTGTGAGTGTAATGTCTGCCCTCCAAATTATGAGGTCACACCGAATGCAGGCCCCTGTGTGAAAGATGGGGCGAATATCTTTGTCACAGCTGATTTTATCTATTGGACTGCGCGCGAAGATAATTTAGATTTTGCAATAACAAAGGACATAGACATAGATCCTGCAAAAGGTCGTTTTGTTGGACCAGAAACAAGATGGCGCCCTGGATTTAAAGTAGGAGTAGGACACGATTTTTGCTACGATGGTTGGGACATTTTCGCAGAATACACTTGGTATCGTGTAAATAATACCCGTGAATCTATTGATGCGCCTTCTGGATTTGTTTTGTTAGATATATTTTGGTTTGTCAATGGGCTATTTTATTTCTCTGGTACAGGGGATTGGACTTTAGATTTTAATGTGGTCGATTTTGAATTAGGCCGCAATTTTTATGTTAGTCCGCGTCTCACACTCAGGCCTTTTTGTGGGCTTAAAGGAACCTGGCAAAAACAGCATATCTTTGTGAATTTAAGCTCAGTGATTGATTTCACGATGAACAATCGCATGAAAAATTGGGGTATCGGAATTCTTGCCGGACTCGATACTTCATGGCACTGGACCCGAGAGGTAAGCCTATTTGCGCATCTAGCGGCCACAGCTCTCTGGGAACAATTCAAATGCACCCGCTCAGATTTTGTAGTGATCGATAGTGTGAGTATACATACTCTGAATCTTCTAAATCGTTTCCATATTGTACGTCCTGTGATTGAATGGATGCTGGGTTTGCGTTGGGAGACCTGGTTCCATTGCGATGAGTATCATGTAGCATTAGAGGGGGGATGGGAAGCGCAGATCTGGTTTTCACAAAATGAATTCATTCGTTCTGCAAATACATCTGCTGGACGCGGTGGTGATTTGACATTGCAAGGGCTTACACTTCAGGCGCGCTTAGATTTTTGAGCTCTTCTTTTGACAAAATATGAGGAAGATAGAAAAGTTTTCGTGGGATTTTAAAACCTGGTAGCACTTTTCTGAGTTCTGTTTGCAAATGTTCTAGTGTGATGGTCTGCTCTGGATCATAAAGATAGACTGCAGGCTGCATGCCGAACTCTTCATCTGCATAAGGAACAATAATGGCCTGATTTAATGTAAAAAGAGATTGGATGATCGTTTCGATCTCTTCAGGTTGGATATTTTCTCCGCCGGAAATAAATAGACGGTCTTTGCGTCCTAGAAATTGAAGGTTTCCTTCTGTTGTAAATCGACCACGGTCTTTTGTTGGCAGCCATCCTTCAATTAAAGGAGAAAAAAGGGTCTGATCTGAGTTTAAATAGCCTTCAAAGACCGATTTGCCGCGCACGAAAATTTCCTCATCGGCTGCGATTTTTATTTCAAGATGGCTAAGTACAGTGCCATTTAAGGTGATCATGGAACAGGTTTCTGTCGTTGCGTAACTGGTATAGAGATTAAGGCCTGCAGCCTCTTCATAAAGTTTTTGGGGAATGGGAGCGCCTCCAAGTAAAATGCATTTAGGGTGAAAATGGTCCAGTTTTTCTTGAAGTAGACGAAAAAGTTGTGTCGGCACAAGCGATAGATGAGTCAGGCGTGGATCCAATAGATTTTTAGAAAAACAGAGCATTGCACCCGAAAGAAAGGTCCGCAACATCAATGCGATGCCGCCCACATGAAAAAAAGGCAAACTAGCCAGGTAACAATCGTTTGATTCCAAATGTAATAGAGGGATCACCGTTTCTGCACTGGTCAGATGTTGCGATAAGCGATGGCAGGCGATTTTTGGTTGTCCTGTAGATCCTGAAGTGAGCAACATGGTGGCCAATAGATTTTCATTGATTTCTACGCTTTTTTCTAAAGGACCTGGTTGTGGAGTAATGAGAGGAGCATTGAGTCTTTTTAAAGTTTGGAAAATGGCTTGTTCTGGAAGACGAAAGCTTAAGGGACAAGCGATCATTTTGAGGCGCCACGCAGCAAAGAAAAAACAGACCGTTTCTAAACTAGTGGTGGCAATAAAGGGCAATCTGCTCTGCATTGGCAAATTCAACGCCTTGATTTGGCCGCAATAAAAACCTATTTTTTCGTTTACTTGCCGATAAGAGATTGTTTCAGACTCGATTAGAAGTGCCGGTTTTTCAGGAGTACGCACACTCCATTCAAAAAGGGGACAAAGACGCATAGATTTTTTTGTCTAAAGAGATCTTTTCAGGAAATTGGATCAGGCCATTTTGAACAGTGAATTGCTGCTCTAAGATATCATTTTCTAGAAAAAGATAGGGGCCCAGTCCTTGGGGGAGTTGTAAGTTAAGCCTTTTGGCAAGAGTGGCCAGATGAAAAATATTCAACCCTGTATCAAAGCAGCTACTGAGCACAATCGGCTTTTTGGTCGCCGGAATCTGTTTTAAAATGGTGGGTTTGACCACAAGTGCTTTCATGGGCAAGGAAGGCGCCGTTTCTCCTTTGGCATCGATGGCAAAAGGGAGAAGAAAAGAGAGCAATTTGACAGGGTCCTTTAAAGGATCTTCAATATAATCAAAATCGTTAGGTGCATAGGAAGAAAAGAAACGGAATACCTCTTTTGCCTCCCAGCGCTCATTCAAATCGATTCTTAAATAAAAGAGCGACTTTAGCTGCGTGACCAATTCCTTAGCCTCTTCAAGAGAAAGAAATCCTATTTTCAATTTGGCCGACTTAATGCCCCATTTAAAGGCTCTCTGCGCTTGCCTGTAAATTTCTTTGACCGATCCTTGAAATAGCGCTGAAAAAGAGCAGGAAAAGGCAGGCATCGGATCGGTTAACTGATCGAAACCGGCTTTAATTCCAAATGCGACAGAAGGAAAAAGATTGAGAGTAGACAGGTCCAGTGCTGTGCTTGTTAAAAGAGGAGCCACTTTTTTTAACTGTTCCAGCGCCTCTTCAAATGTCTCTTTACTTAGAGGAGGATAAGGGGAGATTTCGCTAAACGCTTCTCGGCCTTCTTCATTTTTTAGTGCTAGAATGATTCTTTTGCGCTCTAAAGTGACAAGGGCCCATCTGCATTCTATGATTTTCATATCACATCATCCAACTGAAACAGAAAATAAGAGTATAGACTAACAAAAATTTGGCTGTTTTTCCCAAGAGGGGATTTAAAAGTTTAGGGTCTTGATTGGTGTATATTTCTTTTATCAAAAATAAACAGGGAAGAAGAGTGAGACTGACCAGCACTATAAAAGGATGAGAGCTATAAAATAGAAGAGGCAAAAGGGTCGAAGAAATCAGACAGAAGGCAAATAGTTTTTTTCCGAACGAGCTGCCAAAGCGCACCACCAACGTTTTTTTATTTGCATTTCGATCTTCTTCTACGTCACGGATATTATTGACCAGTAAAATCCCAGAGGAAATCAGGCCAGAGGAGAGTCCAGCAAAGAGCAGCTGCAGAGAAAGCTGGTCTGTTTGAAGATAATAGACAGAGGCCACAGCGACCGGACCAAAGAAAATAAGCACAAACACCTCGCCCAAGCCTAAATAGGCGATTGAATAGGGGCCTGCTGTGTAAAAAATAGCAAAAAGAATGGCCAGTGCGATCAACAAAGAGAAGAGGAGTCCTCCTTTCCAGATCAAAATAGTTCCTGTAAGTGCAACTAGAATGAAATTGACCACAAGAAGTCTTTTCATGGACTGGGCACTGATTAACCCTGCCTGAGTGACACGCACAGGACCCAGACGGGCTGCAGTATCTGCCCCTTTCTTAAAATCGAAATAATCGTTGGAAAGATTGGTGCCGATCTGGATGCCCAGTGCTGTCAGCAGCGTAAATAGAAAGAGTAAGAGATCAAAATAGCCGGTTTTTAAAGCCATTGCTGTGCCCATCAACACGGGGCAGATACTCGCTGCTAATGTTTTGGGTCGGATGGCTAAAAGCAAGACTTGAAAAAAAGACATCTGCCTCATGGTCTTTTAGGAAATTTTGAAAAATCAGGAGGCGATTTCCTCAAAAAGGCATCGCGGCCTTCTTGTGCTTCTTCGGTCATGTAATAGAGGAGAGTGGCGTTGCCAGCAAGCTCTTGCAAACCGGCCTGGCCATCGCAATCGGCATTAAATGCAGCTTTCAAACAGCGGAGTGCCATAGGAGAATGTTGCAACATCTGTTCGCACCAACCAACGGTGGTCTCTTCCAATTCTTCATAGGGAACCATGGCGTTGACAAGACCCATATCTAATGCTTCTTGTGCGCTGTACTGCCCGCACATAAACCAGATTTCACGCGCCTTTTTTTGTCCTACAATGCGTGCTAAATAAGAGGCGCCAAAACCGCCATCGAAGGAGCCCACTTTGGGACCTACTTGTCCAAATATAGCATTATCCGCGCAGATGGTGAGATCGCACACCACATGGAGCACATGACCGCCGCCGATGGCATAGCCTGCCACCATGGCCACTACAGGTTTAGGGCAGCTGCGGATCTGTTTCTGGAAATCGAGCACATTTAAACGGTCGGTGCCTTTTCCGTCTGTATAACCTGCAGTGCCACGCACTTTCTGATCGCCGCCAGCGCAAAATGCTTCCTTTCCTTCGCCAGTTAAAATGATAACGCCTATTTTTTCATCAAAGCGGGCATCGTTTAAAGCATCGGACATTTCATCAACAGTAAGCGGACGAAAAGCATTGCGCACTTGAGGACGGTTGATGGTGATTTTGGCAATGCCACCCTGTTTTTCATATTTGATATCTTCGTAGAGTTTTGCTGTTTGCCATTTTGTAGATACTTTGGGTTTAAGTTCGTTCATGGATAAATCCCCTTATGAGAGCAGAACAGGCTTTTGGGTTTTCAAGATGGAGCGCATGTCCTGCATGTTCAATTTTTTTTATTTGCACAACAGAAGGCAGTGTAAGATAAAGGTGTTGAAATTTCAAGTCCTTCTCGCCATACACAAAGAGTGTCTCAGGAGCAGGTGACGAAGGAAGATCGTGCGCTAGACTATGTAATGTTAATGTTTGTGCTAAAAGTGCAGCGTCTTGCTGTTTTCTGCGCTGCAGCACAGTTTCAAAGAGCCGCTTATTTTCTTTTAAGGAGACAAACAACTCTTGTGCATACCAAGCCTCAAGAAATTCTGAAAAAGATTTTGATTGCAGCATCTCGATCCACTTTAAATCACTTTCCCACCGTTTTTGTCTCTCTTGCTCTGTTTGTAGCCCAGGATGGGAAGAAAACAGGATGCATGGAGAAAGTTTCAGATTCAGCAGAATTCTACCGCCCATTGAGTAACCGATGAAAAATTGAGGTGCGGGATTTAAGGAATGAATCTGTTTTTTGATCTGCTGCAAAGAAAGACCGGCATAATCGATGGCATGGCAATAAAATTCTGTTTCAAGCTCTCTAATGATCGGGTCCCAATCTTCCTTTGTGCCTAGAAAGCCGTGCAAGAAGCAGAGAGTAAGCATGATAAACGATCCTACATATCCTGCCGCTTTGCGATCCTCTTCATCTTGTTCTCCGGAAAAAAATAAACAGGATGCGCAGGATCGCAAAGCGGCAGGATAGGCAGGATTATGATATTTCCAAAGCAATCTTCGCTATTAATTTTTCTTGTACTGTGCGATAAATCTCCTGATGGAGTTGGAAGTTTTCCTGTCTCTCTGTTTCAATTTCAATCAAACACGAAATTGAAGGCAAACAGGCCAGCTCTTCTATTTTTTTAAAGCGATAGTAATCCAGTCCAAAGAGGGCAGCTGCATGTTCAAAAGAAAAGGAGTGAGAAGCAGCAAAAAACTTTTCCACAAGAGTGGTCTCTTTTTTAGAGACTGGCATAAAGGAGAAAATTCCTCCGCCTTTATTATTAATGATAATTAAAATCACTGGATATTTTGCCTGTTTCATTTGAGCGAGTGAGTTCAGATCATGTAGTCCTGCTTGGTCTCCAATAATGGCAATTAAAGGACTTTTCAAACCTTGCGCAAGACCGACGGCGGTGGCAATGTTCCCGTCAATGCCGGAAACACCGCGGTTTCCAAAAATAGGTCCCAGCTCTTGCGTGGTAAGAAAAAAATGGGCATCTCTTACCGGCATGCTATTGGCTAGAAATAGAGGCCATTTTGTTTGCAAAAAGAAAAAAAGAGAAGGTTCTGAAATGGGGGCATTTGAGTCGAAGCAGTCTTCCAAGGCTTCTTTGACGGTTTGGTTATGATGTTGCCACTCTTCAAGCCAGGATTCCTTTTTAGCAATTAGTGGTAATAAACGAGTGCAAAAAGTATCAGGCGCGCAAAGAAGACGATCGGTCACTTGGTGTGCGGGGTCAGAGCGCAAAGGATGATCGATCACCTGAAAATAGCGTTTAGGAGCTGTTTTTTTCATCCATTCAGATAAAGTTTTAGATAGTATGCGATCGCCTAAATGGAGCACAACCTCTAGAGGCATTTCAGGGATACCTTTAAGGATCAGATCGTGATTGCCAATAGCATCTGTATGTGTGCGCAGTCCAGAGAAAATATCGGGTAAAAGAGGCCATCCCAATTTTTTAGAAAGGGCTAAGAGACTCTCTTTTTCCATAGTGTGTGGCAAGTTGCCCACTAAAATGATGCCTTTTTCATATTGGGAAAGGTTTTCAGCCCATCGTTGCAACTGTTCTTCAGAAGGCTGTAGGGAAGAGGTTTCATAATTTAATACCGGTTGTGATGATAAAATGAGCGGCTCTGTAGAAAAGAGCGGCTCGCGATACATACAGTTGAGATGGACCGGTCCATGAGGGGGCTGAAGAGAGATAAATACCGACTGAGCCACAAGTGTTGCTAGATAAACATCTGAAATGGCATGGCTCGGAGGAGGGAGATCTACAGCAAAGCGGGCATAGGTGCCAAACAGTTTCACCTGATCGACTGTCTGATTGGCAGAGACATCACGCAATTCAGGAGGGCGGTCTGCTGTGATCACAATGAGTGGCGTGTGACTTAATGCCGCTTCCATCACGGCAGGAAATAGATTACCGGCGGCAGTGCCGGAAGTAGAGATGATCGCTGCCGGTTTTCCTGTGGCTTTAGCATAGCCTAAGGCATGAAACGCGGCGCCGCGCTCATCAAAGTGGACAAAAGTTTTGGCTTTGGGGTGATTAGCAAGGGCGATAGCAAGCGGCGTACAGCGAGAACCCGGGGAAAGACAGAAGTAATCGACTTTTTGTTGCACAAGCAGATCGATAAGCAAAGCTGCCCATCGATCATTTAACGCTGCTGTGTCTTCTTGCATAGATCAACATAGAGATAATGCTTGTGTAAGGATAATCATTAGTGACAGTTCCATGCAAGTACCTCTTTAGGGACGAGTTAGCCGAGCTGTAATGGGGGCGACGCGAAGCAGTCGCGCCTCGCCTACGAAGAATCTCCTTCCTTGAGAAGGAGTTCTTCAATGTACATTTTTTATTAGAACTTTTCATTTGCTATATTGTACGATATATCATACAATATGGGCCCAAGCAATTTATGAAGTATAGAGTAAAAGAGACTGATGAATACGTAAAGTGGTTTAATAAAGAACCTAAGAAATCTAAACAACAGATTATAAAACGAGTTGTAAAAATTAGAGATGAAGGTCATTTTGGGCATATAAATGATAGCTTGGGTGAGGGGCTTTCTGAATTAAAATTTAATGATGGCAGAAGGATCTATTATATAATCCTGCATTTACCAATAGACGCAGTCATTCTTTTGCTAGGAGGAAATAAAAATGGGCAAACGCAAGACATCAAAAAAGCAAAATCCATACTTAGGAAAATTAGCAAAAATGGACCTTGATAAAATACCGGGGTTACGCGATTTTGATTCATCATTGCTAACAGATAGTGATTTTACAGCTCAGGCAATTATGGAATGTTTACTTAACAATGATCCTGAAGGGGTAATGGAGGTAATTGCGAATTATTTGGCAGCTACAGATAAGGCAGCATTACGCAAAAAAACTAAACTGGCTAGATCGACGTTATACTCTACATTAAAACATAGAAACCCAACGATAAAAACATTAGCCAAAATTATGCATAGGCCAAAAAGATCAGCAAAAAAGGCATTCAGAAGAAAACAATATGGGCATAGTCATCATACTAGAGGGGCAATTGCGGCCTCAAGTAAATAGCTAAATCCAATTTTCACTGTGTTTAGCATCTCAAAGCAGATTTAAAAAGAGCGATCTTATGTTCGCGCTCTTCCCACTCTGCTTGGGGACAGGAGCCATCAACTAGACCGCCGCCTGCATAAAGGTGAAGTTTATTGCCGTCAATGAGCGCACAGCGAATGCCGACTGCAAAATCAGCCTTTTCTTCACTGATATAACCCAAAGCAGCAGCATACCAGCCTCTATGAAACGGTTCGACTTGAGCCAAATAATCGTAGGCGGCTTGTTTAGGAAATCCATTCACTGCAGGCGTGGGATGCAGCGCTTCCAAAAGCATGGCATCAGTTATGGATGGATAGAGCTCTCCTTGAAAAGAGATGCGGAGATGATGCACATGGGCTGTGGCCAAAAGCTCTAGTTTGCCTTCTGTTAAATGGGAACAAAGGGGAGCCAATGCTTTTTTAATGTATTCTTTGACGTAGTCAAACTCTTTTTGGTCTTTTTTGCTGTGTAAAAGTTGGTCATCGCTCAAGGGGCGTGTGCCGGCAATGGCTTCACTATAGATCTTGTTGCCAATGCGCTGATATAGTTTTTCGGGGGTGGCTCCAATAAATGCTTGGTCTGGGGCAAATTGGATGCCAAATAGGGTCGCATTTTTTTGCTCTAGCTGAGATAAAAGTTGAAAAGGTGAGGGAGCATGGGAAAGCTCCAGCGTGGTCTGCCTGGCAAGCACCAGTTTTTCAAGGCCGATGCGCTCTTTATTTTGCAAAAAATCACGAACTATTTTTTTCCACTCTGGATAGGCAGGAAGATCGTGTCTTGACTGGATGGAAGGGGGCTCTTTTTTTTCTTGGGCAAAAGAGGGTCTGGGTTGAACAATTTCAAAGGCAGGCTGGAAGAAAATCGACTCCGGAAACTCTCGCCAGATCCCTTCTGGTTTAGAAAACGCTTTTCCTCCCCAAATACGGGCTTGAGGGATGGGATCGGGCGGCGTGTCCCATTCTAAACTTTTTCCTGCAGCCGCATATTCTATCTCTTCGTCTTTGCCTTTCCAGTAAATTTTAGGGTAAATCGAGAGTCCATCAAGCCACTGGAATAGATTCATTTATCGCCCTGATAAAGTGAAGCGATTCCAAAAGTCAAAGGCGTGCACTGCACCTCTGTAAATCCAGCCCCTTCTAGCAGAGCACAAAACTGCTCTCCATAAGGAAACTGTTCGATGGTCTGGTTAAGATAGGTATAGGCATTTTTATTTTTCGAGATCAAACCACCTAATTTTGGCAGGAGTGTGCGTAAATAAAATAGGGAACCGGCGCGGATCCATCGATTTTTTGGTAGGGAAAATTCCAAAATGAGCAGCCGTCCCCCTGGTTTCAGCGTGCGGTGGATCTCTTTTAAACAAGTCTCTACATTTTCCATATTGCGGATGCCAAAAGAGATGGTGGCGCAATCAAAACTGTTATCGGCAAAGGGGAGGGATGCAGCGCTGGCCGCTTGTAATTCCACATTAGGCCTACCGCGCAGTTTTTCTTTTCCGATGTTTAGCATCTCCTCCGCTATATCAATACCGATCGCATGAATTTCTGCATTAGCATTGTCCAAGAGGGCGATCAGCTGATCGCACGTCCCAGTGGCCAGATCCAATAATTTTAAAGTTTTTTGCGGGGGCAAGTGGGTGACGAGCTGTTTTCGCCACCGTTTGTCAATGCCAAAGGAAAGGATGCGGTTTAACAGATCATAGGTAGGGGAGATCTGATTGAACATATTAGAGACAATCTGTTCATTTTTATCAATCATCCCTAACGTTTTACATGGAATGAAAAATTAAATCAGCTTCTTTTTCGCTCGTTCTCTGTCAGCAGCCGTTTGCGCAGACGGACAAAGCGGGGAGTGACCTCTACCAGTTCATCGTCTTGTATATAATCAATGGCCTGCTCGAGTGTGAATTGGCGCGGCGGTGTCAGAATGATATTTTCATCTTTTCCTGCCGCACGGACGTTGGTGAGCTGTTTTTCGCGTGTGGCATTCACCACAATATCATTATCGCGGCTATGTTCGCCCACAACCATGCCTTCGTAAGTATCATCGCCCGCTTTGACAAAAAGCGCGCCGCGCGGTTGGAGGTTGAAGCAAGCATAAGAGGTCACTTTGCCGAGCGCATTAGAAACCATCACTCCAAGCGATCTTCCAGGAATTTCTCCTTTCCATGGGCCATAGGAATCAAAGACAGAGGTCAAAATGCCCAGTCCACGCGTGACAGTTAAAAACTGGTTGCGGTAGCCCATGAGGCCTCTTGTTGGAATATAAAAATCGAGGGAGGTGATTTTCTGTTCATTGGTATTTAAAAAACGCATCTCTCCTTTTCTGCGCGAGAGCTCCTCAATAATGGTACCCGAAAACTCTTCGGGAACCTCAATATGGGTGATTTCATAAGGCTCTAAAGTCTCTCCCTTTTCTTCTTTGAGGATCACTTGTGGTTTAGATATGGTAAATTCGTAGCCTTCGCGGCGCATCGCCTCAATTAAAACAGCCAAATGGAGCTCGCCTCTTCCAGAAATGCGCATCGCATCTTCACGCTCGGGGACAGCTTCGATCTTTAGTGAGATATTGGATTTTTTTTCCTGCTCGAGACGGTCCTTGATCTTATTCATGGTCACATGTTTGCCATCTTTACCCACAAAAGGTCCATTATTGACCATGATATCAATAGAAACGGTAGGCTCAGAGATCGCAATCGGAGGCAGCTGTACAATATGCTCAGGATGGCACAGAGTATCTCCGATATCTACTTCAGCGATGCCGGCAATATTTATGATATCGCCCACGCCCGCTTCTTCCATTTCCACTTTTTTCAGTCCATGATAGCCTTCGATGCGGGTCACTTTGTGCTGTGTAGGATGACCATTTTTATCCACTTTAGCAATCATCTGTCCTTTTTCAATTTTTCCTTCTAAGATACGTCCACAAGCAAGGCGGCCCACATAATCATCATAGTAAAGGGTGGTGGCTTGCATTAAGAAGGGAAGTGTTTCTTCACCTGGAGGGGGAGGCACGGCATCAATGATCATTTCAAAGAGGGGACGCATGTCTGGGCTTTCATCTTTTAACTCTTTTTTTGCAAAACCCATCAGTGCGGAAGCATAGCAGATCTGGAAATCAAGCTGTTCGTTGGTCGCCCCCAGCTCCACAAAAAGATCAAAGGTCAAATTCAGCGCATTATCGGGGGTGGCATTAGGGCGGTCGATCTTATTCACGATCACAATCGGCCGGAGCCCCTTTTTAAGCGCCTGAGACAAGACAAATCGGGTTTGGGGCATCGGCCCGTCCATCGCATCGATCAGCAGCAAAACAGAGTTGACTAGGCCTAAAACTCGTTCGACCTCGGCTGAGAAATCGGCATGGCCAGGAGTATCAATAATATTAATTTTAAAATCTTTATAGTAAATACTTGTATGTTTGGCAAAAATGGTGATCCCGCGCTCTTTTTCTTGGTCATAGGAGTCCATCATCCGCTCGGGCACTTTTTCATTATCACGAAAGATATTGGACTGTTTTAATAGCGCATCGAGAAGGGTGGTTTTTCCATGGTCGATGTGTGCAATAATGGCGATATTTCTAATTTTTTTTGATTTAAACATAAATTTTAATAGGGGTCATATTGTAGTGATGCGAAGAGTATACAGAAAGTGATAAAAATATCCAGATTAGAATCGATTTTCTGCAAAAAATCTGATAAAATAGTCGGTAGTCCGCAACATGTAAGGCTAGAAGCATGCGAAGCACAGGTTAGTCAGCTGCAAGGAGCCGCTGAAAGCGGTTCACGCGAAGCAGGCAACCCCGCAGCGGGTTGTCGATGCAGCGCGACGCAGCAGATGGCTAACCTCTGCAAGCAGGATTCAGTATTACATGTTAAGGACTACCAAATAGTCTGCTTGCGATTTTCATGCGGATTAAATATAGTAGGAAAGAGGTATGCAATATAAAAAAGCGACCGAAACAACCACAAAAGAGCTCAGTGCGCTACTTTCTCCTTTATTGAAAAGAATGCAAAAATTGCAACAAGATCCACCGCAGCAAATTTTGCTGGCTTGGCCTGCAATCGTAGGAGACAAATGGGCGCCTATGACAAAAGCGGTCTCTTTTTCTGAAGGGATTTTGACGGTAAGGGTCAAAAATTCCACATTGCTGAGCCTGCTGGCACAACAGGAAAAACAGAGGTTATTGAAATCTTTAAAGGAAAAATTTCCTTCCTGCACCATACAAGAAATTCGATTCTGCATGGGTTAAAGACGTTCTCTGAAATAGGAGCAAACTTAAGGTATGACAACAATGACGCAAGATCAAGGTTATGATGCGAGTGCGATTACCGTTCTAGAAGGCCTTCAAGCGGTGCGCGAACGGCCTGGCATGTATGTGGGCGACACCCATACTACAGGGCTGCATCAGCTCGTTTATGAAGTTGTCGACAATAGTATTGACGAAGCCTTAGCAGGATTTTGCACAGAAATTTCTGTGATCTTGCAAAAAGATGGTGCGTGCAGCGTCATTGATAATGGCCGCGGAATTCCTGTAGGAAAGCATGAAAAAGAATCTCAAAAACAGGGGCGCGATGTCTCTGCAGTAGAAGTGGTCATGACCATCTTGCATGCGGGCGGTAAATTTGATAAAAAGACCTACAAAGTGTCGGGTGGTCTCCATGGTGTCGGCGTCTCCTGCGTCAATGCGCTTTCAAAAAAGTTGCATGTAGAGGTGAAGCAGAATGGCAAACTTTATGAAATGGACTTTGCTAAAGGAAAAGTGGTCGCCCCTTTAAAAATGATTGGAGAGGAGGCCACCAGCACAGGGACAAAAGTCACCTTTTTTCCTGATGACACCATTTTTTCTATCACCCAATTTGATTACGATATTTTACTGAAACGGCTGCGAGAGCTGGCTTTTTTAAATCGCGGGATCAAGATCCATTTCATCGATGAACGGGACGATCTGCATCCTCCAGTCTCCTTTTATTATGAAGGGGGGATTGTCTCCTTTATTGCCTATTTAAATGAAAATAAATTGCCCCTTTTTCCAAAACCGATCTATATCCATGGCACAAGAGAGGGCGATGATGGGCCGATCGAGGTCGAAGTGGCCATGCAATGGAACGATTCGTACACAGAAAATCTTCTTGCTTATGTGAATAATATTGCCACGCGACAGGGGGGAACCCATGTGTCTGGCTTTTCTACCGCGTTGACCCGCTCTTTTAACAATTATGTGAAGAGTCATCAAGTGAGCAAAGTGGAGAAAATGTCGATATCTGGCGACGATCTGCGTGAAGGACTCACTGTAGTGATCTCTTGTAAGGTGGCCAATCCGCAATTTGAAGGACAGACCAAACAGAAATTAGGAAATAGTGATGTCGGGTCGATCGTCCAGCAAATTGTGGGAGAAGAATTTACGACCTTCTTAGAAGAGCATCCTCAGGCAGCAAAGTTGATTATCGAAAAAGCGATCATTGCGGCAGAAGCGCGCGAAGCCGCACGAAAAGCACGTGAGCTGACCCAGAGAAAAACAGCATTAGATAGCGCGCGGCTCCCAGGAAAATTGACCGATTGCCAAGAAAAAGATCCTGCGCTGTGCGAAATTTATATTGTTGAGGGAGATTCTGCGGGCGGTTCTGCCAAGGGCGGACGCAATCGCAAATTCCAAGCGATCCTACCTATTCGTGGAAAGATTTTAAACGTAGAAAAAGCGCGCCTGCAAAAAATCTTGCAAAACACAGAAGTAGGGGCGATGGTCTCTGCGTTTGGTTGCGGCATAGGGGATAATTTTAATATTGAGAAATTGCGCTACCATAAAGTGATCATCATGACCGACGCCGACGTGGACGGTTCGCATATCCGCACATTGCTGCTCACCTTTTTCTACAGACATATGCCGCTGCTTTTAGAGGGGGGCTATATCTACATTGCACAGCCGCCGCTCTATCGGGTCACACGCAAAAAAGTGAAACGGTATATCCATAGTGAAAAGGAGATGGACGACTATCTCTTAAAGTTGGGCACAAGCGATATTTTTGTCCGTCTTGTGGGCCATAATGAAGTCCTCAATGCAGAACAGGTCGATATTTTACTCCATACTATCCGCGATGTGGAACTATTTATTCTGTCTCTGGAAAGAAAAGGGGTCGCTTTTAGACAATTTTTATCTGCAAAAGATGAAGCGGGCCGTCTGCCTCAATTTTTAGTCAGAATGGGAGAGGAAGAGAAATTTGTCTACTCTGAGGAAGAATTTGCACAACTTAAAAAAGAGCACGAAGAGATCCAAAAAAGAACGCATGAGATCACACTGGCCTCTATCCCTGAAGCAGAGCGCACACCTGAAATGCTGCAGCTCATACCCAAAGGTTTGGCCTTTGTCGAACTGTTTAAAGCGGAAGATCTTTTCAATTTAAAAAATCGATTGGCCAGTTTTGAGTTTTCTTTGGACAACTACATCACTGCCAATGGCAAGCTATTTGATATTCGTGATGAAGAAAATAAAGAAACCCCGATTTACACATTGAAAGAAGGGATTGAGTTCTTGCGTGCTAATGGACGCAAGGGAATCGAGATCCAGCGTTACAAGGGTCTTGGTGAAATGAACGCGGACCAGCTTTGGGAGACCACCATGGACCCTGAAAAACGCACACTCATTAAAGTGACAATCCCCGATGCGATTGCTGCCGATCATATGTTTACAATGTTAATGGGCGAAGAAGTGCCTCCGCGCCGTGCATTTATTGAACAACACGCCCTTTCAGTGAAAAATTTAGATATCTAAGGAGCCTTGATGGAACACGAGACAATTCTCCCGCGCAATGTAGAAGAAGAGGTCAAAGAAAGCTATTTACGTTATTCGATGTCTGTCATCATTTCGCGCGCGCTGCCTGATGTCCGCGACGGACTGAAACCCTCGCAACGGCGGATTTTATTTGCGATGCGTCAACTGAATTTATCTCCAGGCGCCAAACACCGTAAATGCGCAAAAATTTCTGGAGACACATCGGGCGATTTTCATCCTCACGGAGAATCGGTCATATATCCAACGCTGGTCCGTATGGCCCAAGACTGGTCCATGCGTTACACCTTAGTGGACGGTCAAGGAAATTTCGGTTCTATTGATGGCGATCCTCCAGCAGCGATGCGTTACACTGAAGCGCGCTTGACCCATGCCTCGATCGCTTTAATGGAAGATTTAGAAAAAGAGACGGTCGACCTGGTTCCCAACTACGACGAAACGAAAATGGAACCGGTGGTGTTTCCTGCCAAATTCCCTGCATTGCTTGCCAATGGCTCTTCAGGGATTGCTGTCGGTATGGCAACCAATATTCCGTCCCATAATATGGGGGAGCTGGTAGCCGCTACGCAACTTTTAATCGATGATCCTAAAGCGACCATTGAACAGATTATGGAAGTGATGCCTGGCCCTGACTTCCCTACAGGAGGAATGATCTGTGGCTATCGCGGCATCCGCGAGGCTTATCATACGGGCAGGGGCAAAGTGATTTTACGAGGCGTAGCCCGCATTGAAGATCTCGATTCTCGCAAAGCGGTTGTGATCGATGAAATCCCTTACGCTGTGAATAAATCGACGCTCATTCAAAAAATTGCACAATTAGTGAATGACAAAGCGATTACTGGCATTAGCGATATCCGTGACGAGTCTGATAAAGATGGGATGCGGATCGTTTTAGAGATAAAAAAGGGCGAAATCCCCGATGTGATCATCAACCAGCTCTATAAATTTACAGAAATGCAGGTCACCTTTGGCTGCAATATGCTGGCGCTCGACCATGGATTGCCGCGCACCTTGAATATCAAGCAGATCATTGCGGCTTGGATTGAGCACCGTATTGAAGTGATTCGAAGACGGACCCGCTTTGAACTGATCCGTGCGGAAGCGCGCGCCCATATCTTAGAAGGGTATTTAAAAGCGCTCGACCATTTAGATGCTGTGGTCAAGTTAATCCGTGCTAGCACTAATCGCGAAGAGGCCAAAGCGCTCCTCATGGAAAATTATGCGCTGACAGAGAGACAGGCACATGCAGTGTTAGATCTTCGCCTCTATCAATTGACAGGCCTTGAAAGAGACAAAATCGATGCGGAATACCAAGATCTTCTCAAAAAAATCAGCTATTACCGCGATGTGCTCGCTTCAGAGAACCTCGTGCGCGGAATTATTAAAGAAGAGCTTGACGAAGTCAAAAAACGGCACCTTTCTGACCGCAAAACTAAGATTCTTCCTGCAGAAGGCGAATTCAATATTGAAGACTTGATTAAAGAAGAGCAGGTGATCATCGCGCTCTCTGAAGACGATTATATCAAGAGAATGCCTGTAGATACCTTCCGTGAGCAGCGTCGTGGCGGCCAAGGCGTGGTCGGCATGGATATGAAACGGGAAACAGATGTGATCAAAGATATCTACATCGCTTCGACACACGACACTCTGCTGATTTTTACCACATTAGGAAGATGCTACTGGCTTAAAGCGTGGCAAATTCCTGAGGCAGCCCGACGCACTAAAGGAAAGCCGCTCATCAACCTACTTGAAGATTTGAGCCCAGGCGAAAAGGTGGCTGCTGTGCTGTGCGTGAAAAGTTTTGAAGAGCCGGGTACGATTTTGCTGGCCACAAAAAAAGGCGTGGTCAAGAAAACAGAACTCTCTGCCTTTAGTTCACAGCGTCGTAAAGGGGTCTATGCGATCAATATCGATGAAAATGATGAAGTGATCGCTGCACGCCTCTGTCAAGAAGGCAAACAGATCATGCTCTTTACTAGAAATGGTATGGCCGTGCGCTTCGACCAAGCGGAGATTCGTCCCATTGGACGCGTCGCACGTGGTGTCAGAGGCATCTTGCTCCGTGGAGAAGATAATGCTGTGGTCTCTTGTGAAGTGGTGACAGAAGAAGATAGCATTCTGATTGTTTCAGAAAAAGGCTATGGAAAACGGTCAAAAGTGGGTGATTTCCGTCAGACAAGACGGGGCGGCGTGGGTGTCCGGTCCATTATTGCAAGCGAGCGCAACGGGATGGTGGTGAGTGCCATTGCAGTAAAAGATAGTGATAGCGTGGTGCTGATCTCGTTGGCTGGCCAAACACTCCGCATCTCCATGAAAGATGTGCGTGTGATGGGCCGCTCCACACAGGGTGTACGCCTTGTGCAATTAAAAGAAGATGATAAACTGGTTGCAGTCCAAAAAATTGGAACGATTGAAAACGAGCAGCCGCAGTGAAAGGTAAATTCATCACTTTTGAAGGAGGAGATGGCGCTGGAAAGACCACTTTAATCGAATCTGTTTATGCCGCTTTAGAATCCAAAGGAAAAAGAGTTTTAAAAACAAAAGAGCCTGGCGGCAGTCCAGCAGGCGCTGCCATCCGACAGCTTCTCTTGCATAGCCAAACCCCGCTTTCTAAACGGTGCGAACTTTTTCTCTTTTTAGCCGACCGCGCCGAGCATGTGGACAAGGTGATTGTGCCTGCCTTGGAAAA
Source organism: uncultured bacterium (assembly GCA_964569185.1). Taxonomy (GTDB): domain Bacteria; phylum Chlamydiota; class Chlamydiia; order Chlamydiales; family Rhabdochlamydiaceae; genus DATIJP01. The sequence continues at coordinate 106,653 of CAZMTP010000001.1, forward strand.
GGGAGAGATTGTCTTATGCGATCGTTTCAATGATTCCACCATTGCCTATCAAGCAGGAGCCAGAGGCATTGATGAACAGCAGGTGCGCGCTCTTTGTACCATTGCCTGCAATGCACTAGAACCAGAATTGACACTCTATCTAGATCTGGACCCAAAAATAGCTTTTGAACGCATGCGAAATATGGGCAAAGCCAAAGACCAGATTGAAGCAGAAGATAGGGCATTTCATATTAAAATTCGTGCTGCCTTCCATCAGATCGCAAAAAAAGAGCCGCGTCGTTTCGTACTCATCGATGCCAGCCAGCCTCCAGAATCTGTATTTCTGCAAGCCATGAAACGGATTGAGGCGATCCTATGAATTTCCAATTAGAACAGTGGATCGAGCGAAAAGAGGTACCTCCTGTAATTTTACTTGCCGGTCCTAAAACAGCAGCTAATGCCTGTGCCAAGGAGTTTGCAAAAAGATTGATGGGAATCGAAGTTGCACCGCATCCTGATCTGCATCTGTATGAGATTGAAGGCAAAAGTGGCACCCATAGCGTGCTTTCGATGCAGCATCTGATTGAAGAGATGGCATTGCCTCCTTTCGAAGCGAAAGTGAAAATTTTTATCATTGAGGATGCCCATCGGATGCTTCCAGCCAGCAGCAATAGCCTGCTGAAAACTTTAGAAGAGCCTACAGCCAATAGCTTTATTGTATTGATCAGTGATCGGCCAGAACTACTGCTGCCTACAGTGGTCTCCCGCTCTCGCAAAGTGGCCTTGGGCCTTTCTAATGCTAGACAGCAAGAATTTTGTCTTGAGCCGCTTTTTAAAGCCGCCGCAGAAAAAGATTATGTTCAACTCTTCAAAGAGGTGGCCCAGATCGAAGAGACTATTTTGAAAGAAGAGGTGGGTACTCCTGTCTATTTTCAAAAAATTGACGCCCTTTTTGAAGAGATTTTGCATTTTAATAGGAATTTAAAAAGCGTGCAGCAGATTGAAAAGTGTAAACTAGCGCTGGAGCGCCATTTAAAGCTGCGAACGGTCTTGTTAAATTTTTTATTTTCGATCTAGTTTTTACATTTCCCCAATTTAAACTTTATTATAAAATAGCTGCTTCATTGGAGGGGCTATGTTAGAGAAATTTACAGACGCGCTCAGATCTATAATACCTACTTCTTCAACTACTGTAGAGACACCTGCAAAAACTCAAATTCCATCTAATTTTGAACAATCTACCATAGGTGAATATCAGATAGAAGATGGGAAAACGACCTCTATTGTGCGGCAAATTTTTGATGTGGTTTTTGGTTTTTTTCATGAGTTACTGATGTTATTGAAGCGTCTATTTTCCAGTAAAGAAATGAAGAAATCATTGACCACTCTTGACCAGACAGTGAGTGAATGGAATCTCCTAGGTAAAGAACTGATTCTGTATGGGAGAAATGGTACGATTGGACTGAAAGCAATACACACAGCAGAACATCTCGAAGTAACCCAGTATCATTGGGGGCTTAAACAACTGATTCAACATAAAATAGATCAAGATATAGGAATTTCGAAAAAAGAGAGCACAGCTATTGTATTTCGACCAGGCCTTAAATGGAAAAAAGAGTGGGAAAAGATTAAAGGTTTTGCAGATTATGAAATCAAAGAACTCAATCTTTTTCATGGGAAAGAGGGGATTGAAATTATTAAAAAAGATAAATCGCGTTGAGATTTTATGTTTAAAAAGCTGATCCTTGTCTTTGCGATTACGGTCGGCTTTTTCTGTCTGATTTCCCATCAAAATAAGTGGCAGACCAAACTTGTTTATAAAATCAAACAGCAAGAAATCCCTCTCTGGATGTTGGAGCAGATTTCCGAAGATCTAACCCCGTTTTCTTCTGGAATCAGCACTGCAATGCTAGACCGTTTGGTTGAAACATCTGGCCCAGACAATCGCTATGCATTGGCCCGCTTTCAGGTTAAAGGGGGCAGATTAGAAGTTGTCTTTGCCCCCATTGTTGAGAAGGCGCGACGCTTCCGCACTATCAAAAGAAGTCTAGAAACTCTGTGTAAAACTGTTCCCATGCCAGAACTAGATTTTGTGGTGACCATTGAAGATGCCAGCCCGATTGCCGACCCTCCGGGACCGCTGTTTGCTTTTGCTAAAAACAGATATCGTGAAAAAAAGGTGGTTTTGATTCCTGATGATGGCGCTTTAAGAGGGAACTCCAGCTGGCTTGCAAAAGTCAAAGAGGGGAAAAAGCGTTATCCCTGGAATGCTAAAGAAAATAAACTGTTTTGGAGAGGGTCCACTACAGGAGGCTGCGCCACACTGTCCACCTTTCAAACATTGCCACGCGCACAGCTGGTGCGCCTTTCTTTACAATTCCCTGAGCTTGTCGATGCGCGCTTCAACCATTTAGTCCAGATGGACAAGGAAACAGAACAAAAACTATTAGAATTGGGCTATAAAGGCGATACAGTATCGGTGGTTGATCATCTAAAGTATAAATACCAGATTTTGATTGATGGGAATACGTGCGCCTATACCCGCGCTTTTTGGCAACTCTATTCTGATTGTGCGATCTTCAAGCAAAATTCAGACAATATCCAATGGTTTTACCGGGCGCTAGCGCCGGGTGTTCATTATGTGGCGATTCAAGAAGACATGAGCGATCTTGTGGAGAAGGTGCAGTGGGCGCAAACAGATGATGCGGAAGTGCAAAAGATTGTGAAAAATGCCAACCTCTTTGCACGGTATAATCTCCAAATCGAAGATATGCATTTGTATTTGTATCTTCTGCTGTGTGAGTATGCCAAGTTAATTCGGAAATAATTAAGATCGCTTGGTAAGTACTTGATAATCAATATAACCAAAATAAAATAATTAATTATAAAGTCCTTTAAAAAGGAAGGTTGAAAAAAATAGAAAATTTTGTTAAAATTATTAATATTTTAATCGATATTAATAAATTTTATGTCGCAAATAACTAGATTACCAGATGACCTTATTGGATCTTCTTTTTTATACCTAAGCCTGCCAGATTTAATAATTTGCAGTAACGTTTGCAGCAAGTGGAGATGTCTTACAAATGAAGACTATCAATTTGGTCTAAGACTACAACAGGTATTTAAACAGTGCCGCTTATTAGACACGACAGCTGGACATGATGAGGTATTGACTACACTAGTCACTGCAATGGGTGGTAGTAGACATGATCTTATATTTCAGAACCTTTTAAGAGAATATGATGAAAAATTAATGTCGATTCCTAATAGGGAAATAAAAAGCCATTTCAAAAATCTTACAGTTTCTTCGCAAAAAGAACTTTTTCAAAGGGCCAAACAATTCGCCTCAAGTATTTCAGTAGACACTGAAATAGGACTATTTCAATGCTACTTTTTATACAATCCAAACTATACTTTCAAATTTGCACTTGGAAAACAGGGAACGGTTGTTTCGAAAACTGAAATTTGCTTTTTTTCAAAAGCTTTGCGTGTGGTAAGGCCGCTTACAGAGAATCATCAAAGAGAATTTTTGCTTTGCAGTTCCGGTTGCGTTTCAATAGAAACAGGATCTTATCGTTTAGAAATGGTCCTTCCTCCTGATAAAATGATCACTACTCAAAGAAGCAGAGAACCGTATAATGTTCTTGCTAGTAACATTGAGAAAGTGCTCGATGCCTGCATTGGTCATCTTACTTATGGTGAAAGAAGAAGACAGTTTCTAATGAGGCTCATACAAGTGGTAGCTGTTGCACTTTTAGCCATCGTTGTTTTTCGGTGTTATCCCTACAGTATTTCTGAAAAATAATATCAGAGACTGTAGTATAGTAATTTGAAATTTTAGGGTTAATGATGAGTTCTATTGAAGCGTTTTGGAATAATAGAATATTTGTAGGGTCTATTTTTCCTACTAAATTTGAAAACTTTGTTATTCGACCTGCTGAATGCGCTGACAATGTTATTGCAAAAGTCATCATTGTTTTCTTCTCAAAACTATTTAACCTGCTTACCCTGTATACTTTCTATAATCATTATCATCAGGTAGAATCCGAACGACAGTCTGAACGAAATAAGTTAAAAAATTTGAAAGCAAAAACAGAAGAGCTTCGTGACAAAATTCAACGTGTTGATGATTTTATTTCTTCGCATCAAGACTTATACAAATTATGCCAGCAGCGTATAAAAAGGGATAAAGACTTTATCGCCACGCATAAGCTACCTGCTGAATATTACTCTCTCCGGGATGATGATTTTATAGAAGCTAATGGTAAGCTCACAATAGAGATTAACTATTTGGAATTTGAATTGAATGAACGGCGTCGGTTTATTGAAAGATATGACGGCATAAAAGAGTTATTTCAGGAATGTTTGAAAAAAGATAAGATGACTCGCATTCTGCCCAATACTCCAGTAGGGGATTAATAGACAGAGTATCCTTCTTTCTCTGTGCTCTCTGTGGTTAATTTATCTTAACTTACCAGACCAACCCAACTTAGTTCTCAAAGTGGAGAAATAATCCCTTCTTAATAAGCTCACCAAACGGAAATTTTTCGCATTCCGCGTGATACGGAAAACATCGGTAGGGTGAAGCTCATAGTGAATCAGTCCATCCGCGCGGATCTCTAAAGGCGCTTCCTCATTTAAAGATTGGATCTGGATCTCTTGCGATGAGGTGAGCACAAGCGGCCTGTTGGAAATCGTATGTGGACTAATGGGAGTCAACACTAGCGCCTCAAGAGTGGGATTTAAAATAGGACCCCCTGCCGCTAAAGAATAGGCGGTCGATCCTGTGGGCGTCGCAATAATAATGCCATCAGCCTGGAACGTGTTGAGGTAGACGCCATCCACATGAATGGCCATTTCTACAAGGCTAGGATTTTTTCCGCGATGGATCACAATATCATTCACTGCAAAACAGCGGCCCCCATGAAGCAATCTTCCTTCAATGGCAACCCGCTCTTCGATACGGTAAGCGCCATTGATGAGATCTTGAAGGCTGGGGTAAAGATCTGGCAGGGGAACATCGGCCATAAATCCTAAATGGCCTAAATTAATGCCTAAAATTGCCGCTTTAAGATGCTCGTATTTGTGTACGAGGTGCAAAATGGTGCCATCGCCACCCATTGAGAGAAGAAAGTCGATCTCCAGTGGATTGATCTGCGACATCGGCACGGCGCCTAATTCTTTGGCCTCTTCATCTTCTGCAACGGTGAGGATTTTACGTTCTTTAAGGAAATGATGGATCTCTTTGGCAAGTTTTCGGGACTCTTTCTTGCTGCTCGGGAAAATCGCGATCATCATGGAGCATATACCTTCTGGGACAGCTCTTTGAGGATTTTGCCTGCAATCGATTCTGCATCTAAACCGATTTCAGCCAAAAGCTCTTTTTGGGTCCCTTGTTCTACATACATTTCAGGAATGCCAAAATTCAGAATTTGGGTCGATTGAAATCCATTGCGAATAGCAAAAGAGTTAAAAATCATCCCAAAGCCTGCATTGACCGAATGTTCTTCGATGGTCACCACCATTTTATGGGTCATCAGCACATCATAGAAAAGCTCTGTATCTAATGGTTTAACAAATACAGGATCGATAATGGTAGGATTGTATCCTTCTTCAATTAGCTTTTTTCTTACTTCTTCTGCTGTGATGCACATATGGCCTAAAGCGATCAGCGCAATTTCTGTTCCAGAATGCAGCGTCTCTGCCATGCCAAGTTCTCGTTTCTGAATGGGCAGAGCGGGCTCGTCAGTGGTTAAATTGGGATAACGAATCGCACAAGGGCGGCCCCAAGTAAATGCGCTTTCTAAAAGCTCTTTCAATAGATGACCATCTCGGGGTTGGCAGATGATCATATTGGGCATCGCATTCAGAAAGCTAATGTCATAAATGCCATGATGGGTCGATCCATCCGCTGCCGATAGGCCCCCGCGGTCCAAAGCAAATACCACAGGCAATTCTTGCAAACAGACGTCTTGAAATAGATTGTCCATTGCGCGCTGCAAAAATGTGGCATAAATACAGCAGACCACTTTCATCTTTTTGCCATAAGCAATGCCTCCTGCAAAGGTGACTGCATGGCCCTCTGCAATGCCCACGTCCAAACAGCGCTCTGGAAATTTTTCCATAAATTGATCTAGGCAAGAACCAAGAGGCATCGCAGGCGTGATGCAGACAAGGCTAGGATCGTTTTCCGCCATTTTCAAAAGATGGGCTCCAAAAATCTTAGGAAAAGTTGGTTTGGCAGGCCCTGTGGCGAGCATTTTTCCCGTGACTTTATCGAAAGGCTTGCAGCCATGCCACTGGATCGGATTTTTGCTTGCGCTCTCCATCCCTTTGCCTTTCACTGTATGTACGTGGAGAAGAATGGGACGCTCGCTCTCTTTGACAGCTTCTAAGATGGAGATGAGCTTGCCGATATTGTGCCCATCGACAGGGCCGACATAGGAAAAGCCAAACTGCTCAAAGAAGGCAGCACAACTGACTAAGTTTTTCACCGATTCGCGCACTTTGCGGCCCCGTTTGATCAGATTTTTCCCAAAGCCAGGAATCGAAGACAGAAACTTCTCAATCCCTGAATAGATTTTATTGGAAGTAGGGCTGTTTAAGAGCTGATTTAAAATATGGGTGATCGCCCCCACATTTTTGGAAATTGACATATTATTATCATTGAGCACTAGAATAAATCGTTTTAGATCACGCGGAATATTATTCATCGCCTCAAGAGTGAGGCCACAAGTCAGAGAGGCATCTCCAATCACGGGAAGAATATATTCGCCTCTGCCCGAAAGATCGCGATTTTTGGCTACCCCTAGTCCTAAGGAAAGCGCAGTGCCCGCATGGCCTGCATAAAAATGGTCATGGGGCGACTCTTTAGGGGCTGCAAATCCGCACAGTCCTTTATATTGTCTGATTTTGGAAAAGCGGTCCAAACGCCCTGTCAATAATTTGTGAGGATAGGTCTGATGGCTCACATCGAAAATAAATTTATCGTCAGGGGAGTGGAATACCTTATGCAGCGCAATGGTCAGTTCCACAATGCCTAAATTGGACCCCAGATGACCGCCATTAATAGCGAGCACGTCGATGATTTTTTGACGGATCTCTTCTGCTAGCTGCTCCAATTCTGCAAGGGAGAGCCTTTTTAGGTCTTCAGGGCTTTCGATTTTATCAAGATAATCAGTCATATTTTTTTGTCGAAGGGGCAAACGGTTCTGTCACAGGCTTTCCCTGCGGGTCTAGTGCCAATTCACCACTCCGATTTTTCATTAATATCTCAATTTTTTGTTCGGCTGCTGTTAGTTTTTGTGTGCAGGCGGCAATGAGCTTGTCCGCTTCTTCGTAAAGTTTTAAAGAGTCTTCCAAAGCGACCTGTTCGCCATGCATCTTTTCTAAAATTTTTTCGAGGCGCTCATAGGCCTGTTCAAACGAAAAATTGTCTTTCATACAGTTTTGTCTCTAATTGTTGCTTTAAGTTTACCATCTTGGAGCTGAATGGATACGGAATCGTCTATCTGTACCTGATCTGCCCTGAGAATAATGGAATCTGTTTTTTCATGAAAGAGGAGACAGTAGCCCTTAGTTAAAAGGTTTTTAGGGTGGGTCGCTTTCAAATGGAAGGCTAATTGCGCCAGATGCTCTTTTTTCTCTTTCAGGCGCAGTTTGATCTGCTGCGTGATCTGTTTTTCCCATTGTTGAAGATTTTTCTTGGCATTGGCCAGCTGAAAACTAGGGCGCAGTGCTTGATGCTGTTTTTGTAGTCCTTGCAGCTGCCACTTTTTTTGCAGGCAGAGGGTGGAAAGTCTGTTTGTCAATTCTTCTTTAATTGTGTCGATTTTTTGCATGTAGGGGTTAAGCAAGGCATAGGGAGAAACCATAAAAGGCTGTTTCATTAAGCCGTTTATGCGGTGGCGCCAGCTGCGGATGAGTCCCGCGGTGCTCTGGTTGAGCCGCGTTTGCATAGTGGCAAGGAAGGCAAGCTCTTCATTTTTTTCTAAACAGACCATTTCAGCTGCAGCAGATGGGGTGGGTGCGCGCACATCGGCAGCAAAGTCTGCGATGGTGAAATCGGTTTCGTGGCCTACAGCAGACACAATGGGGATCGTGGACTCTTTAATGGCCGCTGCGACCATCTCTTCATTGAAAGGCCAAAGGTCTTCTAAACTACCACCTCCTCGCCCCACAATCAACACATCGGCAAGATGGTACTGGTTAAATTCTTGAATTGCTTTGGCAATTTCAGCGGCAGCCCCTTCGCCTTGGACCTTTACAGGATATAAAATCAGATGGAATCCAGAAAAACGGCGCGAAAGCACCTGGATCATATCTTGGATCACAGAGCCTGTAGGGCTAGTCACCACGCCAATAGTTTTAGGCAGCCTGGGAAGCGATTTTTTTAAAGCCTGATCAAACCAGCCCAAACTTTGAAGTTTCAATTTTAGCTCATGCAGTTTTTTGAGCAGCTCGCCCACACCGCTATATTCCAGCTGCCGCACAATGATCTGATAATTCCCACGCGGTGGATAGACGCTGAGTTCCCCACGGACAATCACTTTATCGCCATCTTTGGGAAATCGAGAAAGAGTGCCGCTATTGCCTTTAAATAGAACGGCCGAAATCTGCGCATCTCTATCTTTTAAAGTAAAGTAGAGATGGCCAGACGATTGCAGCTTCAAATTACTAATTTCTCCCTCAACGCTAAGGAATGAAAATTGGGTTTCCAGCTGTTTTTTAATGAGCGTCGTGAGCTCTGAGACTGTCAAAATGTTGTTTTTCATCACCTGAGTGAATTATCTGCTTTTGCAGGAAAACAGACAAGTTCATATCCTGCCTATCCTGCCGCTTTAGCGATCCTCCACATCCTGTTTATTTTTCGGAGAACAAGATAAACAGGATCGCGATGCGGCAGGATAGGCAGGATGGAAAATAAAATTGCGCAAAGTAAATTTGTGATGTATCATTTTTCATCATGAGAAAAATTTCTATTATTGCGGGCAATTGGAAAATGTACAAGACGATAGCAGAGGCAAAAGAATTTTTTGCTGCCTTTTTGCCTTTAGTCAAAACAGCCCATTCAAAAATTTTTATTGCGCCTCCTACCACTGCGCTCGCCGCTTGCGCCCCTTTAGTGCAGGGGTCTAAAGTGCTCCTTGGCGCTCAAAATATCAGTGCCCATGAAGAGGGGGCCTATACCGGTGAAGTTTCAGCTAAAATGGTCAAAGAAGCAGGCGCTAGCTTTGTGATTTTAGGCCATTCTGAACGGCGCCTTTATTTCCACGAAACAGATGAACTCATCCAGCAAAAACTAAAACGGGCATTCCATGAAAAATTGCTCCCGATTTTATGTATTGGGGAAACGGAAAAACAGAGAGAAGAAGGCCGCTCTTTTGCCGTGGTATTGAAACAGATTGATGACTGTTTGTCCGGGTTTTCAGCGAATCAATTAAAAGATTTAATTCTTGCCTACGAGCCTGTTTGGGCCATTGGCACGGGCAAAAATGCGACACCCGCGATCGCTCAAGAAATGCACCATAAAATCCGCGAGCACATAGGGAAAAAATGGGGAATAAAGCTTGCAGAGGATCTTCCAATCCTTTATGGTGGTTCAGTAAAAATTGAAAATAGTGCTGCGCTTTTAAAAGAACCAGACATTGATGGAGTTCTTGTGGGCGGGGCCTCATTAGATGCAAAAAATTTTGCAACAATCGTAGGAAAGTTATGAGTTTTATCTATTATCTAGCAATTTTCCTGTTTTTGGCCCTTTCTGCCATCCTTTGCCTTGTGATCCTAGTGCAAGAGAGTAAAAGCATGGGGCTGGGCGCTTCTTTCGGAGGCGATGCAGGGGAATCTTTGTTTGGAACCTCGACGGCTACCGTACTTAAAAAATTTACTGCCTATTTAGGAGTGATTTTTATCGTCTCCTGCATCTTTCTATCGATCTGGTCAGAATCAATGGGAAAACCTAAATCTGTACAACTGCCTTCAATTCAAAAAACGCTTCCATGAACCTAACACTTCGTTATTACGGCGATCCTATTTTGCGTAAACAGTCTGAATCGATAGAAAAAATCACCGATGAACATCGCACGCTCGCTACTTCAATGGTGAACTATATCGATGGGAACAATGGAATTGGCCTGTCCGCAGTGCAGATCGGGCTTCCTATCCGCCTTTTTGTTTGCCGCAGCTACATAGAAAATCCAGACGGTTCTTGGGGCGTGACGGTGCCTAGAGTCTTTATTAACCCTAAAATAATTTTTATTAGTGAAGAGACTATTGTAGATAATGAAGCTTGTATGTCGATCCCTAAGGTCAGGGAAGATGTGCAGAGACCTTATCGAATCAAAGTAGAAGCGATCGATCTGGACGGTAAAACATTTATTGAAGAAAGTGTGGGATATAATGCGCGCATTAGAATGCATGAAAATGACCATCTCAATGGGGTTTTATTTATTGACCGGTTGCCGCCCAAGATAAGAAAGAAAATCGAGCCACAGTTGCGCGAAATTAAAAAGAAATATTCTATTAATTAAATATTTTAATTATCTTAATTTGATCTTTATTTTTAGAATTTTAACTCATGATAAAATAGATGCACTATGAGTGGAATTGACAGAGTTTCTTCAGTTGAACATCCTACATTTGGCGGCATCCCTATTGGGCAGAGCTTACCTCCTAGCCCCAAAATTTCTGATAGTTTGCATACTCTAGCCTATTTGCCCTCTTTTTTTGAGCGGCTCCTCTCTTGGATTATCGATCTCTTCTCACGGCTTTTTTCTAAAAAAGAGGTAAAACCTCAAGCGCTATTTTCTACTAAAGAAATTAAGAAAATGAAAGATGTCTATTTAACGCTTGGCAAAGAAAAATGGAAAGAAGCGCTCAATTACGGCACTCCTAACAAAGATTTCTATGAGAAGGGAAAAGGCGGTTATATCGAACATATCGAAAAAAGAGGCTTCCCTTTGATTCATAGATACCTGGGCACTCGGTTAGATTCTAAGATGTTTTTAGAAATCCATCGTGAAGTCTGTTTTGGCCTTCCAAAAATAAGAGGTGTATTTAGAAGCTATTGGCATGAAGTCAGTTGTACTTATGAGCGAAATGAGGAAATTAGTAGAAATGCTTTAAATGCTTTTACATCCTCAGGACATGGCAACTATCAATTAAAAGGCAATCAATGTGTAGTGAAATTCAATCACCATACTACAAATGAGATCACTAAGCATGTGGACAGAGCGTTTCATCGTTTCTATGAAAACATAGAACAAGGTAAGGACAAAATCTCCTGTATTGCCTTATTGGCACAAAGACTATTTTGGATCCATCCCCCGCATGATGGAAGAACACGCACTATTGTCTTAATCATGCAGAAATTATTTACAGAATATTTAGGCCATCCAGGGATCTTCCAAAATATCCGACTTTTATCGATGCGTACATTAGAGGAACTGGCAAAGGATTGTGAGTGGGCGCTTGACAATTGGGAATTATCACTTGAGCAGATTAAGCTTAAAGGAAAAGCGGAACGGATCGTTCGGTAAATATTCATAAGCGGTCTGCAATTGCCAGCTGCAGGTGAGCATTGTATAGAGTGTGGTCTTTACACTGGTATAACCTGGTTCGGTCAATCTACCCCATCCATGATGGGATTCAAACTGCAAGCTCCATCGTGGCGAAAAGCGGATATGGGCTTTGGTCAAAAAGGTATTTCTCTGATCAGAAAGCGGCGAGATCACAAGTTCAGAGAGCGATCGTGCAAAATCGACCACATAATTAAATCGTTCTGCTTTTCTCCAATCATAGCGGCTGCGGTGGAGAAATTCTAGTCCCACAGCAAAAGCATCATTGATTGTCCAAAGAAACCCGCCATTAGCATGTTCGAGTACTTTTTGTTGGAAATTCCAGGCGATCTCCCCTTTGAGCGCATAGCGGGATCGATGGAGTGTGAAGGTGCCATAAATTTTAGGGACTGCTTGGTGGAAGGAGCGCGCGCCAAAAAAACCATAGGTGAAAAGGTCTGTTTCAATGGTGGGAAGAAAGGGAGAACGGCAGAGATTAAAAAACACATTTCTAATCCCGACTTTTAATAGATCTAAGCGTGTATAGCCGTCATTGATATTAAACACAAAATGGTCATTGATATTATGCATGGGTCGCGTGTATCCCAGATAATGCACATAGGGCTGGATCATATGTTTTTGGGTAGTGTAGCGCCGGAAGATGCGTGTCGTGATTTCACCGCCATAAGTTAAGATCGCTTGTGAAATGGGCTCATGGAATGGGTTATTGGTATAATAGATGCCAATAAAACCTACTTTTGGAGTGATGGTCACAGGGCCGGCCCAAATAGGGCGATAGAAAGATTGCCTTGTTTCTAAACGGCCCGAATGTCTATTTCTTAGCATCTCTTGCATCTGGTCATTGAAATCATAATTCAGATAGGCGCCGCTGACATAATTTTCGAAAATAATGCCCGATTTCCAGATCTCAAAAGGTTTGAGCCCCGCAACGGCATAGGGGAGCTGCTCGTTTAATGTTTGGAAACGATTGGCTTTAGGTTCGACGTTAATACTGCCAAAGCCTTCGGTCTCCTGATGTTGAAAAAAGAGATAGGTCCGTTTGCGGGTATTGATCTCGAATGTGTCGCTGCGAAAATCGCTGACCATCCGCTCATCGCTAAATTTATCCCATTGCAGATGAAACTGTGTCTTTTCATCTTCGCTTTGCGTTTCTAAAAGACCTTGGAGGCGATACCGTTTATTGCCTTTTTCATTGGGGAAGGCTTTGTCATAAGCAGCATAACTTCTAGTGAGAAATAGGGTATTTTCATCGAGCGATTCATATTCTGTTTCCAGGGCGGCTCCTGGCCCTCTTGTGACACGGTAATCAAAGCGCAAGTAGGCGCTAAATTGCTCCCAGGAATAGATGCGGTAGCGCATCGACAGCCGGGGACCCAACTTTTTGTCCCAGGTCAATTTAAAACGGATCGGAGAATCTTTAAAAAATCTTAAATTGCCTTTAAAAGCAGGCAGCCAGAGGACAGGTATTTTAACAAAACGGAGCGAGATGTCTTTGGCAGATAAAAGACAGTCGCGCGTGATTTTCACATTGTTCGCCCTGATTTCCCAGGCATTATCTTGCGATTCGCAGGTGGAGATATAGCCGCCATAGATCATGTAGCTGCCATCGGCTTTCAGCTCAATGCGATCGCCGCCTAGAAACCAGATATCAACAAATGTTTTTCCTTCGCATAAAGTGCCTGTATTAGTAAGAAGATCAAATTCTAATCGTTTGCCGACAAAGGCGCGATCTTGATAGGTCAGCATCAGGTCGCCTTCGGCTACAATTTTTTTGATCAAGACGCCATTTTCTACGCGATTAGTATATTCGATGCACTGCCCTTGGATGCGCAGTCCAGGCGCAGTAATCACGCCTCCTTGATCTGTTTTTAAAACGCCTTGAACAAAGACAGGATCTTTCAAGTTAACGATCACTTCATCTGCGAGAAGAACACTAGTAAAACAAAGACAAGAAAAAATCAGCCGCCGCAATGACATGCCGTTATTATACCAATCAGGAGTGAAAAATCCATAAACCTTAATTCCGGGGCCTTGGCTTGGATAGGTTTATAGTTTATTTTTTGGCTTGCGTCTTGAGTTTATCACTTGCATTTACCCACTTTTCATGAGTTAAATAGCCGCGGTTGACCAATAAAAAATATAGGGCAACACTGGGGAAGTACAAAAGGATTTCTAATCGTTTTATAATTTCGGCGCCCCCTCTTCGTCCTCTCTCGAGTGCATTTAATGAATTCTGAGAAAACTCAAAAACAGCTGCAAATTCACGAGTAGTCAATCCCAGCATATGTCTGAATTCGACTATGTCTTTTGGAGTTATATCTCGCTTAAAAATAGGATGAAATATAAAAGAAGAAGGTCCCTTGCTACCAATTGTAGACAAGAGAATAAAAGGGTCTTTTTCATTTGGGTCAATCCCCATGGCTACACAATATTCCGGATAGGCAGGATTCTGAATGGATGGAATACGATCCTCGAGAGAAGGAAACAATTTATTTGAAGAGAATTGTTTTTGAGTTAGCGGGAACTCGGGGCCAAGAGGGATACTATGCCGAGCTTTGAGATAGGAATCTTCATAGGTAAAAACCAACTTTCGATCGATTTTATATAAGCTACCCACGAGCGTCTCTGTTTTTCTTTTCTCTAGAAACACGAAAACCCCGATGATTTTTAATGGTCGCATAGCTCCTCGTTTCTTTTGAAGATCAGACGCAATAAAGCCATTTTCCTTTTTTCGCTTAAATGGCTTTTCTCTATTAAGTCTTTGATCGTTCCAAGATGCAGATTTTTTTTGAAATGCCGGATAACATTGGCATAACCTAAACGATTCCATTCCATGACATAGTCTTTCATTGTCGGCTTATCACTGTCTTGGGTGAAAATCGATCCTCTTGGTTGTAAATCTGCTCCTAACATCGACGAATCTTCCAATGCAAGCGCGGATGGATTGTCATAAAAAGGAGAAAGCCAGATCCCTTTAGTGGATCGAATAAAAGCTAAGTTGCGGCCATGGCGGTCATGGTTGCCGATTAGGCTATCCGCTAAAGTGAGGAAAACGAATTTTTCCTGTTCGCTTTTTCTTTGTGTTTTTTCTCCAATTATCTTAACAAGACTTTCACAATCGTGTTGTTTTCCATCGGTTACAAAGTGATAGATGTGATCAAGAGTGGAAGCGATTAAATTCGACATAAAATTTTTCGTGACGAAACAGTTGTCTTCTGGGTATTTAATTAAATAATGATCCGGAACCGGAATGTTCAGGCTATGAAAGATTTGATTGGATAAAAATTCTGTT
>CAZMTP010000002.1:0-73328 GCA_964569185.1 uncultured bacterium
GCGGAACTTATGGGAAGATATGAGCTCCAAAAGAAACAAGTGACTTGACAACTAAATTATTCAGTCCTTACTTTCAGGGTTAGACAAGAACTCAACTTGCATGCATTTCTTTTGCAGGATTGAGTGAAACTTTAATCTTAGGAGGAAAGAATGGATACGGCAATGATGATGGCCAGAATATTTGGGCCGTTTTTGGCAATATGGGGCCTCTGGATGCTTCTCTATGGGGACAATGTTGTCAAAATCATGACATCAATTAAGAATTCGCCAGCGGCGCTCTATTGTAATTCCATAATTACTATGTTCCTTGGAATTTACATGATCGCCAACTACAACATGTGGATGAGCAACATTTTCTTTTTTGTGACTCTCCTCGGTTGGGTGCTGTTCTTAAGAGGATTACTCGGACTTTTCATGCCACACCTAGTAGTTCGTTTACTCATGACCCACACTTCTTGGATGAAGACAATGGGAATTGTTCCTTTTGTTTGGGGTCTGATCCTTATTTGGGCTGGCTACTACATGTAATTTTCTTTAAGATTAGGGAAAGCGACAACGTTTGCTTTCCCTAGTCCTTTTTATGTCAAATAAAATTTTTAATCATTGAATAGTTTTTCTCAAAAAAGTCATAATTGGCCCAACAAAAAACAAGGGGCTTCATTATGACTACTCCTTCTTCAGCTGTACGAGTAGAATTATTATCTTGTCATTCCAATCATTTATTTAATTCTCCATGTTGTGAACATCTATCCACACTAAAAAAAGTGGCTCATCTATTTTTCCACGTTTTCACTCTTGGTATTCCTCTAGTCATCTACTATTTTGCTACTCACTACTTTGGAAGGGCCACTACTAAAAATCCTATAGATAAACC
Organism: uncultured bacterium; assembly: GCA_964569185.1. Classification (GTDB taxonomy): domain Bacteria; phylum Chlamydiota; class Chlamydiia; order Chlamydiales; family Rhabdochlamydiaceae; genus DATIJP01. The sequence continues at coordinate 875 of CAZMTP010000002.1, forward strand.
TTTTTCAGACAAAATAATTAGTACGGTCGCAAGCCAGTCCCTATCTGCATCTGCAGTTGATGAAGGCTTGAAAAAAGAAACCATAGCCTTTGCAATGCAAATGTTAGAGAAACATCCTAAAATTGAAGCGTTTGAATTCCGTTGTGGATGGGGGGAACCTGTGCATCAACCTACGACTCCAATTATTGGCAAGTTGACCAGCCTCTATTTGCAGCAATTCGAGCGTTTTGAGATAGCTTTGAAAAAGACATACTCCGACTTAAACACAAGTAGGAACAATCCTTGGGATTCTAAAGAAACTAGAGAGATTGCAGATACCTGTATGAAATTAGGTTATGCAATTAGTGTGCTTACTCTAGAAGATCTTCAACCTTTTACTGACAAACTATTAAAAGACGCAGGGGACAAGAGAACGTTTGCTAAGGCTCTTACCCATCAAGATTCTTACCAGTACCGCACCTTTTATTATTGCACACGTATGTATCATATATGTAGAGGGGGCTTGATTTGGGACAAACCTTATAAATATGCGGAAGCGGACTTAAATTACCCTCGGACTCTTTCTCAGGAGCATGTCCAACCTTTTTATGAAAAGGGAACTATCCAAAATTCTTGGAATAAACTCTATAACGATTATTGTGATCGCATAGCGTCCTTTGTAGACAGAGAAGAATTGCGTCAAGCAGATAACCGCCACTTCACTTGGACAAAAAAAGATGTCGGAGTGACTACGTTCTGCAATACTCCTGATACATTACCGACCTAATTGCTAGAAGAAATTTAAGCTTTGTTTTATCCTATAGCCAACTATAGGTAAAGCGATGAAGCATGCAATTAAATTTTTTCTTTTTCTCTTCTGCTGTAATTTTCTTTTTGCTGCAGATGATCATCAAAAAACTTTAAAACAGAGACAGCCTCATTGGCGGCCCAGAATTTTAGAAGTGTATCAGCATGGGCAACCGCAGCGGCTGATGTTCTTTGAGCAATTAAATGACCAGCCAGAAGTTCCTCTTAAACAGATCCAATATTATGAAGATGGCAAAATCTATAATGAAACAGATCTGATCCTCGTCGATGAATCCTCTGAAGGATTTAAGGTTTGGAATTCAACTACCGTTCCTCATGGACCAAGCATCACCTTTTTCCCTAGTGGGCAGCCTGAGAAAGTTTCTTTTTACAATCGTGGACTATTGGAGGGAGAGGCCAAAGTTTTTTATGAGGGCGGGAAACTTAAAAATAGCGTGCATTTTGAGCAAGGACAGCGTCATGGGCCCTATATTGCCTATTTTCCGGAAGGCACTAAGGCAGAAGAGGCCACTTTTGACAAAGGTAAAATCATTAGAGAGCTGATCCGCTACTATCCCGATGAAAAACATTCCAGTTTGATCCCCTATGAAAATGGAGTGCCTCATGGCAAAGCGTTTGAGTGGTATGAAAGTGGAGCTTTGAAAAGTTCCCGCAATTTTTTCCAAGGACTGCTCCACTCAGATGGAAAAAATCCTGCAGTTGTTTTTTATGATGAGCAGCGCAATCTCATAGAAACCCAAGATTTTCATCAGGGACAGCCGATCAATACTCATTACAAATACTTTCCTGACGGCAAAACAAGCTATTCGATCAGTTATAAAGACGGCAAGAAAGAGGGAATGGAGCAATTTTTCTCAAAACAGGGCAAGGTCATTGGCGAAGGGAAATATAAAAATGGGCTCAAAGTGGGCAAGCACTGGAGAAATCATGAGAATGGAAAATTGGCGTTTGCCGCTGAATATGATGATCAAGGCAATCCTTTAAAGCCGACCGAAGAATATAGTGACGAGGGCCAAAAACTGGTCGAGTACACCATCATCAATGATGCCAAAGACGGGGCTTATAAAGAGTGGTATCCTAGTGGACAACTCAAAATTGATTTCCATTACAAAAAGGGCGCTTTCGAAGGAGCACAAAGAGAATATTTTCCTTCAGGCACTCTAAAAATGCAGACTGCTTATAGCGATGAAGAGAAAGATGGCCTGTATGAAGAATGGTATGAAAATGGAAAACCGGCCATGCATGTTGGGTTCAAAAAAGGAAAAAAAGAGGGCCCTGCGCTGAACTATTATGAAAATGGAGTGCTTCGCGTCAAAGAATCCTATGCTAATGACCTGATTCATGATGATAAGGAAGATCGCTTTGAAAATGGTCTGGTGAAATTTAAAGGAAAATTCAAAGAGGGCAAAAAAGAAGACTGGCATCGCGAATATAATGATAAGGGACAGCTGCTCACCGAAGTTTTCTATGTAGAAGATTTGCCAGAGGGATTAGCGCGCCTTTTCCATGATAATGGCCAAGTCAAGGAGACGATCCAATTTTCCAAAGGAAAAAGAGAAGGAAAGAGTGAAGAATTTTATCCCAGTGGAAAATCGCGGCTAACCGCTTTTTATAAAGATGACAAAGTGGAAGGCAAAGTGCAAGCTTGGTATGAAGATGGCACAGTCAGTTTTGTAAAAAATTATAAAGAGGGCCGTCCTTGCGGCGAGCACAAAGAGTATTATCCGATCAATCCAGGGACTACACAACAAATTGCACGTGCTTTTATTTTCAACGAGCAAGGAGTATTAGAGGGAGAACAAAAAACCTATTTCCCTTCTGGCCAGCTCCAAACATTGATCCAATATAAAAATGGAATACTTCACGGCAAGAAAATGTTATTAGATGAAAAGGGCGATCCTTTGGAAGACGGTTTTTATAATAATGGGAAATTGAATGGTCGCTTTTTTGAAAAGACCAAGGATGGAAAAGAGATTGTCTTCCATTACAAAGATGATCTGCGCGAGGGGTTGCATGAGATGTACTATGCCCCGCACCAGTTTTTTGGCAAAGTAAAGGCTGTCGAAGTGCCATTTAAAAATAATGAAGCGGAAGGCGAAGCGACAGAATACAATGAAGCGGGCGCCAAAGTGAGTAGCACTTTCTTCCATAAAGGAAAAAAAGAGGGCACCTCCAAACTTTATAATGCTAATGGCACTCTTTTTATGACGCTGGAGTTTAAAAGCGATCAAAGAGAAGGTCCTGCAGTCCAATATTTCCCTAATGGCAAAGTGTTCAAAGAGGTCAACTTTATCAACGATCAAAAAGAGGGAGAAGAAAAGACCTACTTTGATAATGGAAAGTTGGCAGCAAAAAGTTTCTACAAAAATGGAAAGCAGCATGGGCTATATCAAGAGTGGAATGCACAAGGGATATTAGTCTTTGAAGGCGAATATAAAGAGGGGTTGCGCCACGGCAAATTTAATAAATACTACGATGATGGGCGGCCCAAACTTTTGCAGGCTTATTTTGACGATCAGCTTCATGGCACCAAGAAGTCCTACGATGCCAAAGGCACTCTCACCGAAACCCACTACAACATGGGCAAGAAAGTTTAGGGAAAGATTTAAGGGAAGAAGATTAAGAAAAAGGCGGAATAGACAGTCGGGGCACGTGACGTGCCCCCGCTGCCCTAAGGGAGATTCTTGCTGCGCCAAATTGTTCCTCCGTCATGGGTCCGTACATAGAGGTACTTGCAAAAGTCCAGTTTGGGCTAAAACGCGCCCTTTTTCCACAGATTTTGATTCTACGCAAATCGCCTACACTCTCTGGTGTATGTCAATTTGCGTAGAATCAAAATCTGGGAAAAAACCATCGCGTTTTATCTCCAAAGCGACTTTTGCAAGTACCTCATAGTACTGTCCCCATTCCTTCGGCTCAATTTTGCTTTGCCATAATCGCCATTGGCTGCTCATGCGCTCACTTCCCACTCCTTCTAGTCGTGGGTCCCTTTTCGCGTCAATTCGCAGAACCAACTGGAAATCCAAAGCTAGGATTTTAACGTGCCCGTGAGCTTGCCCGTGCCCGAAAAATGGGCAGCGGGGGCAACGCAGTATGCCCCGACTGTCTTGTCTATTCTGCCTTTTTTCTTTTATTTCCCTGTATTAAACCTGGGTTTTTTTTGGTGAAATAATTTTGTGGACATGGCTTAATGAGTGCATGCACAGAAAAAGAATTTTACTCATCGAAGATGAGGAGGATATCGCTTCTCTCATCAAACTTCAGGCCGAGGCACTTGGCTATAAGCTGCATGTTGAAGTAGATGGGGTGAACGGGTTCCACGCTGTCGAGCGGGAGAAGCCTGATCTTGTGATCCTAGATCTGATGCTTCCAGGACAAAATGGACTGGATGTATGCAGAAAAATCAAAAGCCATCCCGACCTGCGTAATATTCCTGTAGTTATTCTTACTGCAAAATCTGAAGAGATCGATATTGTCCTCGGACTGGAGCTCGGCGCCGATGATTATGTTGCTAAACCCTTTTCGCCTAAAGTGCTCTTCTCTCGTATCAAAGCGGTCTTGCGTCGCACAAAAGAGCCCGATAAAGCACCCAAACCATTGAAATTTGGCGAGTTCACTTTGGATGTGGACCGCTATCTATTAAAGAAAGGCGATTATATTGTTCCGATTACGCTTTCAGAGTTTGGAATTTTGCGACGGCTTATTGCTAATCGCGGCAAAGTCTTAACGCGCAACCAGCTTCTCGACGATATCCAAAATGAAGATGCCTTTATCGTAGATAGAAATATCGATGTTCATATTGCATCACTAAGAAAAAAATTAGGACCCAGTTTCATCTGGATTGAGACAGTACGAGGAATCGGTTATAGATTTAAAGATGAGATGCCTTCCTCAAAAAAGAGTAAAGAAAAACTTACATGACAATTAACTCCGATACACTTCAATCTGCCGGGCAGGCTTACATTGACCCCAATATGGCCCACTTTGAAAAGCAGATCGATCAAGCCTGTCAAAAGAGTGTCGACCAGTTTAAAAAAATCCGCCGCTTCTATTTTAAATTTCATAGTGCTTTTTTTTTAGGTACGTTGCTAGAGCTCTTTGCCTTTGGCTTTGTGTTCCACTATTTTCCAAAATCTTCCATATCAGCGCTCTTTATTTCTTTGATCTCCCTTACGATTTTTAGCCATTTTATTTTACTCTCCTATTTCCAGGTCAAAAAGCCGCAGCAATTTTCTCAACTAAAAGAAGACTTTTTGCAGCGTTGCAAAAAGATGATTTCATTTGATTTGGGAACTAGCGAATACCATTTTTCATTTTCCTTTGCCCTCCACCGCATAGTGTGCAAATTGGGAATTTCTGAAGCCTTAGAACAGAAATGGATGAAAAAATCTGAGATTCTTTCGCAACTGATTTTTAAGTGGAGGATCTGGACTGAGTGGAAAGATCTTTTAAAAATCAAAGAGCTTTTCCTTTCGTCTGCTATTGAAGAACATTTTGCCCTTATCAAATTAGAGCCCACAGATTTAGAGGCGCATGCATCGCTAGCCAATATTTATCGCATTTTTTCCAAATTTTATGTGGACCCGCAGAAATTGGCCATGAATGAGCTTGTGACCTGGATGCCGCGCCGTTTTTATTCTGAGGAGATGGAATTAAAATCCAAAGGTTTATTGGAAAGGGCGCTTCAAGAGCTATTAATTCTCAATGAATATGCTTCTAATGATCCGTGGGTGCATGCGCAGCTTGCCACTGTGTACCAAGAATTGAAACTGCCAGACAAAGAAATCTATGAATATGAGAAGATATTGGAGATTTCTCCTGAAGAAAAAGAGGTGGTTTTTAGACTTGGGGTGTGCTATTTCCAGCAAGGAGAAAACGCCAAGGGGCTTCGCATGTATGAACGTTTAAAGAAAGTTGCCCCTTCCAGGGCCCCTGATCTTATCGCCTACTACGACGCCTACAATCATCAAAAAGATTAAACAAAAGATTTAAATTATTAAAAAAATTCCTAAGTCGCGCTAAAATGTTTTCCTTGTATAATGCAAATATTTGTTTCATTGGAGGAGATGATGCGCAAAAACTTGCTTCTGAAATTCACAACACTAAGTTTACTGCTAACAAGCTTTTCCTTAACCGCAGCTCCTGAGGCAACCCCTCAAGAAGCTCTGATGTTGCGGCGCATCTCTGAGTTCTGGAAAGATGGCGATTTTGCTACTGTCAAAAAACAGATCTTAGACTATTTATCAAGACACCCAGAAACACAGCTCAAAGATCATCTCAATGCCATGCTGGGAGACATCTATTTTCAAGAAAAAAACTTCGCGCAAGCCTTGTCGGTCTATGAACGGATCCAAAATCATGAGGTGCGCGCCAAAATCTTTTTCAATTTGCTCCAGGCAAAATTTGAAAATAAAGATTACGAAGGAGTGGTGCAGCTAGCCCACGAATATTTAAAAGACCATCAATTGGGAAATGGCGATGTCGATGTGAAATTGCGCCGCATTTTAGCCGAATCTCTCTTTCGTGAAGCCTTCGAAGCAAAAGATCCTGAAAAAAAGGCCCACTATCTGAAATTAGCACGACCCCATTACAAAATTTTGTCTCAAACAAAATATGGAGATAAAGCGCTCTTTCCTTTAGCAGAGATCCACCGGCTGCTTAAAGAAAACGAACGGGCCGCAGATCTTTATCTTTTGCTGGCAAAAAAATTTCCTGAACATAAAGAAAGATTTTTGTTCCAAGCGGCTGTATTGCAGATTGATTTTAATCAACAAGAAGCTCTCGACAACTTTGGAAAAATCTATGGTTTAAATGGCAAAAGAGCCCAGTTAGCTGCTTTCAATAAGTTAGTGCTCCTCTTCAATAATGGAAAATATCAGGACTATGTCGGATTCTATACTGAGGTAAGCAAAACGATCCCAAAAGAAAAAGCTCCATTGCTCGAATTCTATCTCGGTAGAAGCTATTATGAGCTAAAAAATTTCAAAGATGCAGCGGGTACTTTTGAAAGTTTCGTCAGCAATCCACTCAATCGCTCGAAAGAATACCGCATTGCACTTCTCCTTTTAATTAACTGCGCAAAATATGAGAAAGATGTCTCGCTATTCGAACGTAGTCTGGTTCAGTTCAAAAAGAACTTTTATCAAGATAAAGAACTGCCAAAAGCCATTCTTATGTTTGCGCAGCTTTGTCGCGAAAAAGGCGATTTTCGCCAATCTGCCGATGATCTCAAGATGATCCTTAAAGAGTTTCCTGAGTACAGTGAACGAGAAGTGGTGCTTTTTGATTACGCACTTTCGCTCGCTAAAGTGCAAAATTGGGAAGAAAGCCGCGAATCCTTTGTTGCATTCCTGCAAGAGTTTCCTAATTCGCTAAAAACAAAATCGGCCACACGGCATCTGATCAATTGTTATATCGAAATTCTTAAAGATCCTACCCGAGTAGATTATCAGGCCATCAAAGAAAATTTTCTTAAACTTTTGGTCGATTCTTACAATAGAGAAGGTTTTTTGAATGCTGAGGAGAAACAGAAATATCTCTTAGTCATGGTGAAATGTCTTTACGAGTTCGGACAATACCAGGATGCCCTTGTCTTTCTCGAACCCTATATCATCCAGCAGCCAGCAGATACCTTGACCGGCGAAGAACATCTTTTGATGGCTCTCTGCTTTCAAAAATTGCAGCATCCTGACCAGTTTATTGCGTATGCCGAAAAAGCACTCGCGATCAATCCTGAACTGTCTGATAAAGATATCCTCCACTTAGAACTGTACAATGCCTACTTAAATCTCTCCTTGTCAGAAAATGATGAACTAAGAAAAAGGCAGATATTAGATAGTGCTGCAGACCATCTGTATCTATCGCATGTTTGGGAAGAGAAGGGCATCAAACTCGACAATCATTTGTGGTTGGCCAACTACTATTATTACAAAGTGAAAACAGAAGCAGATTCTCAGCCTTTATATGATAAGTCGGTTGTGCTTTATAAAAGTTTGTTAGGAGTCGCCAGTGGAGATGCAAAAGTTGACATCTCTTCAGATTCTCTTTTTTTAGAACATGAAGTATTGAAGTTTGCGGATTTGATCGGGATGAAAGGGGACCTGCAAAAACAGATTGCTATATTAGAAGTTCTTTGCCGAAAACAGGAAGAGCATCTGGATCTTCCGTGGAAATTGCAACGCAGAACAAAACTTGAACTAGCTCAAGCCTATGAAAGAAACCTCCAAACATCCGCAGCAAAAAATATCTATAGAGAACTGATTGAATCCTCTGGAGATCTGCCTTCTATTGTCACCAACACAGCACAGTTACATTTAGCGCGTGTTGAGTATGTTCAATTAGATGCAGGAAGTAAAAACTTAACTAATCAGGAATTAATTGCGATTTTGCAAAGTTTGAAAGATCTACAAATCCAAAAGAAGATTATGGGTGAACCTGTCCATTTAGAAGCGGCACTGCAATATGCAGAAATACGTACAGAACTTGAAGAAAATGCTTCAAAAGCTAAAAGTAAGCTTTTCTTCCTAAAAAGAATTAAAGACAATTTTAATACAAATGAAGATACGATCACACAAGAGTATCATGAATTGATGAATCGTTATCCTGAGAAGGAAAAGATTTATCAAAGTTATATGAAATATATTCAAGCTGAAATTTTGAGATGTGAGGCGGAGTTAGCAAGAGAGAATAAACAAAATCAACAGGCGAATAATATGGAAAATGAAGCATTACGCTTGCTTGATGAGCTTTTAAAATCTCAAGAAGGATTAAAACCTTATCTTTTAGATCGTGTAAAAAAATGTAATTATGAAATAAGTAAAACAGCCGTGAGGTCATGAAAGCAACGAAGCTGAGAAGATTCCTCTTTTTAGGGTGTATTGTTTTTTCTGTGCTGATTCATGGGGGATTGCTGTTCATTTTTTTCAAGACGCCTTTCTTTTTACGCCAAAAGCTCAGTAGCTTTTGGTTCAAATCTAATGACAAACCAGATCTGCTTGTATCAAGCGACCAGAAAGATTTGCCGGGGAAAATCAATCGCGTTCTTGAAGAATCTTTTAATCATGTCGTGGCTGCTAATGCCCAGCGCCCCAAAGTAATAGAATTGAAAGAAGAGGAAATGGCCTATATTGGAATTGAAGAGGCACCACCTGAGGGCAGAACAGATCATGAAGAGCTCTTTGAAAAAGAAACAGCAGAGGGGTTAGAAGATCTACTTGAGGCCCCGCACGAGCCACAAGATTCTGAAACTGCAAAGCAGCAAGAGCTCATAGAAGCTTCTGCAGAAGGTTTTGCAAGCATGGAGGAAGAGCCGCTTTTTGATCTCAATCCAGAAAAAGATCCTTTTGTGGGTGTAACCTTTAAACAATCTGAAGAGTTAGATTTTGCAGAGGAGCTTAGAACATTAGATAAATCTACAAATGCAAAAGAGATCGTCGATGATTTTTCTATTTCTGGGCCGCGCCAATCTTCTCAAATACCGGCTACACGTGAGCGAAAAAAGACGCCGCATTTATCGCAATTTTTAAAAGATAATTATAGTGCGGTGCAGCCCGCTGAAGAAGAAGCAGAAATTGCTTATGAAGAGGTCCCGGCCTCCAAACCTGCTTATGTACTGACAAATCCTGGGGAATATCTGCGTGAAGAATGGATAAATAAATCGATTGCAGAATCAAAACTTCCCGATATGGAATATTATGGACTGTCTGAAATTGCCAGTTCTATTCTTTGGGAAGAAGAGATTCATGTTGATGTTTCTTACATTTCTGACCCTGAAGAGCATAAATATATCTTTTCTCTGACTGTTAATCCTGATTTCGATCTTGAAACAGAGCCACTGCAGCAAAACTTCTACTTTATCATCGATCGTTCCAATTCAATTAAAAAGGCCCGCTTTGATGGCTTTAAGCGCGCTGTCCAAAGAGCCTTATCCGGCCTGCAGGAAGGGGATAAATTTAACATTTATATTTTAGATAAGTCCATTTCTCGGTTAAGTGAAAAGAATCTTTTTGTTTCTACAAAAAACATTAAATTGGCTGAAGAATTTTTAGAAAAAGAAAATTATAAACCCTTCTTTTCTGGAAATGACCTTTATGATTCTTTAGAGAGGCTCTTTTCATTCACTCGAAACTCTGAAGAGCTGCATTCCGCGATCTTGATCTCTGATGGCAATACTCTTTTAAGCTCATCCAAACAGAAAAAGGCAATTCTGGATTGGTCAGAGAAAAACCAGGGCAATATCAATCTTTATACGGCCACCTCTGGACAGGGCAACAATCTAGTTCTCTTAGACCTGCTCAGTTATACGACTTCTGGAAAATTTCTCTATTCCGATACTAATGCTTCTTTTCCAAGGAAGTTGGTTAAGTTGGTTAAAGATCTTCATGATCCGATCGTCAAAGAGGTCACCATTGATGCAGTGGCTACAGATCCTGGAAATCATATACATATCTATCCTTCAAAAACAGTACTCTCCCCGCTTTATATTAAAAAACCGCTTGTGGTGGTGGGCACCATCGATGATCTGGATGATTTTACTCTATATATTCAGGGAAAGAATCGCGGCCGCTGGCTACATATTAAGAAAACGATCTCATTTCAAGAGGCTATTAAGGGGGGACGCTCTTTGGAAAAATTGTGGGCTCAAGCGCAAGCGAATGTCTGCTATGAGCAGTTTTTAAAAGAAGGGAAGACGGCTCATCTCAAAGAAGCAAAAAAGATTTTGACTCCCTATAAAGCAACGATCTGTCTCGACCAGTAATAATGAGCCTATTGAGAATTATTGGCGGCAGATTTAAAAGCCGCTTGATTAAGACTCCCAAATCTACAGTGACTAGGCCGACGTCCAGTTTGGTAAGAAAAGCGTTTTTTGATATCTGCCGCAATGAGGTGATAGAGTGCCACTTTCTTGATCTTTATGCGGGCAGTGGCGCTATGGGCATAGAGGCTTTGAGCCGAGGGGCAGCCCAATCCACCTTTGTTGAAACTAATAGGCAGGCCCTTCATTGTATTAAAGAGAATCTCAAACTATTAGAGATAGAAAAAGAGGCGGTAATCCTCATGAAAGAAGCGCTAGCAGCCCTAAAAAGTTTCAAAAAAGCCGGTACCTCTTTTGACCTTATCTATATAGATCCGCCTTATCATTTGGATCCTCTTCCTATACTTCAATGTTTAGACGATTTTTCCGTCAGTGAGAGAGGAATGACCATTTTTTTAGAAGAAAAGGCGCCCTCTAAAGTAAAAACAAAAAAAGAGCTGTTTCAACATCTTCATTGGGTGCAAGAGAGAAAGTTTGGGACAACGGTCTTGAATCAATTTGATCTAATACCTAATAAGTAGAGTATGGTTAAAGCACTATTTTCAGGGACTTTCGACCCTCCCACCCTTGGGCATCAAAATATTATAGAAAAAGCAGCCCATATCTTTGATGAGCTGATTGTCGCTATAGGTGTGAATCCTGCCAAAAGAGAGAACTTACTGCCAAAAACAGAGCGGATCAAGCTGTTAAAAAAATTCAACTCTCCATTTTCTAACGTGGAGGTGGTCGATTTTCATGGAGCTGCAGCAGAATTTGCTAAAAAGTTAAAGGTAGATTGTATTGTGCGTGGGCTCAGATCTTTTTCAGACATCTCTCAAGAAATGCAGATGGCCATGATGAATCGGAAACTCACAGGAATTGAAACTGTTTTTCTTTTACCAGATGAAAAATATGGTTCCATCAGTTCTTCTCTCATCCGCGAGCTTGCTTTTTATCAGGTGAATCTTAGAGAATTTGTTTCTAAACAAGTGGAAGAAGCGCTTTATAAACTTAAAAAACCCCTTTAGCGAGTGAAGATGGAACGAGGGACAGTGAAATGGTTCGAGGAGCAGAAAGGGTACGGGTTTATTATTTCTGATATTGGAGGAAAGGAATTTTTTGTCCATTCATCCAATGTGAACACTCTCAGTAAAACTCTAGAAAAAGGAGAGAGGGTGGAATTTGAAATCGGTGAAGGGCCCAAAGGGTCTATTGCTATTAATGTCTCTACATTATCTGAAGGATAGATTTCTAATCCCTACATCCTAGACGGAAACCTAGTCCAAGGCCAATGGCCCATCCGCCTAAATTAGCATTATGGCGCGTGATGACCAGGCCATGTTTTTCGTGAAAACCCACATGGGTATAGGTATAATCGGTAAAAAGATCGAGAAAAAACCAGCTTCCGAAGTTACGGATGGCACCTGCTTTTAACATTCCGCCCCAGCCCCAATTTGTGCTATGTTTTACAACAAAATCAGAATCGTCGTGGATGTGCACATAGGTTCCTAACGCGCCAATGCCTAAGTAAAAATCCCAACATTCCCAAGGATAAAAATATTTAAAACCGACGCCTACAGGAATAAAATAGATATTTGTATGATCTTTTAAACCGATGGAGTGGCCCGATTTAATAAAAAAGTCGCCACTCACCCAGGTATAAAAATTGCACCAAGTTTGCACGGAGACTTCTGCGCCATAAATTCCAGAACTACCATAGACGCGGCGAAATAGGGTGCTTTCAGGATGGAAATAGCCAGCTTTGAGCTCTGTGAGCACCTCAGTCGCTTGCAAATTTGAAATCACAAAAAAGACAGGGAGAGTCGTAAAGAGCGCAAAAAACTTTTTCATAACCACCGTTTTCTCACCAGAGTACTCTAATTTTGAAATTTGCACAAATCTATTTTTGGGCCTGCTTGGTGAAAAAAGCTACGGCTATCTGAAATTGGGGCGTATGCTTTGATGCAAAAAATTGACAGGAACCAGCGACCTGCTGAGCATTTAAAAGCTGATGCTTCAAAAGGAAGTTGTGAACAGTAGATGCAAAAAGTTGTGCCGGATCGATGAGCATGACAGATGCGCCCAATTCTTCTTTAATAAGATGTTGAAGCAGAGGATAATGGGTACTTCCGAGTAGAACAGAGTCAATCTGGCAGCCTTGCAAGCTTTTAAGCGTGTCATGTACTGCTTGTTTTGCGATTGGGTGGTCTATTTTTCCTTCTTCGATAAGGGGAACAAAGAGAGGACAAGCAATCGGAAATAGTTCAGCAGACATCTGTTTTTTAATCCGCTGCTGATAGATGCCAGAATCGATCGTGGCTTTTGTTGCTAAAATAGCGATCCGCTTATTTGTATGATGGATGAGTTCTTCTAAGGTTGGTTGAATGATTCCCAATATTGGAATAGATGAAAGATTTTGGACAGGTGCCAGTGCCTGTGCAGAAGCTGTGTGGCAAGCCATGACAATCAGTTTCACTTTTTTTTCTTCAAAAAAAGTGATAATGGCTTTTACCCGCTCAATGAGATAGGCCTGATTTTTTTCTCCGTAAGGGAGATGTGCTATATCTGCAAAATAGAGAAAATTCTCATGGGGAAGAATTTTAACAAGCTCCTTCAAGACCGTGAGGCCGCCGAGTCCAGAATCAAATACACCGATGGGATTGTCACTATTTGGTATCATGAGGGATTTTTAGTTCTTGACCGATCATGATGGTGTCACTATTGAGCCCGTTAACTTTTTTGATCAGATCAATTGTACTATTGTGCTGCCGCGCAATTTTCTCTAAAGAGTCCCCAGAGCGCACCTTGTAAGTTTTAGAAGAAGAAGGCTCTTGCATCGCTTTTGAAAGGGAAGAGAGGGTTCCTTTCAGTTTGGCTACTTCGTTTAGCACATCGCTTTGGTGGGTAATCTGTTTCTCACAAGAAAGTAGTTTTTCCCTGGCTTGCATTAGAGACGAATTGCTCTGATTTGCATAGGAAACCAGCTCTTTGAGCTCCTCTTTCATTTTGACTAGGGCTCTTTCCAGTTCGGCGACTCTTCTTTCCAGTTTTGCATCATTGATTTTATGGCTTACATCTGTGGTCTTAGATACCGAGACCTTATCCAGTTTTTCATCTAGAAGCTGAAACTCCATTTCATGGTGCTTAGTTTGCTGCTTTAAATCTACAATTTCAGACCGAAGCTCTGCGATCACATAATCGGTTTCGCTTTGGTCGCGCATGCCCATCATAAATTGAGGGCCGCAACTCGAAAAAAGCAGCAGTAGACTGCCAAGAAGACTAATCTTTTTCATAGATTCTAAATTCTACACGTCGATTTTTTGACCAGGCCGCTTGATTGTGGCTTTCATCGGCCGGTTTTTCTTTTCCAAAGGAAATGGTATGGATCCGATTAGGATCAATCCCTCTTTGTACAATGAGTGTGCGCACATAATTAGCCCTTCGTGTTCCTAAAGCCAAATTGTATGCTTCGGATGCTCTTTCATCGCAGTGGCCTTCGATGGAAACGTAAACTTTATGGTGGTCTTTCAAATAAGAGGCAATGCCATCGACAATTTTGAAATATTCTGCCTTGCGGATCATGTAGTCATCTGTGTTAAAAAATACATTCTGGAAAATTTTTGCAAGATCGGCCACTGCTTCACGAAATTTGTCCAATGTAGGCAGACCGCTTCCAGGTTCTCCTGGAATATCTCTGGGTTGTGCAATCGCAAGCTCTGAGAACTGGGTTTGCAGATCCTCATCTTGCAGGGGAATGAAATCTTCGTCTTGGGGACCATAGAGTCCTTCACTGGCAAGAGCGGCATCAGGATTATCTCCCCATAAATGGTTCATTTTTGACTCCATAGAGGAATGGCCTCCCTGATGGCGATTGCAGCTTGATAAGATGAGCATTGTGATTGCGCTAGTAAATAGCATCCAATTTTTCATAAATTTTTATTCCTCTTTAACGTATTCCCCATGTGGGGTAATGTTTTTTTCCAGGCCCGCGGGTGATTTTGACCGCTTCGGGCTGATTTAAATTCACAATGTATAGTTCCGAAGAGTTGGGATCTGTCGAATTAAATACAATGTGCAAACTGTCAGGCGCCCAGCACGGGTTTTCTTTATTTCCTGGGCCGAATGTGAGTTGGGTCTCTTCTTTGGTCTCAAAATCATAAATCCATATCTGCCGTATATCTTTTGTTTTAGCACTGAAAGCTAATTTAGTTCCATCGGGCGACCAGGCGGGACAGATATTTTCCCTATTTTGCTTTGTGATCATGACCGGCTCAGAGCGGTGCAATCCAGGAGTGGCAGGAATGATGTAAATGCGCGGCGAACCATTTTGGTCTGAAACAAAGGCGACCTTTGAGCCATCTGGACTAAATGTAGGAGAGGCTTGGGTCGCTTTGGGAGAGGAGTAAAGTTGCATGGGTTTATCGATCAGTTGACCTTCTGCATTAATTTGTTGGACAAAAAGATCGGCCTTGCCCGATGCATCACAAATAAAGGCAATTTTATCTCGCTTTGGAGAGATGGCTGGGAGTAGCTGGTTGCCTCTTAAATCGATGATTCGTTTTCCTGTCCTTTCTTTCACTGAACTTTGATAGATTTTAGGTTGACCGATTTTATAGGAGACGTAGATAAAGCGGTCTTTTCCAAAATAGGGATGTGGAGGCAGCAGGACAGGTGTGATGGAATAGCTCCCTTCATGCGTCACCTGCTTTTCATTCCCTCCATCAAAATCACACTCCCAGATTTCAGATTGCCAGCTGCTCTTTTCACCCGCAGAGCGACTCTTCTGTTTAGAATATAGAATGCGTGTACCCGCCACGCCCATCACATTAAAAAGTTCTTTTTGAATCGAATCTGCAAGGCGGTGTAATAGCCGGCGGTCTTGGCTCAAATCGCCTGTCAATATGATGTCTTTAAACTGTTTAAGAGACCCTTTTCTAGAAGAATAGACGTAGCAATGAAACTGGCTCTGGACAAGAAAAGGTTTTACCACAAAGGCCATTTTGCTTTTGTCCCAAAATTCGTGCTTAAAGGCCAGATGCGGATTTTTTTCTTCTAATGCTTTTTCTAAGTCCTCTCGGGGGGCGGCAACCTTTGTGAAACCATTGTGATTGAGATCAAAATGGAGAATTTCTGATAGTTTTTTCAAATAATCGGCGTTAAGCGGGCTACTTGCGTCCTGTATTCTGCCCAAATAGAGCGGCGCAAGCGCTTCTTGAGTATGGAGATGCACACGGATCTCATTTTCTTCAGCGTTAAGTTGCCATCCAAGGAAGAGCAACAAAATAGATAAGAGTTTTGGAATCATACGTCGTTACAAAAAGTCAAAATAAAGGTTTTTCGAGTTTCCTTACCATTTAACGGTGGAAATTTTATAAGTTGCAGATTTTTTTCTAAATAATTTCTATTTTTTACACTCTCTGATGAGACTACTTTAAGTTTTAACACCATTCCTTCCTTATTGAGAGTCAGTTCGATTTTCACTTCGCCTAATTCTGGGAGATCTAAAGAGTTTCTCAAGCAGCTAATTAAAGAGTCTTGATATGTGAAATCTTCCTGATCAGGGCTATTATCATCGCTCATTTCTCTTATCGCGTCAATTTTTAATGGTTTGATCCATTTTGGCGCTTCGGCCTGTTTTAACGGTATATCTTTATCTCGCTTCTGATCAATTTTCGCAATGGTTTCTTCAAGTTCTTGTAAAAGATGGGACACATTGGGGTCAACTTTCTGTTTTTTTTTCTCTTCTATAGGCTGTTTTTTCTTCACAGGGCTATTTTTTGCAATAACGGTTGGTTTTGACTCTTTTTTCGGGGGCTGTTTTGCAGGAGCGGTCTTTTGTGCAGGACGTTGCGGTCTTGAAGAATGTGCTACTTGCTTTTTCTCTTGCATAGGGGGAGCGGCGACCACAGTTTTCACGCGTAAATGCTTTTTTTCCTTTTTCATATCGGCGCTGATCATGAAATAGAGAAGGGCGACCATATGGATTGCGAATACGGCCGTGAATATCCTACGCATTCACTATCCTCCTGGCTGCAAAATGACATCCAGTTCTTCAAATCCAGCTGCTTCGGCACAATTTTTAATCGTCTGATAGGTGCCAAAGTGGGCTTTTTTATCATGGAATAATTTAATAGAGAGACGCGGATTTTGCCGCCTAGCATTCTGTAATATTTTAAATAGCTCCTCACTACGCACCAGTTTTGAATGAAGCCAGATCGAATTATCGGGATGCACATAGAGCATGAGAGCATTTTCCTGCTGCAGTGATGGGTGCTGTTTATTTTCATGCGCTGCAGAAGGAGCCAGCGCGACGCGGTCTATATCTAGCATAGGGGCAACGACGATAAACATGATCAACACCACAAAGACCACATCAATCAAAGGGGTAAGATTGATCATCCCCGCTTCTTCAGCGCTGACATCTTGTTGGGGCAGTCTCGATTTTCCGCGCATAAATGGTGTTAAAAAGGTTTACGGTATTGCAGTTCAATGGTTGACAGAAGCTTATAGAGAAAATCTTCCATATCAGAGGAATAATGCTTTAAACTATTTTTTAAATAGTTATACGAAATGAGTGCAGGGATTGCGATCACAAGTCCGAGCACAGTGGAAACAAGCGCTGTGGCAAGTCCGCCTAAAACAACAGTGCTGGAATGGACCGACCCGCCTGACTGCATCTCTGAAAATGAGATCAGAATTCCCCAAACGGTGCCTAGCAAGCCTATAAAAGGCGCTAAAGTGACAATGGTGGAAAGGATGAACAGATGTTTTTCTAGTTGTTTATTTTCGCTTGAGATGGTCGTGAGAACATGCGATTCAATGATCTCAAGATCAGTTTGGGAGAGATAGATTTCAGATTTGTTGAGCTCTTTTTTTTCTTGCGCTGCAAAAAAATGGTTTTTATTCAAAATATCCAAAGTTTTTTGCTTTAAAGAGAGAAAAATTCTACCAAATGGTTGCTGCGTTGTTTCTCCCGCCACATCTTCTAGGGCTAAAAGACGATTTAAATGGGGCTGAAACGCTTTTTCAAAGGAAGCGGAGATTTTTTTTATTTTTTTTGTCTGCTTCACTTTATATACAAGGACCACCCAGCAAATGATGGAAAGACCAAATAGACTGGCCAAGATGAGTTTACCAAAAAAATCTGCATGGGAGTAAGCTGAGAAGAAAACTGACGCTAGCATATGCTTATCCTATATCCTATTTTCTTTTTTATTGCCTTCTACTTTCCTTTTATGGTCTTTGCGCACTCGAAAATCGATTTAGGCATCGATCGTCTGCTAGAAGAGCCCTATGTACAATATTTAAAAGGGAAAAAAGTAGGTTTGATCACAAATCATACAGGAGTGGACAAAAATCTTAAACCCACAATTGAAATTTTCAAGGAAACAGACCTGTTTTCCCTAGTGGCTTTATTTTCGCCAGAACATGGGATTGATGGATTGCCCTATGCAGGAGAAGAAGTAGAAGATCTCAAGGATAAAGATGGTATTCCTATCTACAGTTTACATGGAAAAACGCGGCGGCCCACAGAAAAAATGCTCTCTGGCATAGAGGCAGTGGTGTTTGATATTCAAGAAATCGGGTGCCGCTCTTATACCTATGCCTCGACTCTATTTTATGCGATGGAAGAGGCAGCCAAAAAAAAGATTCCTTTTATTGTTTTAGATCGCCCGAACCCGATGGGAGGGCTTATTGTTGACGGCCCCATGCTAGCAGATAAATGGCGCTCCTTTCTTGGCTATATCAATGTTCCCTATTGCCATGGAATGACATTAGGAGAATTGGCCCAATTTTTCAATGCAGAATACAAAATTGGATCCGATTTAAAAGTGGTCCCTATGAAAGGATGGAAGCGATCGATGATCTTTAAAGAAACAGGAATGGAATGGATCCCTCCCAGTCCACATATTCCTGAGCCCGATACCCCTTTTTTTTGTGCTTCAACAGGCGTGCTAGGGGAATTAGAAATAGTTAATATCGGCATTGGCTATACACTTCCATTTAAATTAGTGGGCGCTCCTTGGATTAATGCCAAAGAATTTGCAGAAAAGCTCAATGGACAGAAACTCCCTGGAGTTCGTTTTGTTCCTTACCATTTCCGCCCTTTTTATGGCAGGTATAAAGGGGAATCGTGCCATGGAGTAAAAATCATGATCACAAATACAAAAATATACCGACCTTTGGCCGTTCAATATCTGATGCTCGGGATGTTAAAAACACTTTATCCGAAAGAATTTCAGGAAAAATTAAATAATGCCTCTGAGGCAAAGCGCAAACTATTTTGCCAAGCCAATGGCAATGATGCAATGTTACAGCTACTTTACAATGAGAAATATGTGGCCTGGAAGTTGATTCTTTTTGAATCTGCAGAAAGAGACATTTTTCTAGAAAAGCGTAAACCCTATCTTCTTTATCATTAGGGCAAATCACCCCAATCAACAGGTTGAGTGGCAGGTAATTGAGAATATTCGATATGCAGATGAGGCATTTTTTTTTGTAGGTTTTCAATTTGTTCCGGTGTGAGAGAAGATTCCAAGGCTTTCAAAAACTGTAAATTTTTAAGCTTTTCTAAGGCTGTGCAGTCGGTCATAGTACAGCCAGAAATATCAAGGAAGGTCAATGTTATTGGAAGGTGATTAAGAGTAGTAGTGTTCGCTAAAGTATTGGAAATATCTAAACATTGTAGTTGCCTAAATTCTTGTAAATTTTCGCTTAAAGTATCTGGCATTATTTGTTTAGCATGTGGCAAATTAAGTTTGATTACATTTCGTGAAACCGATTTTAAGCAATTCCCATCAAATTCCGTGTACGTAATGGTTAAACTTTCTAATTGCACAGATTTAGACAAATATTGAGCAAGAGACAATGTGTCTATGGAGCAAAGAGAAAGTGTCAGTTCTTTTACGGTGACGGGAAAAAGATTGCAAATTTTTATATAGCGGCTATGATCGCTTCTACAGCAGTTTACAAGTGTAATCTTTTCAACAGTTCTACATTTCCAAAGCACACTTATTAATTGAGTATATGAAAATGTACCTTGGATAGATTTCACATTTGGGTTTTCGCCCATCCATTCGATTAATTTTGAAATGTGCTCTGTTTTCCAAGTTGAAACATCCAAATCTGAATGAGGAAAGATATAAGAATTAAATGTCTCAGCATATATAGCACTCATACCGGGTTCAAATGGGAGATAATCAACGACAATTTTCTTTAGTTCAAGAGGCAGAGATTTAATAAACGGAATCTGTTTTTCAGGTTCGTCAGAGACAACTTCTGTTCTTAGTTTTTTTGAGGAAGATCGAAAAGGATCAAGATGCTTTTCGTCATCGTCACTAAATTTAATTTTACTTACCATGTAATTACAAATTTATTTATTGTCGATATTATGTCATTTTTAATAGATTAAAGTAAATGGGTCTAAATAATGAAATTGGCAATCATTGTTAATTTTTGCACTCATGATTATCGTTTCTTTAAACGGTGCGTTGAGGCTTTATCCTTTTCAGATCAGATCATCGCGCCAGTCTGCGACCATTTCTTTAATGGGGAGCGGGAAAATTTTGGCCTTATTGAATCTCTATATCAAGACTATCCTCAAATTGATTTTATTGAATTTGCTTATGATCCCGAGCGGCTATATGGGACACCCAGATCTCTTTTACCCCAAAGCCCAGAGTGGGGACCCCATTGGCATAATAGCGGCCGGCTTGTGGGCTACTATTTTTTACACGAATCCATTGATACGGTGCTTTTTTGTGATGTCGACGAGCTTGTCGACGCTACAAAGTTTGAGGAGTGGTTAAAAAATTTCGATGTGATGGCGTATGATGCCCTGCGGTTTGCCACTTATTGGTATTTTCGGGAGGCCGCTTTTCAAGCCATCACTTTTCCTGACGGGCCGCTGCTTGTAAAAAAAAGCTGTTTATCACCTGATCTTATTCTTAACGAAGATGAGCGGCAAGGGCTTTTCTTCCAATTAAAAGGAAATAAACAGAGATTAGTTGTCGGAAACGACGGCTGCCCAATGGTGCACCATTATAGTTGGGTGCGGACCAAAGAAGAGCTGCAGCAGAAAGCGAGTAGGTGGGCTCACCATTGGGAGCGCGACTGGCAACAATTAATTGACCAGGAATATGCACAAGAATTTCAACAGCGCGATTTTGTACGGCAATATGAGTATCGCAAGGTAGATCCTTTTTTTAACCCTCTTCTAGTTGAAGTTCCGAAGTGCCCTTCCATTTCATTAGAAGAGCACTGTCAGCATATCAAAATGTTACCTAATGTCCAACGGGTAGACGCTAAGAAGATATTTCAAAAAGAATTACTTAATTTGCTCTGATCCAGAGACATCTGGTACTACAACTGTTAAACCTGGAATGGCTGCTTTTAATTGTGCGATTATTCCATCAGGAACACTAGGATCTAAAATTAGTTTTTTTAATTTTTGCAATCGTATCAAAACTAGATAATCGCTTGCTTTTAAATCACATCCGAAAAGTTCTAGGACGGTTAAAGAAAGTGGAAGGGCTGGTAATCCAGAGGCATCGAAGTTAGTGCGTTCAAGATGCAATTCTTCAAGTTTGAAAAAATAACCTAAATGAGTTTTAAAGGTTTCTGATGTGACCGCTTCGCAACCGTTAAGCGACAAGATTTTTACATTATTCCTACCTCCTCTACTCAACTGCGTTAAGCAATCGTCATTGAAATCAGTATCTTCAGCACGAAGTTCTTCTACCTGTTTCAGCAAAAACAATTTGTCTGCAAGGCCTTCACCTGAAACTCCAGTATGACTAACGTCCAATACACGTATGCCATTAGCCACTTCTTCCAGTGCATCATCATTAAAGTTCGAACATCCGCGTACCAAAAGTGTATTTAACTTAGTGAAATGTCCTAATGAGGATTTAAAATGTGCTGCACTGATTTCGTCTCGTCCATTCAGTTCAAGCAATCTTAAATCAGGTAATTTTTTTAATACACGACCATCAAACCGTTCAGCAGAGCCTTTCGAAGCTCTTAGTTCCATTAGATCTTTATAGCGCTTCAAATGGCGGTAACTTTCTGATTTAATTTTTTTACAACCAGAAATATCCAAATGTACAATTCTATCAGATAATTTTTCTAATGTGGGGCCTGCTAGTTCTGTGAAACTTGCATTGAGATCACGCAATGCGGGCAACTTAGGTAATACCCTTCCAAGCATTTCACTTTTAAGAGCAGAGCAATTAGCAATATTGACTTTTATGAGAGTCCTGTTATTAAGAAGACAAAATATAGTTGTCAGCTGCGTGGAACCAGCTATGCTTAGTTCTGTACAAGCTGGAAACCTTATCATATAGGCTCTTAATGAAAAATTTGTAAAGGCGGCACTACTAATCAGATCAGAACTTCTTTCATCACTTGTGTTTATCGAGCTAGTTGAAGAAGAGACTGAACTATTAACTCTTGCTCTTTTTGTTTGCTCATTAAAATTGCCATCCAGCGCTTTTGTTTTGGGTGCCCTACTCACATCAGATGAGCAAGAAGTTAAAGAACTAGTAGAACTATAGGATAATCTTGAATCATGAACTGGGTTGTGCACGTGTACGCCATCTTGTTCTAATGCTGTTTGAACCTGTAATAAATAATTATTTACTAATTGAGAATATTGAGAATTTGGATCTCTTAGAGCATTGTACAGGGTTTGCAATGATTGCAATGACATATAAAACCTTTTTATTAATTTTGTGGCCGGAGATTGTGCCTATTAAAATGCAAAAAAGCAAGAGGTTTTAGAAGCTGTCTTAAAACCCTGGCTTCGATCTTTGGAGTCTTTTTGAGATCTTTCACATCGACCTCCTCACCCATGTGTTTACACATGGCCTCGTCACTCGAGCGATCAAAGATCTTGTGAAAGCTCATCAAAAATACCCTCAAATCTCTAAAAGGCATTGTTTTAAGACAGCTTCTTAAGGAGACGAATAGGGGTTAAACTCCAGACGGCGGAATTTTAGCTTCTGATTTACCTTGGATAACTTTTGTAGTGTCTCTTCAGGTACAGTGTTATCGATAATCAAGAGTTGTAAGTCTGGTAGTAGATTCACAGCAAGATAGTCTTCGGGTCGTAAATTGAGACAGAAGGAAATATCCAGTTCGGTTAAAGACCAAGGAATGGCTTCGAGAATAAGATTTTCAAGCCCAGAGCGATCAATATTAGTATTTGAAAGATGCAATTTTTTGAGACAGGGAAACTTATTAGGATAGGTTGCAAAAGATTCTTTTGGGATTTTTTTGCAATGACTAAGCGATAGAACTTTCAAATTTTCCGTCACAAGAGCTTCTAATCCTGCCTGCCCGATATTAGTATTTGCAAGATACACTTCTTCAAGAGAGGCGAACTTTCCAAGATGATCTGCAAAAGATTCTTCTGAAATTTTTTCACAGCTACTAGCAGATAGAATTTTCAAATTTGTCTGCGCACAAAGAGCCATTAGACAAAGGCCATCGAACTTGGTGTTTTCACCATAAAACTCTACTATGTCAAAATAAGTACATAAATTTCTGGCAAGACAATTGCTGGAAATGGGTGTATGGCTAACATCTAAAATACGTATTCTCCAAGTCACATTGTCCAAAATTCCATCTGTTATGCTAGTATTTCCTCGCAGATCAAGTTGTGTTAAACTGGATAATGCTGTAAAGGTTTGGGCCTGTACTTTTGTTATACTTCCAACTGCCTTTAAGCTAACTAACTGGGGAAAAGATTTTAAATACCTAGTATCTCTTGAGCTAAGTGGACAATAAGAAATATCGAGGCATGTAATAGTTTTATTTTTTGACAAATCCTTGAGCATCTTTCCGGTTATCTTTGCATGAGTAGCGATAAGTGTCTGTAACTTAGATAATGAAGGGATTGTTTTTTCTAGAGATTCAGAGGAAATGCTGTAACATTTACTTATGTTAAGTGCTGTGATCGATTGATGTTGCAGACAGTCGATCGTTGTCAACTGTTTGGAACCTGCAATATCTACTGTTTGAACATTAGGATATTGTTTAATAATAGGAAGCGTGCGATCTAAAACCCGTCCAATAAACCAAAACGAATCATCAGTTGATGATATGCTGCTGAAAATGGGGCTTTGTACTTTTTGCCGTTTGGAAGTTTGCTCTTTAACATCGTCACTTGGAGATCCTTTTCTGCTAGATAAATCATTCAATAAAGGAGATCTCGAAGAAGATCTGATGGGTGCGGTACCTGACATATAAACACCTCCCATTGTTAATTTTGAACATTTATTATCAATAGGAATAGCTTAAAAAAGCAAGCAATCTTATTGTGAATAAATAACTATGACTAAGATCGCAACGCTGATTAATTTCTCAACAAACGAAGCCGCTTTTTTGGAACCGTGCATTGAAGGAGTGGCGCCATTTTCTGATCAAATCATCATTTCTGTATGCGACCATTTTTTTGATGGGGTCCCAGAAAATCAAGCGCTATTGCAGCAGATTTATGCGCACTTTCCTCAGCAGCAATTCATCCAATTTGAATTCCACAAAGAGCGCAATTTTTATGGAGCCCACTCGGCCCATTTTTGGCATAACTTGGGCAGACTGATGGGATTTTACCATGTCCGCCCTGAGATTGAATATCTGCTTTTTCTGGATGTGGATGAGATTGTGGAAGAAAAAAAATTTCAAACCTGGCTGCAGGAATTTCCTGTCCAAGAATATCTGGCGCTGCGGCTTGCCTGTTACTGGTATTTCCGTGAGGAAAAATTCCAGGCTAAATATTGGGAAGACACTCCTCTTTTAGTGAAGAAAGAGGCCTTAAATCACGATATTTTAATGAATGGGCTGGAGCGCCCGGGAAGTTATTCTCAAATTTATGGGAAGAAAGAGCGGCACATTAAAGACAAAGATGGATTGCCTATGATCCATCACTACAGCTGGGTGCGTACCAGAGAAGAAATGCTACGTAAAGTAGTCAGTTGGGGCCATCGCGAAGAAAGAGATTGGGTTTCTCTTGTGGAAAAAGAGTTCTCTGGTCCTTTCAGTGGAAAAGATTTTGTCCATGGTTATGAATTTGTCGAGGTCAAGCCCTATGTCAAATTAAAAAAGAAAGCCTTCCCAGAAATAAAAGGGAACAATAGCAACGTCCGCTTTCTCTCTACACGTGAAATGAATAAGATCGATTTAGCGCTCAAATTTTTCTGAAAAAAAATGATTGAGTTTTTAAGTAAAAACTAGGATCATACTTTTTAGTATTCAAAGTTGAATTTTAACGGTACGGTTCGTGTTTAGAAACAAAGTTGTCGTTGGTGTCCTTGCTGTTTTCTATCTGTGTTTTTTAAATCCGCTATCAGGGGATTACGCATATGTTGCTAATTCAACCAGTAATAATGTTAGTGTTATTGACACTACGACGAATATGGTTATTGCTACCATTACAACAGGCGCATTCCCTCAGGGGGTAGCCGTCACACCTAATGGACGTTCTGTTTACATTACAAATGGGGTATCGAGTAATGTAACCGTTGTTTCTGTTAACAACACAACGTTTACTGTTACTGCTACCATACCAGTAGGCACCATTCCCTCATTCGATTCAGTTTCCCCTAATGGAAATTTTGCCTATGTGCCTAATTTTACTAGTGACAATGTTAGCGTGATTAATGTGGCCACTAATACCGTTGTAGCGACTGTTGCTGTGGGGGATTGTAAGCAAACCTCAGTGACCCCAAACAGTGCTTTTACTTATGTAGTTAATGAAGGTGGTACCGTTAGTGTAATCAATACAGCAACCAATACTGTTGTGGCAACTATTACGATTGGAACAGGCAGTGATGGAATTGCAGTCAACCCCGCGGGCACTGAAGCGTATGCCACTAATTCTGGATCTAACAATGTGAGCGTTATTACTATTCCAGGGAATACAGTTGTAGCTACAATCGCAGGATTTAGTACACCTATCGGTGTCGCTTTTACGCCGAATGGGTCTTTTGCTTATGTCGTCAATTCCGGCAATAATACTGTTAATGTAGTCAATACATCCACGCGAATGATTGTTGCGACGGTGAATGTGGGCCTAAGTCCTCAAGAAGTGGCTATTACGCGAGATGGAGCATTTGCCTACGTGACAAATAAAAACACGGGTAATGTGAGTGTGATCAATACCGGCACAAATATGGTGGTCGTTACTGTAGGGGTTGGTGGCCAGCCTTTGGGGATTGCAATAGGGATTGTGCCGCAAGGCGTTGCGTCCACAGTGCTGCCTTCGGGTAGTCAAATCAGCAACCGATTTTTGACTCAATCAGATTTAGTTAATATTATTAATTGGGATGCGCCATCACATTTTACGACCGTTGAATATAAAATTTTCCGTGATGCAGCTTTGACCGATTTAGCTGCCACTGTCCCTGCCTCTGAACTAACATTTGAAGATCACAATCGAGTGAAGAAGCAGTTATATCAATATTTTATTGTTGCAGTTGATAATACTGGAGCTACTTTAAGTATTGGAAGTGTGACAGTATTCCCCATTATGTAATGATCGAATCATGAAAGGGCCTTCCTATGTAGACACTCATGCACACCTGACTGCTCAAGAGGGCTCTTTAGAGCTGGATAAGATAGTGACCCGTGCAAAAGCAGTGGGAGTGCAGAAAATTGTTAATATCTGTACAGATGAAATCTCCCTTAAAGAAGGCTTAAAAATAGGAAAGCAGTTCCCCTGGATTTACAATACTGCAGCGACAACGCCTCATGATGTGGAAAAAGAAGGGGAATCGTTTTTTCCGCATGTAAAAGAAGCAGCAGAAAAAAAAGAGCTTGTTGCCATTGGAGAAACAGGACTAGATTATCACTATCAGCATTCTCCTAAAGCGCTCCAGCAAAAATTTTTAAGCCGCTATTTTGAATTGGCACTACAAGTGAAACTGCCACTTATTTTTCATTGTAGAGATGCATTTTCTGATCTTTTTTCAATGGCGGACGAAGGATATCAAGGAGCTGCGGTGTTGCACTGTTTTACGGGAACCCTTCCAGAAGCGCGCGCTGTATTGGACCGCGGCTGGTATATTTCTTTTAGCGGCATTATCACATTTAAAAAGTCAGAAGCATTGCAACAGATTGTGAAATTTGCGCCACTGGATCGTATTTTTATTGAAACGGATGCCCCTTATCTTGCTCCACAAAGTAAAAGAGGTAAGCCCAATGAGCCAGCTTACATTGTCGAGGTTTATGAAATGGTGGCAGCTTTAAAGCAGATAGACTTGCAGACAGTGGCCAAACAGGTGTTAAAAAATGCTAGTGCATTTTTCCATTTTTAGGGTAACGTTGAGTTTCTATTATGTCGACCGCCACTAGTTTGCCCTCTGCCTTTGTTTGGAGACGGCTCCACTCTTTGATGGGGCTCTGGCTGGTTCTTTTTTTAATAGAGCATCTTCTTGTTAACTCGCAGGCAGCGCTTCTTTTAGGTGATAGCGGTAAGGGATTTGTGGAAATGGTCAATGGCATCCATAATCTTCCCTACCTACAGGTGATTGAGATCACTCTTCTCGGTGTCCCCATATTAATTCATTCTCTTTGGGGAATTAAATATCTGCTGACAGGAAAATTTAATTCTTCAAAAACAGATGGCAGTGCCCCTTCTCTCAATTATGGGCGCAACCATGCCTATACCTGGCAGCGCATCACCTCTTGGATACTACTGGTGCTTTTAACATTTCACATTGTGAAGTTCCGCTTTGTGGATTATCCCGATTCAGTTTCTATGGGGACAAAAAATAGCTATTTTGCCCCTGTTTCTGTAGATAATGGGCTTTATACGGTGGCGGAGCGTATTGGAGCGAAGATTTACTCTGTGGATGAAATTGAAAAAATGCGTTTGGACGTGGAGGCACGTGCTGAAGAATCACAGCTACTCGAAGTGGCAGAAGGGTTAAAAGAAACAGCTGTAGATCATTATGATGAGCAAAAGAAAATTGTGCTCGATTCTGCTCAAAGTTTAGAAGAACAACTGCGCTTTTCTAGAGCCCTTGCGCATAAAGGGTTAAAATCGGACGAGGTGATGGCGGTCGCCGATAATTTTGCCACTATTTCCTTGCTCCTTGTGCGCGATACGTTTAAATATCCGGTTTACATTGCCATCTACACGGTGTTTGTTTTAGCGACCTGCTTCCATGCTTTCAATGGTTTTTGGACTTTTTTAATTACATGGGGTTGGATTCTAAAAATGTCTTCTCAAAGAACAATGGTAAAAGTGTCTTGGGGAATCATGCTCATCATCGCCTTTTTAGGACTGATTGCAGTCTGGGGCACTTATTGGCTTAATTTGAAATATTGAAGTGATCATGGCGAAAAAAGAAAAAAAAGAGGTGATCGTTGTCGGTGGAGGACTCGCCGGACTTTCAGCCGCAATGAAATTAGCAGAGAAAGGCTGTCATGTGAAGCTGATCTCAGTCACTAAGGTCAAACGGTCCCATTCTGTCTGTGCGCAAGGGGGTATTAACGCGGCCCTTAATTTAAAAGCAGAGGACGATTCCCCTATTATTCATGCCTATGACACGATCAAAGGGGGTGATTTTTTAGCCGATCAGCCTCCCATACTCGAAATGTGTCTAGCTGCTCCAGGTATTATACGTATGATGGACCGCTTTGGCTGTCCTTTTAATCGCACGCTAGAAGGAAACATAGATGTGCGCCGCTTTGGTGGGACTCTTTATTACCGCACTGCATTTTGTGGCGCCTCGACAGGGCAGCAGCTTCTCTATGCACTGGATGAGCAGGTGCGCCGCTATGAAGTTAAAGGTCGCGTAGAAAAATTTGAAAATCATGAGTTCATGCGCCTGGTGATCGATTCCGAAGGGAGAGCGCGCGGGATTGTGGTCATGGACCTGATCAACATGAAATTGGAAATTTTCAAAGCCGATTGCGTGGTATTTGGTACGGGCGGGCCAGGGATGATTTTTAAATATTCAACCAACTCCACATTCTGTACAGGAGCTGCCAATGGACGGCTCTATATGCAAGGAATGAAATATGCCAATGGAGAATTTATTCAGGTCCATCCGACAGCGATTCCTGGAGATGATAAATTACGACTGATTTCTGAATCGGTGCGCGGAGAGGGTGGCAGAATTTGGGTTTATGGAAATGCATCTAAGACTATCAAAACACCAGAAGGGAAAACTGTTCCTTGCGGTAAAACAGGCGAACCTTGGTATTTCTTAGAGGAGCTCTATCCCATCTATGGCAATCTGGTCCCTAGAGATATTGGCTCGCGGCTAGTGTTAGAAATATGTGAAATGGGATTAGGAATCGATGGAAAAAATCAGGTCTATCTAGATGTGACAGAACTTCCCAAGGAAAAATTACATAAGTTGGAGTCTGTTTTAGACATTTATCGCAAATTTACTGGAGAAGATCCGCGCAAAGTGCCGATGAAAATTTTTCCAGCAGTCCACTATTCTATGGGAGGTGCTTGGGTCGATTGGCCTGCTGCCAATGACAAAGACCGAATGGCGCGCTATCGTCAGATGACTAATATCCCGGGCTGTTTCAATGTGGGCGAGTCTGAATTTCAATTTCATGGGGCCAATCGACTTGGGGCAAATGCTCTACTTGCCTGTATTTATGCTGGGCTAGTAGCGGGAGTGGAAGTGCCCCGTTATCTCTCTAATCTTGAAAAAACTTATGAGGAGTTTCCCAGTCAGATATTCACTGAAGCGCTCGCTAAAGAAGAAGAGCTCAAACAAGATCTGCTCGCCCGCAATGGCAAAGAAAATATCCATGCATTGCATGATGAAATGGCCGATTGGATGATCCGCAATGTGACAGTCAAACGCAACAATGCAGATTTAAAAAAGACGCTAGACAAACTCAAAGAGCTGAGAGAACGGTACCAGAAGATCTCTTTAGACGATCGAGGCACTCTTCTAAACCAGACCTATGCATTTGCCAATCAATTTGGTCCAATGCTGGAGCTGGCGCTTGTAATGACAAAAGGGGCTTTGTTACGTGATGAGTTTAGAGGGGCTCATTTTAAACCAGAATTTCCTAAGCGTGATGATGAACATTGGCTAAAGACCACTATTGCCACCTATGGTCCAGAAGAGCCGGTCATCAGTTATGTCCCCGTGGATACACGCCATTTAAAACCGGTGCCGCGCGATTATGTTCATGTAAAAAAAGAAAAACCGACTTTGGAAAATATTCCTGCGAATATTGTGTTACCTTTATACTGAAAAATATGGGTAAAAGTTTTACGCTTCGAGTGTTTCGTGGAACTCCAGGAAAGCAGTATTGGGAAGAGTTTGAGCTTTCCATCCGCCCTTTTATGAATGTCACTTCAGCATTAATGGAGATTCAGAAAAATCCAATTAACAAAAAAAAGAAAAAGGTGACTCCGATCGCGTGGGAGCAGGGCTGTTTGGAAGAGGTATGTGGTTCCTGTTCGATTCTTGTGAATGGCCGCCCGATGCAAGCCTGTACTGTGTTGATTGAGCAGACACTCAAAGCGCTTGGTAGTGATACGCTAATTATTGCACCTTTTACTAAATATCCACTGATTCGAGATCTTGTTGTAGACCGTACAGAGATGTTTGATGCATTAAAAAAGGTGCATGCATGGATCGATGCAGATGATGCCCTAGATCGTGGATTTGGACCAAAAATTAGTCCCGATGTGGCAGAGGCTCGCTATGTACTTTCAACCTGCATGACCTGTGGCTGCTGTATGGAAGCTTGTCCCCAAATCAACCCCCGCTCCAAATTTATTGGCCCTGCACCCATTTCCCAAGTGCGCCTATTTAATTCTCATCCAGTAGGAAAATTGGCAGAATCTGAAAGGTTGCAGCCGCTGATGGAAGAAGGCGGTGTGACCGATTGCGGAAATGCACAAAACTGTGCGGCAGTCTGTCCTAAAAATATTCCTCTTACAGAATCGATCGCCCTAATGGGTCGAAAAGTGGTCAAAGAAGGACTAAAAACGCTCTTTAGTCTTCCCGATGCTGAAATCTAATTTATTTTCAAATGTCGGAGAAGCACTATATTTTTGATTGCAGCTATTGGGTTTTTCAGGATTTGTCAAAAATAATAGCTGGTTAACTAAAAGTGGCTTTAAATAATTTTTGTAAAAAGATTCTCGATGTTTTAACTTCAGCATATTCATAATTTCTTTCGCAGATTTCGGTGTAACACAGAATTGTAAGATTTTATCTTGTCCGGTAACTTGTCCGGTAACTTGTCCGGTAACTTGTCCGATCATCTCCTTTAATGTCATCGGAGCTGCTTGGAACACAGCGCTTGGTAAAAAAGTGACTACCACTGTATCTGGCTGTTCTTCCCAGTAAGGAGATGGATTATGATTTTCTTTGCACCAATCAATAATATTTAAAGTCCCTGTTCCCCAACTCTCTATAATACCCGAACGATAAAAAACTTCGGCAATAATTGGATTCCAAGGGCGAGAGGCATGAGAACGAGTGAGATGGTCTGGTGTCAAACCGAAATGGAAACGACCTGGATTAGTGATTTCCAAATGATCATCATACATAGCAATGGCAAGCGCACCGCCGGCGACGGCATAATCTCTGTGGCAAATTGCATTGGCAATGGCTTCTCTTATAGCCAGTGGCGGGTATTTGGGAAAATCTTCTCTTATCATTTTTCCAGCAATGACATGACCAGCTATTGGCATATGATCTAACAAAAAAGACTCTCCTCTACGCAGAAGATCAAAGGCATGGCCAGCATAAATTCTGTTATCTAGAAAATCAGATAAGCGGTCTTTGCCTCTAAATCGGGCCAATTTAATGGAAAATTGTGGAAACAACAGGCGAACTTTGTCTGTTTTTCCGAATAATGCAAGTGCAGCATTGAGCAATTTACCTTCATGGATTAATTTAAACCCTGTCAGAATAGATTCTATTGTGACATGAGACGGTTTTTCTATACGGCCTTTTTGAACTGCATTGGCTAAAGTTCTATGAATTTCTTCTTCATCAAGATCATGTAGAGTAATTCCTTCTGGAACTGGATGATTTTCCCAACGGCGAGTTGCATGAAATTTTTCAATCAATCGCTGCTCGTATTCATATCTTGGCATGATTTGCGTGCTTGCACTGTAGCGTAAATAAACACGGCCATCATAAGCATAAATGCCACTTTTCCCAGTAACTCTTATCACAATGACTTTTTTTTCCTCTTTTATTGGGACTAGCTCTATTTCTGGAAAGGCTGGGGGGTCAATGCGACGAAATTCCGCTGCAATGTCTTCAAGAGTTTTATTAGAAACTTGTTGTCCAATAATCTCGCCTTTATCTGATACGCCAAAGATAACAAATCCTCCAAGACCATTAAGCATAGCAGTCACAGTTTTTGCTGCTTCTGTTCTTTGTCCTGTTGTTTTTTTAAATTCTATATCTTCAGATTCGCCTTTAGAGACTAGTTTTCTCAATTCTTTTAATTGCATAGCGTCGCTATTTTACTAAAGATCGAAAAAAATTAAAGAATTTGTTCTCTTGTTTCGCCTTCGCGCTGTCCTAAATTGCCATAACGATGATAGTCGATACTGACCGCGCGTTCGCCTAGGAAATTTAATAATTCAAAGCGGCCATTGGCTAAAACAGGGGCAGTGGAAAGATAACATCCGATAGGGGCTGCCGCTTCTCTAACAGATGAGGAAGGTTGGGAAAGAAACCGGACCCGCACATAGTCTCCTTTTTTGATATGCTCCACAAATTCTTTTTCAGTTTCATTGAGAAAAGTAAATGCAGGCATCATTTTTTTCCAGTGAGGCCCAATCGACACAGGACACTGTTTGGCATCATAGCTGACTTTAAGTTTGACCTGGCAGGAGAGCGCTGCTGCCAAAAGGCGAAAAATATCTAATGGATCATCCTCTTTTTGGAGGCGAAGAGCGCTATGTGGCTGGGGATAATAACGCAAAAAATTATCTTGGCCGATGACTTTTGAAGGGTCATGGTCATGAGAAAATTTAGAAGCCCAATAAGCATAACTGGAAATGCTGGCATACCAGATTCCCAATTTCTCAGTGGAGATATCGATTTTTTGGATAAGAGAGGTCAGCTGGTTGACCTCTTCTTTTACAGGATGTTTTTCGCGTGGCAGGTCCACCTGTGTGGCGCGCATAAATTCTGAAACGTAGTTGGGCCCGCCCGCCTTAGATCCGCGTCCGAAACTACTGGCTTTGCAACCGCCAAAGGGTTGCCTTCTGACAATGGCTCCTGTTGTTCCTCGGTTGACATAAAGATTTCCTGCTTCTATCCGTTGGAGCCATTTTTTTTGTTCCCGTTCATCTAAAGAATGGATGCCCGCAGTAAGTCCATAGGGAGTGCCATTAGCCAGTCTCAAGGCATGGTCTAAATTTTTAGCGCGCATCACACCTAACACAGGGCCAAAAAGTTCTGTTTGATGGGTAAAACTCCCTTCTTTGACTCCCCATTTCACCCCAGGGGACCAAAGTTGTGGATTATGCGGGTCCTGTTTTGGTTTTACAAGCCAAGTCTCTCCAGAGTCTAGTGTGGTTAGACCGCGCAATAGTACTTCATTGGGGTCATGGATTAGAGGGATCACCTTGCTCGATAGCTGCCAAGGCGTTCCTACGGGTAAACTTTCTACGGCATCTTTAAACTGTTTTTTGAAATGGGGATCGTCATATACTTCCGCTTCTAAAATGGCCAAGCTAGCAGCACTACACTTCTGTCCTGAATGGCCGAAAGCGGATTGAATCAGATCTTTGATGGCAAGATCTCGATCTGACATACCGGTGATAATCAGCGCATTTTTTCCTCCTGTTTCGGCTGCTAAATCCAAATCATGGCGCAACTTCATAAATAGGCGCGCCGTCGATGTTCCTCCAGTTAAGATCACTCCATTTAATCTTTTATCAGCAATCAATTTGCTTCCAATCGGTTCATCTTCACAATTAACAAATTGGAGTACTTCGCGTGGCACTCCGGCCTCCCAAAATAAATTCACTAAGATCCAACCTGAAAGGATAGCTTCAGGGGCTGGTTTAAAAATCACGCAGTTGCCAGCCACAAGCGCAGCCGAAATCCCTCCAGCTGGAATCGAAATAGGAAAATTCCAGGGAGGCGCCACAAGAAGTGTTCCCTTGCTTTTCCATTCAATATCTTTACATGCATCCATTTTGAGCATGCTGCGCAAATAATATTCTGCAAAGTCGATCGCTTCCGAGACTTCCGGATCTCCCTCGACGACTGTTTTGCCCCCATCCCGCATCATGACACCAATGAGATCGTCTCTTTTTTCCCGCATCTTTTGTGCCACATGGGAAAGCACTTCTGCGCGGGAGTGGGCGCTTTTTCTTGACCAATAAGATTGATGTATTTTGGCAACTTCAAGGCACTCGTTGATCTGTTCCCATGTCGCTTGGGAATAGCGATAGAATGGGCCATGAGCAGGATTTGAAGGATCAAATCCCTCTCCTGTAGGATTTTTTTCGTGCACTTCCTGTCCATTAATGACAAGTGGGATGGGATCAAATTTTTTATGTTGCCACTTTTTGACTATTTGATGGACCCAAGTGTCGTTTTGCAGCAGAGAAAAATCGGTATCAGCCTCATTTTTGAACGCATCGCCCATAGACAAATGTTCAGGGGCCTGCATCCGATCTTGTGTGCGCCGTGGTTCGGTGCTGATCTGATGCATCTCACGGTAGGCTTTGGTGAAAAGATCCACCTGTTGTTGCCATTCTTTTGTGCCGCTTCTCAGTCCAAAACTGTGTCTTAAGAAATTTTCTGCTCCTGTGTTTTCGTCGAGCCTGCGTATTAGATATGCGATCGCGCTTTGAAAATCTTCTTTAGCGGCTACAGGGCAGTAGAGGAGCATGTCATGTGTCAGTCTTTGGACCACGCGACGAATATGGTCTGCCATTCCTTCTAGCATTTCGAAGTGGATCTCTTTTTCCAAACTATTTTCGGCGCGCAGAATGATAGCCAGACAGATATCAAATAAATTGTGGCTTGCAATGCCTAGATGCACCGCCTTTGCATGCTCTGGGACGCAGCCATAGTGGACCATCTGTTTGTAATTGGCGTCCACTTCATGTTTTGTTTTATAGGGCGCTTGGGGCCAACCGCGCAAGCTGGCTTCAAATTGCTCCATGGCAAGATTAGCTCCTTTGACAATCCGGATTTTTATCGGTGCGCCCCCTCTTTTCAATCGTTCCATCGCCCATTCAGTCAATTCTTTTTGAATAGGGAAAGAATCGGGCACATAGGCTTGGAGTACAATGCCCGCAGAATAATTTAAAAATTCCTCTTCATCTAACACTCTTTTGAATAGTTCTTTTGTCAGCTGCAAATCTCGGTATTCTTCCATATCCAAATTGACAAATTTTACCCGCTTAATCCCTTCGGGGTTGATATAAAAATGGTCCATGGCTGTACGGTAGAGCTTTTTCAACCGTTCTGAAAGAATGTCGAGCGTTTTTTCCCAGTCCAAAATGTTGATTTGGCTGAAAATCGTGGAAATTTTGATCGAGATGTAATCGATGTCGCTCTGTTTTAAATCATGGAGGTAAACATTAAGCCTTCTTTCTGCTTCTTGTTCGCTTAAAATTGTTTCTCCCAAATGGTTTAGGTTTAGGCGCACGCCCTCTTTGCGCCTCTGTTTTAAATGGTGGGATAATTTGCCTTTTTCCCCGGGCAAAATCACACGAGAGGTAGTGCGCCTTAATGTCCATTTGACAAGGGGGACGAGCAGATAGCACAATGCGCGTCCAAATAGTTTGAATAGGGTGAGCTGGAACTGTTTGAATTTTGATAGGTATTGAGGTGTTCCGAACTTTTCTAGCAAAAAATGGAGTTGTTCGGCGATCCGGGCTGCCCGATGGCTGCGGAAACATTCATCGGTAAAACGCATGGTAAAAATCTTACCCTTCTGATCGTCCATCATCCGTGCCAGTTCCGCCTGGGTCCGCTTTTCTTCCCCTGTTTGCGTCCGGGTCGCTTCTTGCAATAAAAGATCTGCAAGTTCTATCGCTTTTTTCTCTTTTTCTTCTTTATGGAAAGGCCGATTTTTAGCCTGCTTGATGATGGCATGCGCCTCTTGCATCTCTTTAGAGAAATAGTAGTTTACCATGAAGCTTTGACCTCATTTTACTCATAAGCAAAAAGAGGGTTTTAAGCAAGTTAGCACTTGAATTTTGAGTCTGCTAAAAATGTATCAAGAAGTATTGACATAATAAATGGAAGTTTCTATACTTTGCCCTTTAAAAATCTAAGGAGTACCTATGGATCAGATCAAGCCTTTGGGGAATCGTGTTCTCGTCAAACGATCAGAAGCGAAAACTAAAAAAGGAGGCATCCTTCTTCCTGATACAGCCAAAGAAAAACCTAGACAAGGAGAAGTGATCGCTGTGGGGCCTGGGAAATATAATGAAAAAGGGGTATTGCAAGCTGTGCGCCTGAAAGTGGGTGACCATATCCTATTTAGTTCTTATGCAGGAACCGAAGTGAATAGCCACGAGCAAGAGGCAGAATATCTACTCATTTCTGAAGAAGATGTTCTCGGGGTTCTGATCTCTAACTAACAAGAATAAGGAAAATTTCTTATGTCAAAAATGCTGAAGTATCATGAAGAAGCTTTAAAATCTATTTTGAATGGTGTCAAAACTCTTGCAAAAGCGGTCATTGTCACTTTGGGTCCCAAAGGGCGCAATGTGGTCATTAATCGTGGCTTCGGATCTCTTTTGTCCACTAAAGACGGTGTCACCGTAGCTAAAGAAATTGCTCTAAAAGACAAATTTGAAAATATGGGCGCTCAACTGGTTAAAGAAGCAGCATCGAAAACTTCTGATTTAGCAGGTGATGGGACCACTACAGCTATTGTGCT
Organism: uncultured bacterium; assembly: GCA_964569185.1. Lineage (GTDB taxonomy): Bacteria > Chlamydiota > Chlamydiia > Chlamydiales > Rhabdochlamydiaceae > DATIJP01. The sequence goes on from CAZMTP010000002.1 coordinate 37,344, forward strand.
TGCAGAGTCGATTTATCAGTCAGGGGTCAAATTAGTGATCGCGGGAGCAAACCCGATGAGTGTGAAACGGGGTATTGACAAATCGGTTGAAGCAGTATGTGAAGCCCTTTCTGCGCTCGCTAAAAAAGTGAGCAAACCTGAAGAGATAAAACAGATCGCCACAATCTCCGCCAATAATGACATCGAAATTGGAGAGATGATTGCTAAGGCGATGGAAAAAGTGGGCAAGGACGGGACCATCACTATTGCTGAGGCGAAAAGCATTGAAACCACTCTTGATGTTGTGGAGGGGATGCAATTTGATAAAGGCTATATCTCCCCCTATTTTGTCACAAATCCTGAAAAAATGACGGTTGAGTTAGACAATGCCCTGATTTTAATTGTTGATAAAAAGCTATCCAATGCGCGCGATTTAGTGCCCATCTTAGAAAAAATTGTGGAGAAAGGACAACGGCCTGTGTTGATCATTGCTGAAGATATTGAAGGCGAAGCACTGGCAACTCTTGTATTGAATAAAATCAAAGGAGGGCTTCCTCTTTGTGCCGTGAGGGCGCCTGCTTTCGGGGACCGTCGAAAAGCGCTCTTAGAAGATATTGCCATTTTGACAGGGGCTACAGTCGTCAGTGAAGAGGTAGGTCTAATACTTGAAGATGTTGGTCTAGAAGTACTGGGAAAAGCGAAAAAGATAAAAGTGGGTAAAGAAGAGACTACCATTGTCGATGGTGCAGGGAGTGCAAAAAAAATCCAAGAGCGCATCCAGCAACTCCGTGGTGAGATTGCCCATACAGCAGCGACCTATGATAAAGAAAAACTAGAAGAAAGATTGGCTAAATTAACAGGAGGTGTTGCTGTCATCAACGTGGGTGCAGCGACAGAAACAGAATTAAAAGAGAAAAAAGCACGTGTCGAAGATGCGTTGCATGCCACCAGAGCTGCTGTAGCAGAAGGGATTGTGCCTGGCGGTGGAGTGGCCCTTCTCCGTGCAGCTAAAGCTCTTGATAAATTGAAATTGCCTGAAGAGGAGATGGCAGGCGTTGAAATCATTCGGGTTGCTGCTTTTGCTCCTGCCATAGCCATTGCCAATAACTGCGGAAAGCAAGGGAATTTAATTGCAGAGAAGGTTTTCGAAAAGGAAGGAGCTTTCGGCTACAACGGACTAACAGACGCTTTCGGAGATTTAAGCAAAGAAGGTGTGATGGATCCTGTTCTTGTAACTAAATGCGCTCTGCAAAATGCGGCTTCGATTTCCGGTATGTTGCTGACCGTTGCAGCCATGATCACTGACAAGCCAAAACCCAAGTCAAAAACAGCTGTCCCTTCTATGGATGAAATGGGTGGCATGGGCGGTATGGGAATGGGTGGCATGGGCATGGACGGCATGATGTAACACCAGTTACCGCCATTTTCTGCTGGCATTTTCTTCGGTGAGATCGACCTGCGCGATAGTGTACTGTTTTTGTGCAGAGATTAAGGTCACATGGGCTTCAATAATCTTAAGTGGAAAGGGAAGTCTTAATTCTTTCACATCTCCAACAAGATGGCCAATTTTAGAGACAAGATCGCCTTGAGTCACATAGACAGAAAAAAGAGGCATTCCCTCTTTTGGCAGCTGGTCCCATAGTGCGAAAATTTCTTCAGACACTCCAGGAGGATTGATGGCAACCGAAGGTTCAGTGCTGAGTACATTTCTTTCAAAGATAAAAGTATAAGAAGCTAAGACGCCTCCTAGACTGACACCAATTACACGTGCACTTTGTCCTCTCTCTTTCATTTTCAAAAGCCATTCATGGATTTTGGGCCTAGCTTTCATAAATGTGGAAAGACCAGGCCCCAACACATCTAAATCACTCATAATCGAGGCCCATCCTCTCTCTGTTGAAAAAGAGAGATCTGTTCCACGGAAAAGAAGGATGGCAGGGATATTCTGATCGCCTTTGGGAGCGAGCCCAAAAGCGGGCATGCCATGCCAGAGATCGATCACTTCATCTACGATATAGGGTTGAGGAATGGAAAGTTCCATTCCTTTTTCAACAGCGCGGTAGGCAAGCACTTTGGAAAGCACTTCGTCCAAGGCAAAACGTTTTTGTTCAGCATCTTGAATCTTTTCATCGACCATTTTTAGCAAACATTCTGCCACCTTAATATCCTCTTTTTTCTTCGTCGCTTTTCCTACAAGAGGATCTGCTATGGAAAAATAGCCATAATTTTGGTCAAATCCTAGAATTTCACTGCTGGTCACAAAATAGTTTTTTTCTTGCAGCGGCTTCACAAGAATATAACTGCTTTTTTTCTTAGAAAAGGCCCAGGTGAGCATCTTATCCCAGTTTTTTAATGTTTTAGCTCTTAGTTCTCCAAGCGCTTTATGCTCTGTAGGCTCTAAGAGAAAATGGGGACACTCTTCTGCGTGAGCGGAAGCCATAAAAATAGAAAGAAAAAAAAGGCTAAGGAGCGCAAATTTTTTGCAAAGCAGGTGAAAAATCATTTTGAATTTTTTCCAATGAGTAGCCGATAGAAACATCGTTAAGATCTCTAATATCTATAATTTCTAGCTTATCAGACTGAAATACTTTTCTTTTATTGAAGAAGCGCGCAAGCAATTTGTACTCGCCATTGTGAATGAGCATTTCATGAGGGATCCTGCCTGCATTAAAACGCGCGGAAAAGAGATAAGGAAATTTATTCTTGCTAAAAATTGATTCGCCATCAAAAAAATGGGCCACTTGCTGCGGATCTTCTAAAATATAATGAAAAATGGTGGGAAAGATGTCGATATGGGAACTCATGGATGCAGCCACTATATCCTGATTGGTTCCTAATTTGTAATAAATGGGGACTGTGGTTTGCATTTTGCTTAAATTGGAGGCGTGAAATAGGTGGCCCTGTTCATAGAATTCTTCCCCATGGTCGCCCGTCACAACAACAACAGCCTCTTTCCAAATATTTTGCTCTTGCAAATGTTGAACAAAGGTTCCAAAGAGTGCATCGATAAAATAGATCGCATTGCGGTAGCGATTTTTAATTTTTTCTAAATCATTTTTAGAAAAAAGAAGAGAAAGATAATTAATTTTATCTGTGGTGGGTTCAAAACGGGAAAAACTATTTTCTGGCCAGCTATAGCCAAAATGGGTCGATTCTAAGAAGACGATAAAACATCTTCCGCCACCTGTTTTTTCTGAAGATAGCTCAATCAGCTTTGCCATCGATTTTTGATCACTTTCATAAGCTTTTGTATCGGTACCAAAAGGAAAAAAGTAGGAAAACTGTGCCAACTTTTCTTTTTCTCCAAAAATCAATTTATCCATCTGATAAAAAGAGAGTCGGGCCGAAGATAAAACGTCGATAGAATATCCGATCTTTTTCAAGATTTGTAGAGCGGGGCTTCCTGCAGTCCATTCAGGAGACTTAATTTTATTAAAATAGAAAGGGAACTTGGAGTAGAAAATGGAGAACCAGGAGAGTTGTGTCCCATTAGCGCTAGAGAGAGCCAGTGGGGTGGAAAGATTCTCTTTTTTAAAAGCATTGAGTTGCGGCGCGACTTCTTCTGTTAAAAAATCTTCCCTTAAACTTTCAATCACAAAAATAAAAATATCCGGCTTTTTTGCTAAAGAAAAATCGGTTGTTTCAATGGCGGCGATGATGTTTTCCTGATTTGCTGGTTCTTTCAAATGGGAAGGTAATGAAAGCGTGGGAGTTTTGGAAGAGACAAAAGTGTCTTTCAGAGGAAGTGTTTTTTGATATTCTAGATAGGTCCCTTCAGATGCAAAATATTGCAAAATCTGGTCACTGATCAGAAAAAGAAAGGGAAAGGCACAAAAGATCAATAGAGAATGGCTCAGCTTGATAAAAATCGGTCTTTTTTGCGTGATTTTTTCAGTCAAACGAAAGAAAAGCAGTCCCACCAAGAGGAGGGTGATCCCTAAGATGGCACCCATCAACCAGACAGCGAGAGAAATGTGTGTGGCATAAAGAAGCTCTTTAAAATTGGCCAAGCTCTCTTCCATCACAAATCCCAATCCGAACCAGAATGAGATATCCATCAGGCGTACCAAAAAGAAATCAACAAAGTGGGCCATGCAAAGAAAAAAAGTGAGTAGAATGAAGCAATCCTGAGCCACCTTGGGAAAAATGCGACCAATCCATGCAGATAGAATAGCTAAAAATAGAACCTCAAGCAAACTTTGAGAGATGGCATAAAAAATAAAATACCATCTAAAGATAAAAGTGCCCTGCTCTATGAGACTGGCATGGTACCCATGAATGAAAGATAAAACAAGAAAAACAAGACCAAAGTAGATGTAATTGATCTGGATATGACTGAAAATTCTTCTGATTGTTGCCATTAAATTCCTTTATTACTCTTGAAGAATTATCAAGTCAATAAGAGTCTGGACTCCAAGAAAAAAATTATCGAAGAAGGATGAAAAAAAATAGACGATCTGTTTATTTTAATTTATACTTAATTGACCGATTGCCTGGAGGGGCGCATGAAATTGTTGTTTTCGATTTTCGCAAGTGTCATCTGTTGTGCACTCTTTGCCGTGAGCAAAGGGGGGGAGTCTATCCACCTATTCCGTTCTGATTTTCAAGATAAAAGCTTTATTACCATTTCCTACACAAATCCATTTCAAATGAACGGGCAAGGGAAAGATCTGAAAGAATATTGGAAACAGTATCTTTTTAGTTCTCTTCTTCAGCAACGTCTGCAACAATCTCTTGCGCAAGAAGGAATCCAGTGCAGTTTCCATCCATCTACTGTTCAACATCCAAATGCCGCATACACAATTTCTGTTAGCTGTGCATCAAGTCAGGTGGTTGAAGCGCTTGCGACTTTGAACCAACACAGTGAACAGATCAAAAAATCAGGATTTTCTGAACGAGAACTGAGAATAGCTAAAGAAAAAGCTTATTTGGGACTCTTTAAATTGGAGGACCAACATTCTGGAGAAATGGCCTGTCTTATTTCTAACCAGATCTCAAATGAAGGGGCGCAACCTAATCTCAATGTGTTAATCGAAACGTCTAAAGATTTGATCGAGATGGTCTCACTGAGTGAAGTGAGTGAATTTTCACGTGCGCAGATGATCGATGCAAACCGTGAAATTTCAGTTGTTGTACCCAATGAAGAATCCTTTATCTCTGAAAATGAATTACGCCAAATTTTAGAAGAGCAGAAATGGGTGGCAGAAAATCAGATGTCTGGTGTGGGAACCCATGCTCTTGCAAAAGCTGTTATAGGCAATCCTCAGTGCCCTTTGATAGAAGAAGAAATGAGCGAAGAGGTCCAGCCGCAATTTGAAGAAATCCCGGTGCAGCTAGTGGCAAGTGGAACTCCAGTAGCGATGCAGCCATCAGAGCCGATGCCTGTCATAACAGAAGAAAATGTAGCTAAAATAGAGGAGATTGTTGATTACTACTCACAACTGCAGATCAATGGCGAAGAAAAAAAAATAATTTCTAAAATTATTATCACTGTTGCTGAAAATAATGTGCTGAAACTGCTTTTTGAAAAGAAAAAGCTAGAAAAACTGGGCAAAAGAATCAATCATCTCCATCCGCTGAAGTTTCTGGGCACCATTTTGTCTGATCAGAGGCTCCACCATTGCTTAAGAGAAATCCGAAGAAGTAGTTTTAAATGGGATGAATTTATGGGTGGTTTTGTCCGTAGAATGAATGAAGAATTAGGCCACGATAATGTTAAAAAGTATGTTCCAAGCTTTTCTTCCTTTTTTCAGGCAAATACTGCTCAATTAATGACATACATCGATCGTCGTGATTTCGAAGGCATGGTGCTCTCTCTTCTCTAGAGATAAGGAACTTGACAGGGTTTAAAAAAATTTCTATATGTTAACCATATATAGAAAGTATACTCTATGTCAAGTGCCGTATTTTTATTTGGCGAGGCTGAGAAAGGGGAATTTTGCACCCCCTTATATTGTAAAAATCTGCTCTATCTCTTGGAGAGATTCGGAAATCCTCCAGGAGAAAGTCAGGGCATCCATTATGCGATCCAAACTCTTCTCTATCAGCGTGAGCTGGTTTTTTTTCGTGTGAGGGACGAGGGGTTTAGCGCCGAAGATTATATGTGCGGCATCCGTCTATTGAAAAATCAAGAATTAGAGTTTGCCTTCGGGGCCATCTACATGCCCGGTGTAGGTAGTGAAGAGATTATCGACGCGGCCCTTCCTATCTGTCACAACTATAAAAGCCTTCTTGTCATCACAGAAAAAGATCTCTATGATTATTTAACTCTAAATAATTAGCCAAAGAGTTCTTTTGCATTGGAAAGCCAGCTCTCTGCTCCGATTGTGGTCTCGGGGCCATGGCCTGGAATGACTCGTGTTTCCTTAGGAAGTTTAGACAGCGTCTTTAATGATTCCCACATGAGATGGGGTCTTGCTGTTGTAAAAGATAAATTTCCGATTGTACCTCGAAAAAGGGTATCTCCTGAGATCAGTACTTTTTCTTGTGCGATATAAAAACAGACGCCCCCGGGTGTATGGCCAGGGGTATGAATGACCTGGATTTTTAAATCTCCGAGCTGGATGACCTCGCCATTATAGAGAAAATGGTCGGGATGAACTCCTTTAATCGGGAATAAATGGGGAAGGCCATCCGTTCCCGGCGTGATGAGATTAGGCGCATCCTCTTCATGGATGTAGAGGGGAATGCCAAATTCATTTTTTAAGATTGCAGCTTCGGCAATATGATCCCAGTGGGAATGGGTCAAAAGACATTTTTCAATCTTTAGGGAAAGGTCCTGAGCTCTAAGCATCTGATGGTCTACGCTATCGAAGGGCGCATCCACGATGGCTCCTTTTAATGTCTTACTGCAGCCCAGAAGGATCGAATTGGTATCGGCGGGCCCGGAGGAAAAAATTTCTAAAATCATTGCACCGGAGAGGATTCGAACCTCTGACCTCACGGTTCGTAGCCGTGTGCTCTATCCAGCTGAGCTACCAGTGCGCAATCTCTATAGAAACAAAAATCATGGATGGGAAGACGATTTTTGCCAAGAATTTTGTCATTTGCTATCCTTATCTGCCATCTATTTATTTGGAGTAGGATGAAAAAGAGAGAAACATTTAGCGCCTGGCTCATCTGGTTTTTAAGCTCATTATTTATGTTTTATAAGTACGCGATTGAAGTTTCCCCTAGCGTAATGACAAACGAGCTGATGAGTACATTTAATATCCATGCAACACAACTTGGCAACCTAGCCGCATGCTATTTTTATGCCTATTTAATCATGCAACTTCCTGCAGGGATTCTAGTCGATCGCTACGGTCCACGACTTGTGACAACGCTCGCTATTTTCCTATGTTCCTTGGGGGCGCTTGTTTTTGCCTATTCGGAAACCATTGTGATGGCAGAAATAGGCAGATTTTTGACCGGAATTGGTGCTGCCTTTGCAGCAATTAATACTTTGAAATTGATTGCCAACTGGTTTCCCACTAATCGTTTTGCATTGATGGCAGGATTGATGATGACACTTGCCATGTTGGGAGCTGTAGGAGGTCAAGCGCCCCTTTCCGCATTCATCCACCACTTAGGCACCTGGCGCCATGCGATGGGCATAATCGCTTTAATCGGTGGATTTTTAGGACTTATTTTTTGGGTTGTTGTCCGTGACCGTTCTAAGGCCCTCCATCCTTTTTACGATGTGGCGGTATCGCCTAAAAAAATGACAATTAGAGAAGGGTTAAAGAAAATCCTATCTAACAGCCAATCCTGGTACCTTTCATTTTACAGTGGACTTGCCTTTGCCCCGGTCATGATTTTTGGGGGCCTTTGGGGAGTTCCTTTCATCATGGAAGCCTTTGACCTTTCTAAAGACCTTGCAGCCCGCAGTGTTTCTCTGATTTTTATTGGATTTGCATTGGGATGTCCCTTTTCTGGTTGGTTGTCAGATTGGATTGGAAATCGTCGCAATGTGATGTTTGTAGGGACAATTCTGGCCCTTTTCTCAATTACCGCCGTCCTTTATATGCCCGGACTTAGCTTCTTGATGATCAACAGCCTGATGTTTTTCTTTGGATTTTTTATTAGCTTCTTTTTGATCTGTTTCACCATGATTCGGGAGATCAATCCTCCTATTTTGGCTGCGACAGCTATAGGATTTATGAATGCGTTTGATGCTTTCTTTGGCGCTTTTTCCGACCCTTTAACAGGAAAATTTTTAGACCTAGGATGGCAAGGTAAAATGGCTGAAGGCGCGCGCGTCTTTCCAGTCCATGCCTATAAAATGGCGCTCTTGACGATCCCAGTTTATTTATTACTTTCTTTAATTTTCCTATTTTTAATCAAAGAGACCCATTGCAAAAGCAGCTATCCAGCCCAAATGCCTTGAAGCCTGCTATTTTCATAGAGAAAAATAGACAGATTCATGTTAGGCTAAGTGCCAATTTTTTATGAAAGATCTGTTTGTCAAAAAACCTATTGAAGAGATTGTGCGCAATGCAGATGAAAATTCTGGCCTTAAGCGCAGTTTAGGGGCTTTTAATCTGACCACAATTGGGATTGGAGCGATCATTGGCGCAGGTCTTTTTGTCCTGACGGGTCAAGCAGCGGCACAATTTTCCGGTCCTGCCGTTTTTATTTCTTTTATTATTGCTGCGATTATCTGCCTTTTTGCAGCCTTGTGTTATGCGGAGTTGGCTTCCTGTATTCCTGTGGCAGGCAGTGCCTACACCTATGCTTATGCGTCCTTAGGAGAATTCGCTGCGTGGATGATTGGATGGGGATTGACGTTAGAGTATCTTTTGTCTGCTTCCACTGTGGCGGCAGGCTGGTCAGGCTATTTTGTCAGCCTCCTTCATGATTTTGGGATCCATTTGCCAAAAGTGGTGACCAATCCGATCTGCCTTTATGACCAGACTGCAGGCTGGTCCACCTCTGGAAATTTAATTAACTTGCCTGCACTGGTGATTGTGGGCGCTGTGGGTGCTTTAATTTCTTATGGCATCAAAAAAGCCTCATTTTTTAATAATATTCTGGTCGTTCTTAAAACAGCAGTCATTCTGATTTTTGTCTTCTATGGATTTGGTTATGTGAATATGGACAATCTCCAGCCTTTGATTCCTGAGAATCAGGGCCATTTTGGTCAATTTGGATGGAGCGGCATTTTTAGAGGGGCCGGTTTTCTATTTTTTGCTTTTATTGGGTTTGATGCGCTTTCAACATTGGCTCAAGAGTCGTGCAACCCACAAAAAGATCTTCCTATTGGAATGTTAAGTTCCTTGGGGATTTCAACAATTGTCTATATTATTGTGGCCTTAATTCTTGTAGGGATTGTTCCTTATAAAGAGCTGGGAGTAGCCGATCCAATCGCAGTTGCCTTTAATGCTTTAGGTCCTAAATTTATCTGGTTGCGCATTGTGGTCAAGCTAGCGATTTTGGCTGGTCTAAGTTCGGTGATTTTGGTGCTTCTTTTGGGGCAGACCAGGATCTGGTTTTCAATGGCAAAAGATGGGTTATTGCCGAAAGCTTTTGGGCTTACGCACATAAAGACGCGCACGCCTGTTTTTTCTTCACTTGTGGCCACCTGCATTGCGATGCTGATGGCTAGCTTTTTCCCAGTGGAAATGTTAGGCCAATTAGTATCTATGGGAGCCTTGCTCGCTTTTGGTATTGTTTGCTTAGGGGTTTTAGTTTTAAGGTATACACAGCCGCAGCTGGTGCGCCCTTTTAAGACGCCATTTTTTCCTTGGATTCCTCTTTTAGGATCGCTCTCTTGTTTTTTACAGATGGCTCTCATGCCAGGCACTATTTGGATGCAACTCCTCCTATGGATGGCCATAGGATGCACCTTCTACTTCACCTACGGCCGCACCCGCAGCAAGCTCAAAGCCGCCAATCAACAATAAAGAAAATCGTGTTTGTTCCAAACACGATTTGATTTCTAAAATAGAAAAAGGCGCAATAGACAGTCGGGGCACAATTATGTGCCCCGACTGTCTATATCCGCCTTTTTATTTTTTTCTCTTATTCCTCTATCCCCTTAATATGTGGCGTTTTTTGGGGAGGATGATGGTGAAGGTGGTCCCTTGATTGACGACAGAGGTAGCAGAGATACTCCCATCATGCTTATCGATGATTGTTTTCACGATGGAAAGTCCAAGTCCTGCCCCGCCTAGCCGCCTGGAACGGGCTTTATCCGCTGTATAAAAACGCTCAAAAATATGTTCCAAATCTTCTTTAGAAATGCCAATTCCTTTGTCGCTGATTTTCAGTTCAATCTCTTCTTCGTTCAGATGCCTCATTGAGATGGTGATTTTAGCAGGTGGCTTAGAATATTTTACTGCATTATTCAGTAAATTTAATAAAGCAAGTTCCAAAATGTCAGGGTCGGCATAAAGAAGCAGCTCCTCATCACTCTTAATAATATGAATTTCAGTTTCAGGGTTCAAAGAGAGCAAAATCCGTTTGCAGTCTTCCACAAGAGTAACAAGATCACACTCTCTAAAACGGCTTTCGGGAAGATTTTCTAAATCTGCTAGCGTGAGTAGATTTTTAACTAACGTTTCCATCCGCTCACAATTGCGCAAAATTTTCCCTGTAATTTCGAAAAGCTTCTCTTTGGACAGTTCAGGAAGATCATGCAACGTTTCTGCAAATCCTTTAATGATCGTGATCGGTGTTTTAAGCTCATGCGAAGCATTAGCGACAAAATCTTTGCCGATTTCTAACATTTTGTAATGGTTGGATTTGTCCTGGAGAACGATGATCGCGCCGCTCCCCTGAGCTTTTGGAGCTGCAATCAGATCGATATAAGTTTTTTTTTCATCCCCAATGACCACAAAATCGGTTAAAATTGTGGTCTGTTTTTGGCATTTTTTAAGAAGGTCATGGCATTTTTTCATTAAAAGGGCGGAAGCTTTATCAGAAGTTTCAGGAAAAGCTTTATTAAGCAGCGATTTTTTTGGCAGTCCTAACATTTTGCTCCCAATGTAATTGATGTAGGTCACATTCAGATGCTGGTCGACAGCCACAACACCTTCACCGAGTGACTCCAAAATCGCCTCTTTTTCATTGCGCTCTTCGGTAATGCTTTTGATTTGACTACGCACTTTTTCAGAAAGGGAATTCAATGTTTTTGCAAGCCGGTTAAAATCATCATTTTCACTGGCAGATTTATCCAGAGCAATAGCAGGGATATCTTGACTTTGTCCTATATGATAAGGCCGTATGGCCTCGATGATATTTCTAATGGGGCGACTAAATCGATTGAAAATCAGCCAGGTCAATGCCATAAAAAAGAGCAAGATGGCAAAAGAAAAAATAAGAAAACCAATTTCAAAATTTCGAGCAATGTCCTGGATCTGATTAAAGGGAAAGGCGGTGCGGAGCACATAGGTGCGCCCTTGAAATTTGAATTTCTTTGCTACATAGGCAAATTTACCTGCAAAAATTTTAGATTGCGCAATGGTATATCCTGTCTCTCCTTTTAGCGCCTGCTCCACTTCAGGATGTTCCGTAAGCTTAAAAGGGGGAAGCTCTTCTTTAAATAGGCGCCCCAAATGGGAGTCATAGATCATCACATTTTGATCATTCAGCAGACTGACCCGAAAAAAAACAAAATATTCCTGATTTTTTAAATGTTCGATCATCTCTTCTTCTGAACGGGCATCATCGACTAAATCGATCAGATCTGTGGTGCTCTCTTCTAAAGAATCGCGCACTAGCCTCTCTACTGTTTTTTCAATTAAAGGAAATAGAGCTGAAATAAACAGGACAAATAAGAGAAGCTGGCTGAGAATGATTTTTTTACGAAAACTCATGCTCCAGTGCCCTCAGGATAGAGATTTTCATAGCCAGTAGAGGTGATGATGATCGTATCTTCCCAGCGCACCCCTCCTTTTCCAGGCAAATAGAGTCCAGGTTCTATAGTGACCACCATCCCTTTTTCTAGAGCAACATCTTTATCTTCGCCTGTTTTCATGATCCTTGGAAACTCATGGATCTCAAGTCCTACGCCATGGCCAAGTCCATGGACAAAATAGGATTCTAAATTCTCTTTTTTCATCTCTTTGCGCGCTGCCATATCCAACTCTTTTAAGAGCACACCAGGACGGCATAATTTTAACGCAGCATCATGGGCTTTGCGCACAACGGTGTAAAATTCTTTTAAGACCGGCTCTACCGCATCGAAAAGAAGCACGCGCGTCATATCGGAATGGTATCCTTCCACAACAAGGCCAAGATCTAGAAGCGCCAGATCTCCATTTTTAAATTTGGTAGGTCCAGAACGGTGATGGGGAAGTGCGGAATTAGATCCAAATGCGATGATCGGTTCAAAACCGATAGATTCCGCCCCATTTTTTAGACCAAAGAGTTTAAATTCCAGTGCAACTTCAGCCTCGGAAACTCCAGGTTTAATTAAATGTTTGATATGTTCAAAGGCAAGCCACAAATGATGCGCGCTTTTACGTAGTTTATGCAGTTCCGAACTATCTTTTATGGCACGCAGTAGCTTGATCGGATTAGGGACAGGAATCAGACGAATTTTCATTTTACGTGCAAATGCTTGCCACTTCAAAAATTGCGCATGACTTGTATTTTCACTGTCAATCGCAAGCGATTTTACTTTTTCTTTCTTATAAAATTTTTCTTGTGCGTCTTTGTCAAAAAGAGAAGAGGGAACAGGCGCCCCTTCTTTTGCTGCTTGGATATAGCGGCCATCGATATACAGATGACAATTTTTTTTCCCTACAATAAGCTCCCCTTTGGAGAGTTTAAGTCCTGTGAGATAAAAAAGGTTGAGAGGGTGATCAATCAAGCAGGCATCTGCTTTCATCGATTTTAACTGCTGCTGCAGCTTTTTAATTCTTTCTCTATTTATGGAAGAGTCTTTCAATTTCATAAGGTTTTAAATGGACCATAGTTGGATTTCCTTTAGGACATACCTGCGGTGAAGAGGAGTCCAATAATTCTTTAAATAACAGAAGAGCCTCTTGTCTGGAAATCTGTTTTTGAATGTTTGCACGGCAAGAAGCAATATAGGCCAATTCTGTTTTTTTCTTTTCTTCTTGAGGTTCTTTCCCAATAAAATCTTGCAGGGCCGCTGCCATTTCCAAAATTACCTCTTTGGCTTCCTTTTCATCCAAAAAGGGGGGAATCGCGTCGATCATAAACAGATGTTTTCCAATCGGGTGTAATGCAAATCCGAGCGATTCAATAGTAGGAAGATGGGTCATCACCATTGCGGCATCAATAGCAGACAGAGTCAGTGTGTAAGGCACAATGAGTCCCTGCTTTTCCCCGCGACCCGTTTTATGTTTTATGAGCTGCTCAAAAGCAATGCGTCGAAGAGTTGCTTGTAAATTCACAATTAGCAGACCATCATAGTGCGCCGCCACACTCCATCCTTCTAGGATAAGATAGTGTAAAAACAGGCCTACTATCTGTGGCTCTTGCGCTACTACAGGCAAGACAGAGGTTGCCATTTTCTCTTCCTGAAATTTCAGAGAAAGAAAAGATTCTTGGATTTTTGATGGTTCAAAGGATGTTTCAAACACAAAATCCTGAGGTGTGTTAGGTGTGCCTTTTGCAAGTGATTCTTTTAATGTCTGTTGGACTGCTTCTTGTATTTTTTCTCTAAAAAAACGTTCGTCTCTGAGCCGAATCTCTTTTTTTTGTGGATGGACATTTACATCTACAAGATCAGGAGGAATGGAAAGGTGCAACACAAAAATGGGGTGGCGCTGCGGCGCAATGCGTGTTCCATAAGATTCTTTAATTGTTTCCTGGATGAGCGGACAGATGACTGCGCGTCGATTAATAAATAGATATTGTCCCGTTTTAGTGGGCCGAGCTAGAGAAGGGCAGCCCAAAACCCCTTGAAATGTGAGAGTCCCATGAGAAAACTGCATGGTGTAGCTTGAAGACGCATAATCTTCTCCTAGGAGAGCCAAAATGCGCCCACTTAGCTCCATCGAGGAGGCGCTGATCGTCTTTTTTCCATTTGAAATCAGTTCAAAACTGACTTCTGGATGGCTGAGTCCAAAGAGAGTGACCAATTTAAATATCTCTGAAGCAGAAACTGAACTGCTTTTTTGGAATTTTTTACGTGCAGGAACATTGTAAAATAAAGAGCGCACTTCAATCGTAGTGCCGCGCGTGCGCGCAAAAGGCTCGATCAATAGTTCTTCCCCGCCTTCTAGTTCAATTTTGGTGCCTTCTTCGCCTTCTTTTGCAGTCATCAGAGTGAGTTTAGAAATCGCCGCAATTGATGCGAGCGCTTCTCCTCGAAATCCAAGGGAGCGCAATTCGAAAAGATCTTTAGCCTCGACTAATTTAGAAGTGGCATGACGTTTTAAACAGAGTTGTGCATCTTGATGGTCCATTCCTGTGCCATTGTCAGAAATACGAATGAGCTGCATGCCGCCAGCACTAATCTCAACAGCGATCTGCGTTGCCTCTGCGTCCAATGCATTTTCAATGAGCTCTTTGACAACAGAAGAGGGGTTTTCAATCACTTCTCCTGCTGCAATTTGATTGATCGTTTGTTCTGAGAGAATTCGAATCATGCTTTTGTTTATACAAGATCATTGATAAAATTGCTCGAGTTTCTATGATTAAATCTATGCCAGCGCAGTCTCATGCCATTGCCGTAGTGCAAAAACTTGTCGATCACGGATTCATCGCTTATTTTGCTGGCGGTTGGGTGCGTGATTTCATCATGAAGCGCACTTCTGATGATATTGACATTGCCACAAATGCTTCTACAACCGATATCCAGAAAATTTTTCCTAAAACAGTGCCTGTCGGTGTCGCTTTCGGAATAGTGATCGTAGTGCAAAATGGATTTCAATTTGAAGTGGCCACATTCCGCAAAGATCGCGGCTATGTAGATGGCAGAAGGCCTACCGGTATCGATCCTGCCTCGCCAGAAGAAGATGCACAACGGCGCGATTTTACAATCAATGGCATGTTTTATGACCCGCTGAAACAAAAACTTTACGATTACGTGGGAGGAGAAAAAGATATTCAGGAAGGGGTGATCCGCGCGATTGGAAGCCCCCATGAACGTTTTGCTGAAGACCGGCTGCGTATGATGCGTGCGGTACGTTATGCAACGCGGCTTGATTTTTTCATTGAACCGGCCACTTTGAACGCAATTTTAGCTCACTCCAATGAGCTGCTTTCCGCTGTGGCTATGGAACGGATTTGGCAAGAATTCAAAAAAATGTCTCAATTTGCCCATTTTGATTCAGGTCTTGTGATGCTTCACAATTTAAATCTACTCCCCAATATCTTCCCTGCATTGAAAGAGATCTCTGTAGATGAGATTGAAAAACGGGTCCAGTGCATTCCGCGTTTTCCAAAACTGGCGCCCACCTTTGCAGAACTTTTAGAACTTTTCCCGGGAGCTTCTTTGGAGCAGGTGTTAGAGCTTTGCGACTATTTAAAACTGTCCAATAAAGAAAAAGAGTTTGCCGCTTTTTACCATCGCGCAAAAAATCTTTTAAATATGCCCGATCACTGGTTAAAAAATTTAGAAAAGGTGGAATGGGCCCACTTTTATGCAAATCCTCATGCAGAACTCTGTATTAAAATCCTCTCGAGCCATTATTCTATTGGGCAACAGGAGTCTTTTTTAAATCAGCATGCCAAAAGGACGCGCTCATTAGAAAACGCGATCCAGCGTATTCAAACTAAAAATCCAATTGTCAAAGCAGAACATCTGATGAGAGAAGGGATACTGCCTGGAGAAAAAATGGGAAAACTTTTAAAAGAAGCAGAACGCATTTCTATTAATAAAGATCTGGAAGACCCTTCTGCTATCATCAAACTACTACTGGCAAAAGATGGCCCCCCTCATTGAAATCATTGGCCTTTCAAAACGCTATTATCGTAAAAAACAGACCGATGTGCATGCATTGCGTCATCTGAATTTAACGGTAGAAAAAGGAGATATTTTTGGCATCATTGGTCAAAGTGGTGCAGGAAAATCTACTTTAATCCGCTGTTTGGCACGCCTTGAAAAACCCTCCTTTGGGGAAATTTTGATCCACGGACAAAATATCTGCCTCTTAGAAGGGAATGAATTAAGAAAATATTACAAAAGTATTGGAATGATTTTTCAACATTTCAATTTACTCAGCAGCCGTACCGCAGCAGAAAATATTGCCTATCCTCTTGAAATTAGCGGAGTCGATTTTGATCAGCGAAGAAAACGTGTACAGGAACTGATCGCTTTAGTGGGATTAGAAGAACAAAAAGAGCAGTATCCCGCGCAACTCAGTGGCGGGCAAAAACAGCGGGTGGGCATCGCAAGAGCGCTGGCTGCCGATCCTGAAATTCTTTTTTGCGATGAGGCGACCTCCTCTTTAGACCCTAAAACAACCAAAGAAATTCTAACCCTTCTAAAAAAAGTTCAACTGAAATTAGGTTTGACTATCGTTTTAATCACGCATCAAATGGAAGTGATTAAACAGATCTGCAATAAAGTGGCTGTTCTAGAGAGAGGGGAGGTAAAAGAGGCGGGAACATTGGCCCAAATTTTTGTCCATCCAACCCATTCCACAACAAAAAGTTTTGTCCAAAATACGCTGCATGAGATTCCGAGCCATTTCTTTAAAGATATTGCTCCTAACAAACGGCTCCTCCATTTGCATTTCAAAGGAGAAAAAGCAGACCTGCCTATCATTTCACAGCTTGTGAGAAAGTTTAATGTGGATGCCAATATTTTATTGGGATGGATCGACTCTTTGCAAACAGTCACAGTCGGTAACCTGATCATCCAGCTCTCTGGAGAACCTGCCCATATTGAGCAGGCGCTTGCTTACATTAAAAAGTTAGAAATAGAATATGAGGTCTTTGAACCTATCCAAGTAAAATGAAAAACATGCTTTTTGAATCTTTTTCCATGCCTTTTAGAACTGCTTCTTGCCCTACTTGCTCAAGTATGTGCTGCGAAGCAGTTCTAAAACTCCTGAAAAAATTTTTCAAAAATCAACGTTTTATTTTACCTGGATAGGTTCTATGACAAGTGATCTTTTTTCTCTTCTACTTTTCTCTCTAGGCGAAACTCTTTATATGGTTTTTGCTTCTATTTTTTTTGCAACGCTCATTGGGATGCCCTTAGGAATCCTCCTTTTTTTGACAAAGAAAGGGCATCTAAAAGAACGGCCTATGCTGCATAAAATTCTAGGAGCGGTGGTAAATCTTGGGCGTTCTTTTCCTTTTGCTATTTTGATGGTGGCACTGATTCCTGTGACACGTTGGATTATTGGAACAAGTTTGGGAACTACAGCTTCCATTGTCCCTCTTTCATTTGCGGCAGCTCCTTTTATTGCACGCCAGGTAGAGAATTGTTTAAATGAAATTGGCAGGGAAATACTCGAAGCCGCTATTGTGATGGGATCGTCAATAGGGCAAATCATTTATAAAGTATTGCTAGCCGAAGCACTACCCTCGCTTATCCAGGCACTTACCTTGACAATCATTAATTTAATCGGATATAGCGCCATGGCAGGGCTTGTTGGTGGGGGCGGACTGGGCACTGTTGCGATTCAATATGGTTACCAGAGATTTAATGGCTCTGTGATGTTTTGGACGGTAATTCTTTTGATCCTGCTCGTCGAAATCATTCAAACGATAGGGAGCCGTTTAGCAGCACGGTTACGTAAAAAAAGAGGACAAGCCCATGAATAAAATAATCTATACATTGTTTATTGGTTGCCTCTTTTTTAGTTGCCAGAAAAAAAATCAGAATGAACTAAGAGTCGCGGCTTCTCCTGTTCCGCATGCGCAACTGTTAAAACAGATACAGCCTGATCTTAAAGAACAAGGTATTCATCTGAAGATTGTGGAAGTCAATGATTATCAGATCCCCAATCGCGCTCTGGCTGAAAAAGAGGTGGATGCCAATTTTTTTCAACATACTCCATTTTTAGAACAGCAAAAGGCCGATTTTCATTATCCCATTGTCTGCTTTGCAAAAATTCATTTAGAACCGATGGGGCTTTATTCAAAAAAAATCGATCAGATATCTCAATTAAAAAACAGAGACACCGTTGCAATCCCTAATGACCCTACCAATGAATTCCGTGCACTCTTACTTCTGCAAAAGGCTTCTCTGATTACTTTTTCTAGCAGAAATGAGGGAAAAGCAACCATCGCTGACATTCAAACAAATCCCTTGCAGCTACGATTTAAAGAAGTGGATGCGGCCCTTTTACCGCGTACATTAGAAGATGTGGCACTGGCTGCTATTCCGACCAATTTTGCTCTAGAAGTGCACCTAAGTCCTAAACAGGCTCTTGAAATAGAAAGTTCTGACTCTCCCTATGCCAATATTTTAGCGATCCGACAAGGAGAAGAAAATGAAGAAAAATTGTTAGCCCTCAAAAAAGCGATGCTCTCTGACAAAATGCGAAATTATATAGAAACAGAATATAAAGGGGCCATTATCCCCATATTAGAAGAATGCCAATGACCGATTTTAAAAAAGGTGCTTCCTTTGTTCTGCTTGCGTGGTTCTTTTTTACACTTGTGATCATGCTGTCCCGTTTTGCGAGCGCAGCCTCTTCTGTTCCCATGGTACTTCTGTTTCAAAATCTCATCAGCCTGCTTTTTATGCTCCCATTCATGCTGAAAGAGGGAAAAAGCGGTTTCATCTCTTCAAAATTTGATGTCATTTTGGTGCGCGGTATCGCAGGATATTCCAGTTTTGTATTTGCTTTTCTAGCTGTAGAATATACCTCCCTTGTCAACACAGTGCTTTTAAGCAATGCATCGCCACTTTTTATCCCGCTGATCATCTGGGTCTGGCGCAAGATCCATCTGGGTTATAAATTGTGGATTGGGATTTTGATTGGATTTGTAGGAGTTGGTTTCATTTTAAAACCGGACCTTCATCTCCTAACAAATTTAGGGGCCATTTTCGGACTGATTTCTGCACTCAGCTTTGCCATCTCAATGATCTGCATGCGTCGTCTGATTAAAACAGAACCTGTGCATACCATTTTATTTTACCATTTTCTGATTGGAACACTATTATCTGTGCCTTTTGCGATTTACACCTGGAAGTTTCCTTCATGCACCCTTCTTCTTGAACTTATCCTCATCGGAATCCTCTCTTTCATCGGACAATATTTTATACTCAGCGCCTTCCGATTTGGTAAACCGTCAGTCTTAAGTCCTTTCACTTACTCTTCTGTTGTTTACGCCGCCATTTTGCAATGGTGGATTTTCAAAACTGTTCCCGATTGGCTTTCTATCATTGGCATCATTCTTGTGTGCACAGGAAGTATTCTCTGCATCGTTTATGCAGAATCTGCTGCGAAAAAATTACGTTAGTTGCTCTTGTCTGTTTTTTTTTCTCTATGAAAAAAAATCAGATGGAAAAAAAACTTGCACAAATTCAAGAAAGTTCATTATGCTGAGGTTTAATTGATTTTTAATTAACTTTTGCAAATGGAGAAAATGCAATGAAGTACTTAATTCCAAGTTCCCTTTTGCTGCTGATGAGCTCTTTATGCGCAGATGAAGTAGCCCAGATGCAGTCTCAGTCAATGTCAAGAGATCCCTGCTGTCCTCCACCAAAACCATGCTGTCCTCCAAAACAAGACTGCATTCCACCTAAGTGCGCGCAGTTAGTGGGTGGTCCAAAAGGAGAGATTACTCCTAATGCTGGCCCTTGTGTGGCTTGTGGAGCAGACCTTTACCTCACAGTTGATTTCATCTACTGGACAGTACGTGAAGACCATTTAGGTTTTGCTTATTCTACTGGAACCAATGCAGCTGCCCCAGTAGAAGGAAGAATTTCACAGCTCGACTTTAAAATGGAACCAGGATTTAAAGTGGGCGCCGGAATTTTATTTGATCATGATGGCTGGGATATATTTGCAGAATATACCTGGATCCGTTCTAGAAATGTCAAAGGCAGTGCTGATTTAGAGGCTGGCACCGTGTTTCTTAGTGCTGAAAACTGGGGATTCGTTGATGGCACGGCTTCTGGCTATGATGCAAACTGGTCGTTGCACTATTTCAATGTGATTGACTTAGAGTTAGGCCGCAATTTCTACGTTAGCCGCTATTTAAAATTGAGACCACACTTTGGATTCAAAGGAACATGGCAAAAGCAGTTCTTTAATGACGATGCAGCCACAGTAATCACTAGCGTGGCTCATACAGCTTTCCTGAGAGAAAAACAATTCTACTGGGGTTTTGGAATCAGAGCCGGTTTGGATGCTGCATTCCACTTCTCTAGAAGTTTCAGCACATTTGGTGAAATCGCTGTATCTGGACTCTGGGGTCAGTTTGAAGACAACCGTCTGAACCAAGAGTTTGTGACTGCAACAGGAGCGTTTGTAGCACCAGTTGGTGGTTTCAACCCACGCAATGTAAGCAGTAACTTCCATACTATTAAACCTGTTATGGAATGGATGATCGGTCTTCGATGGGAAACTTATACTTGTGATAAAGAGTTCCATTTCGCTTTCGAAGCTGCATGGGAAGAGCAATATTGGTTAGGTCAAAACCAATTCATCAGTACTTCTAATGAAGTGCGTGGTGGCGATCTCAGTTTCCAAGGCTTGACTGTGAAATTTAGATTTGACTTCTAATTTCGTGACGTTAGTATCAAAAACTGACAGACCCATTGCAATTTGCAATGGGTTTTTCATTTAATATGGAAATTCAAAGCTTACAGCATCCTCTCATCAAACATTTAGTAAAATTACGCACTGACAAAGAGCATCGTACACACTCTGGAACGGCACTTATTGCGGGCAAAAAATTGGTCCATGAGTTAGCCCTGCTAGGACCATTAAGAACAGTACTGATTGAAAAAAATTTCCCATTAGATCCTAAGATTCGCTCGGAAAAAATCTATCTTGTCTCGATGCAGATTTTGAAAAAGGTGACAGGATTAGAAGCGCCGGAGCCCATAGCTGCAGAGATTTCTCTGCCAAAAACAGAAGATTTTTCAGGAAAAAAACTCATTGTAGGTCTTAATGCAATTAATGACCCCGGTAATCTCGGGACTCTTCTAAGAACTGCTTTGGCTTTGGGTTGGGAAGGGGCTTTCATTACTAAAGACAGTGTCGATCCTTTTAATGACAAAGCTTTACGTGCAGCTAAGGGAGCCACATTTAAACTGCCGCTTTGCTTTGGGAGCAGTCACGATTTAGGGCAGCTGATTCGTAAAAACAGATGGCATGTTTATGCTGCAGACATGGCAGGCATACCATTGGCACAGATTTCCATAAAAATGCCCCTACTCTTATTATTAGGAAACGAGTCTCATGGCATTGCAGAAAATTTAAAGAAGCAGTATGAACTTGTTTCTATCCCGATGAGTCCTAAAATGGAATCATTAAATGTTTCTATGGCAGGAGCCATTCTGATGTATAGCCTAAAAAATGTTTCATGAAAAAAAAAGACGATCACTATAGTTACGAAGAAGAATTTCATGGAAAAGAGCGCAAACAGTATAAGAAAGAGCGCAAAATCCTTTCTAAAACAGACCGTTCCAAATATAAAAAAACTGACGTAGATAAAAGAAAAAAACGGGAATCTCATAAAAAAGAGGAAGAAGGAGCTGTCAAGCGAGGACGCGTCCTTGGGATTGCAGCAGAAGGCATTATTGTCAGCTCAGACCATCAATTTTTTACCTGTACTTTAAGAGGAAGCTTAAAAAAAGAGACGACACAACTTAAAAATTTGATTGCTGTAGGGGATTTTGTTCAATTTCTAGAGCAACCCCATTTTACTGGGCTCATTGTAAAAATCGAAGAAAGACATTCAATTCTTTCACGCGCTCATCATCATACACGTCATAAAGAGCAGCTCATTGCTGTCAACATTGATCAGGTATTAATCACCACCTCAGTGGTCCATCCTTTTTTGAAACCCCATCTGATCGATCGCTATATTATCGCTGCAAAAAAAGGCAATATGCAGCCCGTGATTGTGATCAATAAAATCGATTTTTTAGAACGTCCGCCTCCTCATATTGATCCCCATCTTGTTGAAGAGGAAAAAAATCGGCTCCAAGAACTGATCAAAATCTACCGTGAACTGCATATTCCAATTTTTCCAGTTAGTACTGAGACTCAAGAAGGGATTGAAGCCTTAAAAAAACAGATGCATGGCAAATCATCAGTCTTTTCGGGGCAGTCAGGCGTAGGAAAAACATCGCTTATTAATCTCACCGCAGGCGCGCAATTGCCTGTCGGCGCAGTACAAAAAACAGGGAAAGGCAAACATACCACAACCACTACCCATCTTGTTCCTATTGAAGGAGAAGGTTTTTGTATCGACACCCCAGGGATTGGCAGTTTTGGACTGTGGGATTTAAAGCCCGAAGAGATCAAACATT
Organism: uncultured bacterium; assembly: GCA_964569185.1. Lineage (GTDB taxonomy): Bacteria > Chlamydiota > Chlamydiia > Chlamydiales > Rhabdochlamydiaceae > DATIJP01. The sequence goes on from CAZMTP010000002.1 coordinate 59,671, forward strand.
ATTTCTCTGAAATTGCCCAGTATGCTTCTCAGTGCCGCTATCCTGATTGTTCTCATTTAATAGAGCCTGAATGTGCAGTGAAAACCGCAGTTGAAAAAGGGAAAATTTCTCCCTTGCGTTTTGCCTCCTATTGCGCTTTAATGGAGAGCCTGACAATGGAACACCGTCCCAGATAAATAATATGTCACTCATTAAACACTTAGATGCCTTAGAAATTTTAGATTCTCGTGGTAATCCAACGATTGAAGTCACGGTCATCACAGAATTTGGCACTATAGGCGCGGCAGCTGTCCCTTCAGGAGCTTCCACAGGAGAAAATGAAGCTGTAGAATTGCGCGACAAAGACAAAAATCGTTATTTTGGAAAAGGCGTAAAAAAAGCAGTCGCTGCGGTGATGGGCCCTTTAAGCGCGCTCTTAGTAGGGCAAAGTGTCTTTGATCAAATTTTCTTAGATCGCGCCATGATCGAAGCGGATGGAACGCCCAATAAATCGAAGTATGGTGCCAATGCGATTTTAGGTATTTCCCTTGCTGTTGCCAAAGCAGCTGCAAACGAGCTCGGCCTCCCGCTTTATCGCTATATCGGTGGTACCAATGCCCATGTATTGCCCTGCCCCATGATGAATATCATTAATGGCGGTGCGCATGCAGATAATGAGTTAGATTTTCAAGAATTCATGATCCGCCCTGTAGGAGCGCCCAATTTTAGCGAGGCGGTCCGTTGGGGAGCGGAAATTTTTCACACCTTAAAACAGCTGCTCAAAGCGGACAATCAGATTGTTTCTGTGGGCGATGAAGGAGGCTTTGCTCCGCGTTTAAGTTCGCATGAAGCAGCGCTTGACTTTATTTTAAAAGCCATTGAAAAAGCAGGTTTTAAGCCCAAAGAACAGATCACGATCGCACTCGATTGTGCAGCTTCTGAATTTTACGATAAAACCAGCAAAAAATATGTGGAAATGAAAAAGCAGAAAGCGGGAGCGCAGTTTAATAGCCGCACTGCAGAAGAGCAGGCCCATTATTTAGCACTTCTATGCCGTAATTATCCGATAGATTCGATAGAAGATGGTTTAGACCAAAATGATTGGGAAGGCTGGAGATATTTGACACAGCAATTAAGAGGGAATGTGCAGCTTGTTGGGGATGATATTTTTGTGACCAATCCCAAATTTCTCAAAAAAGGCATTGAGCAGAAAGTAGGCAATGCGATTCTTATCAAAGTGAATCAGATTGGCACTCTAACAGAAACCTTAGACACAATCGAATTGGCAAAACAAAATGGTTATGCGACCATTATTTCTCACCGCTCAGGAGAGACTGAGGATTCTACCATTGCAGATCTTTCGGTTGCTGTGAATGCGGGACAGATTAAAACAGGGTCGCTTTGCCGTTCTGACCGCACGGCCAAGTATAACCGTCTTCTGGCCATCGAAGATCAGCTCCAATCCCGCGCCACCTACTTCTCCCTCAACCACAAATAGTTAACGTGCCATGCCCTTGCCCGAAGGTATTTAAATATCCTGCTTATCCTGCTGCTTTAGCGATCCTCTTATCCTGTTTTCTTAAATGCCCTTTAGGGCCTTGTAGAGAAAGGCAAAAAATGCAATAAAAAAAATTTAAAGCATAATGATGGCTCTGCAGGAATGTCTTCTAAAAAGGAAGATTATATTGATATTGTCGAAAAGTCGGCCACTATTGTCCTCGCTGGAGGACAAGGAACGCGGCTTTTTCCTTTAACGGCCACCCGTTGCAAACCCTCGGTCTCTTTTGGCGGCCGCTACAGGCTTATCGATATTCCCATTTCCAATTCTTTAAATGCAGGCATCGCGCAGATCTTTGTGATTTCTCAATATTTTGCTTCTGAGCTGCACCAACATATTTTGGCTACTTACCATTTGGACCAGTTCCGCTTAAATGGCGGCATTGAACTTGTCTCCCCGCAGGATACTGCCTATGGTAAAACCTGGTTTCGAGGGACAGCAGATGCAGTAAGGCAAAATCTGGATTTTATTCTAAAAAATGCCAATGAATATTTTCTCATTCTCTCAGGCGACCAGCTCTACAACATGGATCTGATTGAAATGATCGAGCTGATCCAAAAAGAAAATGCGGATCTGGTGATCGCCTCCATTCCTGTAGAAGAAGCAGAGGCTAGAAGAATGGGTGTTTTAAAAGTGGATCGGACGGGTCGGGTCACCGATTTTTTTGAAAAACCCCAAGAAGAAAAAATATTAAATACGTTCCGGTTGCCAGAAAATAATAGCCACTGGCTCGGATCTATGGGCATCTATGTCTTTAGGAGAAAAGCTCTGCAGGCGATCATGAAAGAAGAAGGGGATGATTTTGGGCGCCATCTAATCCCTAAATTTATCCATAAAAGTAAAACAGTGGCTTTTACCTATAAAGGCTACTGGGAAGATATTGGAACAGTACAATCCTATTATCGTGCCAATCTTATCCTCACAGAAAAAGACACAGGCCTAAATACCTATGATCTTAGAAATCCGATTTATGCCGCCCCACAACATGTTCCCAGCCCTCTCATCAATGGCACAATGGTGAAAAATTCTCTCATTAGCCAAGGCTCTATTATTGAGGCTGCAGAGATCACCCACAGCGTGATCGGACTACGTTGCATCATCAAGAAAAAAACGATCATTCGCGATTCCATTCTTATGGGAAATCGCTACTATTTTCCTTCTCAGCAAGGCCTAGAAGCCAAAGAGTACTCCATTGGTGAAAACTGTTTGATCCAAAAGACCATTATTGATGAGCATACCCATATCGGAAACAATGTCCAACTGACCAATAAGAAAAATATTCAAACGATGGACGGCGATGGTGTTTTTATTCGTGATGGGATTATTATCGTGACGCCAGGAACTTCATTACCTGATGGATATGTATTGTGAGCATCTGGGCCCTATCTGACCCACACCTTTCTTTTGGCGCGCCTGAAAAGACGATGGAAGCCTTTGGTCCTGCATGGAAAGATTATCATGAGAAAATTAAAACCCATTGGCTAAAGACCGTGTCCCCTGAGGACTTAGTGCTTCTTCCAGGAGATATCTCCTGGGCCATGAAATTAGAGGAGGCACTGATCGATTTAAATTGGATCGATGCGCTCCCGGGCACAAAATTATTGCTTAAAGGCAACCATGATTATTGGTGGCCCTCCTCTCAAAAGCTCTCCAAGGCGCTGCCTCCCTCGATCAAATTCATCTATAATAATGCTTTTGAATGGAAAAATGTGGCTATTGGAGGAAGCCGTCTCTGGGATACTGAAGAATATAACTTTAGTCCTTACATTGAGTATGCATTTAATCCAATGGCCTCCCAAGAACCCGTTGATTTTGAGAAGAAAAAAGAAGAAGACCGCAAAATTTTTGATCGAGAACTCGAGCGGTTAAAACTAAGCCTATCTCAAATGAACCCTGCGGCTAAATATCGCATCGCAATGACCCATTATCCTCCCATTGGCGCCGATTTAAAACCCTCTAGGGCCTCGCGCATTTTAGAAGAGGCAAACATCCAGATCTGTGTGTTTGGCCATCTACATAATGTACGTCCAGGCGCGCTTCCTTTTGGGCAGGCTCGCGGCGTGCGTTATCTTTTCACCTCTTGTGACTATATCGGTTTCAAACCAGTAAAAATTTTATAGATACAGTTTTACATTTTGCTGTATTTGCAGATATATGTTAGAATTGCGGAGGTTTTAAAATGGGAAAACCTAGGAGAACCATGCATAGTAAAGTAACGCTTGAAATTCCTTTAACTGAACATAAAAAGTGGAAAACCGCAGCTCTAATGATGGATATGAGTATGAAAGATTTTGTATTAATTGGAATGCGAAGTTTCATGCAAATGAAGCCCAACAAGGTGACTGAAAAAGCATTAAAGCAGTCAAAAGCCGGGAAAAATGTTAAAAAATTTGACACCATCTATGATTTATTCGAAGACTTGGGCATTTAATGCTAATTCCTATCCGAACTTCTCAATTTAAACGAGATGTCAAATTAGCTCATAAAAGAGGTAAAGATATGGGCTTACTAAAAAAGATTATGGAAAAGCTTGCCGTTGAAGAACCGCTAGATCCCAAACATCGGGATCATAAACTTTCAGGAAACTATAAAGACCATAGAGAATGCCATCTTCAACCTGATTGGCTTCTCATTTATCGTTTTCAAGGTCATCATATCTTCTTTGAAAGAACTGGCACGCATTCTGATCTCTTCAAAATGTAAATAGATTTAAGTATCAATGACTTACATAAAAACAATCTTTTATTTCAATTTTTATTGCTTTTTTATATGTAATGATGTAACGTTATACCATTACATTTTACGGAGAACTATGAAAGCTAAAGAAGAAGGGTGGTGGAGGTTTTTAACCCTCTGCGCCCAATTTAAGACCCCTCGTCAGCTAAATGACTTTTTCGAGCTGTTTTTAACTCTGCAAGAAAAAGAGGATTTAGCAAAGCGCACTCTCATTGTGGAAAAACTGCTTGAAGGCAAGCAGGGACAACGAGAAATCGCTGAAGAGCTGAAGGTCAGTATTTCAAAAATAACACGAGGCTCCAATGCCTTGAAACTAATTAATAAAAATTTAAAGGAGATTCTGAAACACCATTAGAGTCTCCTAAAAATAGGAGATAAAAATGGTTACTCGTTTACCAAATGATACAATAGCTCATGTTTTCTCATTCTTAAAAGTGAGTGAACTTCAGCAGTGCGTCTCAGTCAGTACTGTATTCTGTACTGTATTTCATGACATTTCCAATAATGATGATTTTTTTAAGTTTTTTAGACAGTTACAAGAAAAAGAAAGTGTCAGTTCGGAGGATATAGCAGAAAGTTTCAGACTGATAAATGCTAAAAAAATTATAGATTTAACTTTTGATCTGAATGATTCTATTATCCCAAGACTTTATCTTAGGACTCATCGTGCGGTAGAGTATTTCTTTTCCCGTTGCTCTTCCCGATTAAGAGAGATCAAATGTAATGGCAATCTTCAAATTGGAAAGATTGCTTGTTGTTCTTTTGATTATCCTGTTAAATTCCTAGAAAGTCTGCTTTCTTTGCAATTCCAAGCAGCCGGGCACTTATATCTCGATGATACATATATCGGCGAATGTGCTCGTAACTTTCCTCGAGTACAGCAGATAAAAATTGTAGTTCTTGCTTTTACTCCCTATGAAAATCGTTCAGACTATGCAAATCCTAGATCTAATTTTATTAGTGACACTGAAGTAGTTGTGATGCTAGATTTAAATCGATATAGAAGAGACCGTCTTACTTATTTTGAAAGATTTAAACAATTTTTGTCATATTATGTGCCTAATATTTTAAAAAGAGAGGTCAATGCTTGATCCATAGGCATAGAGGTCAAAGCAGCTACTTGCTCTTCTTTGTCAGCTTGGTCGCTTAAGCGGTAGAATTCAGAAGCTGCTAAAAGTATTTCCTGAAAATCGGCTTCGGTCTGAATGAGTGGTTGAGCAAGCGATAGTGTGGTCAAGAACAGCTCTGCATGGCCGATATGGGCCAGAAAGTGGGCGATCTGCATGAGAAGATCAAAATTGGGTGCTTCTTTCAAATCATCTAAAAGACGCCGAAGCATCAAAATGCCTTCATCATAATCTGTTAGGGTGAGCAGCCGCATCTGCTGAAAGTCGAGCCAGCGTTTATCTTGCACATAGGCATAGAAACCATCGATCAACTCAGAGGCATAAAGTCCATTTTCTTGTTCGATTTGATAAGAAATATAATCATAAATAAATCTTTCCAGATCATGCGCACAATAATCGGAGATCTGTTGAAAGACTTGCTGCGGATCGCCTCCCTGGTCCACATTCTCATCTAGGAGTGTCTCCAGCTGCTGCAAAGCTTCTTGAAGGGGTTGCTGGTCCTCTAATTGATTGCGGTCGTAGAGAAAAATCAGATGGTCTAAATCATTGCAAAAAAGCGAGAGGGTCTGCTTATGGGGAAGGAGTCGGCGCCATAACTCAAAAGCAAGAAGGTAGGACTGATCAAAATCTTTTGTGTAGTCCTCTTGCGTCCAAAGCATATCAGCAAGCTGCTCTGGGGAATCACAGCTTTCTGCATATTGTAAAAATGTTTTTTCAGTTAGAGGGATATTGAGCTGTTTCAGCCGCTGCAGCAATTTCTCTGTAGAAATTTCTCGATAGTCCTCCACTGCCCAAGGCTCTACCTCCAAATTTGGATCCTCAAGCGCGCTTAGTCTTAATAAATTGTAAAGTGCTTTGCCTTGCATTCTATCACTCAGAATTAGATAATATTTGGAATGAAATTAAAAAAACATCCTTTTATTCTTTTTGAACTGTTAATTGCAATTGGAGTTTTAACACTTACAACTCTTCCTTTTGTGCAATATCCTTTTTTATATTTGCAAAAAGAAACCGATTCGCTTGTGAGAATGGAATTAGAAAGAGTGGCAGAGGCAGCACTCGTCGATATTAAAGGAGATCTCTATCAAAATCTGATTTCTTGGGAGACGCTGACTAAAAAGAGAACTTCACTTCCTGACCTGGAAAAAAAGATCCAGATTGTGCTGCCCAACAATATTCGTAAAAGTTTCCAGCAAAAAGTCTATTTTTCGCTTTACAAACAGAAAAAAGGGCAGGGAGAAAATGAGCTGTTTTTAGTCCATGTCAAGACCACGTTTACGGTGCCTAAAGCAAAAGAAGCAGAGTTGATTATTAAGAAAGAATTTTTTATTAAGCAAATGCCCAGACAAGTATGAAAAAACGACCGTTCACTCTTTTAGAACTGATGGTGGGAATTGCGCTCGCCTCTCTTTTGCTTATATTTCTGTTTTCCACATTGAAACAGTCCACATTTGCCAATTCGAAAATGAAAGTAGCACAAAAACTGGTTCATCAAAGGCTCTGTACGCAGCTGCGTCTTACCTCTGTTTTTGATGCGCTCGAGTTTGAGCGGCAGAAAATAGGCTTTTATACCGCATCTCATGCAGAATCGCTTTCGGATGTCCTCTATTTTAGCTATCACCAAGAGGTCGATGCAGATCCTAATTTCATCGGAGTGCTAGAAGCGATGCTTTTTTTAAAACACCCTGAAAAAAAGCTCTGTTTATACACGACAGGGGCCAATGGAAGTATGCGCAAAGAAGTCCTTCTGGAAAATTTAAAAACAATCTCATTTTTATTTTTAGATACGCAGAAAGGAGAATGGAAATCTGATTGGTCAAAAGAGGCCGATTTTGCTCCAGGCCTTGTTAAGCTATTGATCACTGAAAAAGATAAAAACCCGCTAAAAGATGCCATTGAGTTTGGGTTTCAGTTAAAAAATGCATCGGAAATCATCTATTTTAAAGAGGCGGGCAAATGAATACTCTTCCTCTTGTTTTTGCTTTTGTGATTGTGATCGCTTTGACCGCCTACAACACCTTTTACGACTTTGCATCCTGTATAGGGGAAGAAAAAAAATATAGTGCGTTTATGAAAGCGCATCGACAGCTGCAAACCAATCTGGATAAAAAACAGTTCCGCTCAAATAAGGGAAAATTGGTGCATGGAAGCCGCGAGAAGAGTGAGTCAAAAAATGAGGCCAAATACCATAATCCAAGAGATAAAGTGACTCTGCATCCTCTATCAAAATTGAATATCCTTCCTCTCCTTGCAGCGGATAACGCGCACGAAACACCCTTCTATGAGATCACTGCGCATCTGATTGCCCTTTTGTATCAAAACAGCGCTGTTTATGAGGTGAATTTAGAATACAAGGTATTAGATTTGCTGATTAAAGAAGCCAAAAAGGATAAGGAGTTTACTTTTGAGACTTTGACGCAGAATGTGCTGCAAAGGGACTCCTCTTTATACAAGCTGTTTAAAGGGACCAAGAACTACCAGCTCCAATCGCATAAAGGATACCCGCCTCTTGCCGATTTTATTATAGTGGAAGCTGAAAAAAGTAAAAGGCCGGTCCATTTCCATTATGCGACGACACCGATTCTGCTGGCTGTTTTAGGAGAGAAATTAACAGCTGCTGTTGCCGCAAAGGAAAAAGAAAAATGGGAAAAAGACAACAAGCATCACTCTCTAAATGCACAAGAATTGGAAGCGATATTTATAAAGCAGCAGTCTAAAACCCCATTTTCAGCAGTAGAAATTTTAATCGACTTTTCCAAAAAGAATATTCCTAATCCCAATACGACTGTCATCGATCCTAAATCTGAAATCAGTCTTAGCGCGAAGAAATCATAGGGCCAGCCCCAAAATTTCTAAAAAGATAGTCTTTGATCCCACGAAACGCACATTTATAGAGATGGCGGCCTTCGGGCGATTTTTCTTTAAAATAATTCAGACTTAAAAGAAGCAGTTCTCGAGGGAATATAGTGAAGAAAAACTTAAATCGTTTTTTAGGACTTAAATGATTCTCCAAGAAAAGAAGCCGGTTTCTCCAGTAAAAATATTGCCAGGTAGGCCCGCGATTGCCTTCTTCAAAAGAAAGAGAGATTTTATGCCACAATTTTGCCTTAGGAACAAATAGAGAGCGATAACCGGCTGCACGCGCGCGAAAACAGAAATCGATCTCTTCCCAAATAAGAAAGAATTTAGGACAAAGCCCCCCTATTTTATGGATGACCTCCGATTTGATGAATAGCGCACACCCGCACACGTAGGCAACCTCTTCAATGGTCTCCCATTTTTTATTTAGATCGGACTCTCCTGCGCCATAATGGAAGCAGCGTCCATCCTGGCTGAGGCCACCTCCTGCATGCCAGATGAGCACTGGATCGTCATAAAAATAGATCTTGGCGCCAAAAAGTCCTGCCTCTGGATGGGCGCGACTGGCTTCGATAAAACCATTTAAGAGCTGCGGGTGGACCACAGTATCATTATTTAAAAGAAGAACATAGTCTGCGCCCCTTTTCAGCGCTTCTGCAATGCCGCGGTTATTGCCCTCTGCAAAACCTAGATTTTCGCCATTTTCAAGAAGGGTAATATCAGAATGCTGCTGCTTGATGAGCGCAACAGAGTTGTCTGTAGAGCCATTATCGACAACAATAGTGTCAAAATGGAGAGTGTCCAGTTTTTTGATCGATTCTAAACATTCTAAAGTATCTGCGGGGCGGTTCCAATTGAGGATAATAATGACAATTTTAGGCAGAGACAATTTCTTGCACTTCTTTAGCGTTATAACTGGATCTTACAAAGGGGCCACAGTACATATGTTTAATACCCAGCCCTAGGCCATACGTTTCGTAAAATTTAAATTGTTCAGGAGTAATAAACTCTTTCACACGTAAATTATGAGAGGTCGATTGAAGGTAGTGGCCAATGGTCACAATTTCACAGCCGGCCTTGTGAAGATCTTGCAAAGTCTCTTGCACCTCTTCTTGGGTTTCTCCTAAGCCCACCATAATCCCCGATTTAACAAAACCCGCTTTTTTTTTAGCACTGACGTACGCCAATATTTCCAAAGTGCGCTCATAAGTGGCTCTGTGGCGGACACGGGGCGTTAAACGGCGCACCGTTTCTAGATTATGATTAAACACATCGGGCTGCTCCTCTAATACAGTATCAATTGCTTTAAAATTGCCTGAAAAATCTGAGGTAAGCACTTCAATCGTGGCCTCTGGATTCAGATGGCGCGCTTCACGGATAATGGCAGCAATATGGAAAGCGCCTCCATCAGGAAGGTCATCGCGCGCGACCATGGTGATCACAAGATGTTTCAACCCCAACTCTTTTGCCGATGCTGCAATGCGCTGCGGTTCATCTTTTTCCGGCGTTTGAGGCGTTTTAGAAAAATCGATCGAACAAAAGCCGCAGCTGCGCGTGCACTCCTTTCCTAGAGCGAGAAAGGTGGCTGTTTTTTTTGAATAACATTCCAAACGATTGGGGCATTTAGCTTCTTCGCATACGGTATTGAGCTGATATTTTCTTAAAATTTCATTGGTTTTAAATAGATTTCCGCCTCGTGGCAATTTGTAGTGGAGCCAAGAAGGGAATCTCCCTGCTTCAGACTCTGGATGCTCAGGAAGAATGGGCAATTTTCCTTTGGTCATAGATTATTTCTTTTTAGGGGGAAGATGGATGGGAGTATTATTAGCCACAAGCGCCGCTTCCAGCCACGCTTCAGGAACAGTAGGGTGGGCGTGGATCGTATCGATGAGACATTCCACAGTGAGTTCGTTTGTCACGGCTAGAGTCAGTTCTGCAATGAGCGCGCCCGCTTCATGGCCAATCACATAGCCGCCTAAAATTTGGCCCGTTTTTTGATCTATAATCACTTCTGCGTAGCCTTCTGTATCGATGGTGGCTATAGATTTGCCCAGGAATTGAAAAGGAAATTTTCCTACAGCTGCGGCATAGCCGGCCGCTTTGGCCTGCTCTAGTGTTAATCCCACAGTGGCCACTTCTGGATAGGTGAAAATCACAGCAGGCACAGCTTCATAGTGCATCACCGTGTCTTGTCCTAAAATATTTGAGGCGGCCACGAGTCCTTGGTGGGAGGCCACGTGTGCCAATAAAAATTTCCCTGTCACATCGCCCACTGCATAGATGCCCGGCACATTAGTCTGCATTCGATCATTGACCAAGATCTCTCCTTTTTCACCGACCTTAACGCCTGCTTTTTCTAGGCTGAGCCCCGAAGAGATCACCTTTCTTCCTACAGCCACAAGAGCGATATCAAAAGATTGTGCCGGTTGGTCTTTAATTTTGATCGAAATACCTTTGTCACTTTTGTCAATGCCCTGCACAAATACATCTGTTTTGACCTCGATCCCTTTTTTGGTAAAGGTTTGGGTCATGAATTGAGCAATTTCTTTTCCTTGAAGAGAGAGAATAGAAGGCAGCGCTTCTAAGATAGTGACATGGACCCCAAATTCTGCATATAGGGAGGCAAATTCACAACCAATATAGCCGCCTCCAATAATGGCCAATTTTTTAGGAAGTGTTGTTAGCTCCAAAATGGAGGTCGAGTTAAACACCTGTTTGTGATCGCAAGGGAACGCAGGAATATCCAAAGGCTCAGAGCCTGTTGCAATGATCACATTTTCTGCAGTGATGATTTCGCCTGGCTCGCCTTTAATTTTAATTTCCGTTGGGGATAAAAATTCGGCTGCTCCATGAAGGATCACAATTTTATTGGAGAGGATCAACCCTTCTAAATTTTTGCGAATGCTTGCCACTACTTTATCTTTTCGCCCTTTCATCTGAGCAAAATCAAAAGAAACGGGGCCTGTTTTAATGCCATAGTCTGCAGCCATCTGGATTTTATGCATCAGTTGTGCATTGGCAATGAGTGTTTTGGTCGGGATGCAACCTACATTGAGGCAGGTGCCGCCGAGAAATTTTTTTTCGATGAGGCAAACGGTGCGCCCTGCTTGAGCGGCTTTGATGGCTGCCACATAACCGCCTGTACCGGCACCAATGACTGCAATGTCAAATTTTCTTTTAGCCATATGTTGCATTATATCATATAGGAGGAAAAAGATAGAAAGTTTTATTCTGGTTATGAGAGGATAGAGAACAGGTATAAGGTAGGGTGTATGAATCCCGTTGATAAACAAAAAATGTGCCCCCACTGCGATGCAAGAATCGCTTTTGAAGTAGAAATTTGTCCTTACTGTGCTCAAGGACAGGAGGTGGAAAAAACTGCGGCGCCTGCGCAGACACCTCTATTTCAAAATCAATCTCTGCAAGAGAGCTTAACATCCCTTTATACACCTCCTTATTCAGGGAAGCGCCCTCTATTTTCTCAAAGTGAAAAACAACCCAGTTCTCCTATAAAGGAAAATGCCATGTACAAGAATGTGACTGAAGACAAGTTTCAAGATCCTTTAAAAGCCATTTCCACTGCAGCTATTGATGAAAGCCAGCAAAAAGAGGGTGAAAGCAGCTTATGGCCAACAGTGTTTATGGTCGTTGCCAGCAATTTTTTCACTTTGGGGCTTTTACAGCTCTTTTTTTCCGAAGCGGGGCTTCTGAAATTGGAATGGGATGGCAGCTACTGGTTTCTCTATTGTCTTTTTTCGATTCCTCTTTTTTATTTAGGAATCAAAAAGATGAAACAGCTCTAAGAGTCTAATCAATTAAAAAATCATCCGTGTCTGTCATTTGTGGAGTTTCTGGTTCTTTAGGAGTCATGGAAAGATTCAATGATTTTTGACAAAAATAGTACCAGGTCTCGATACAGTTAAGAATTTCATTAGAGCATTCCTCAAAGTTCAAAAGATCTTTTTTTTGAACTGCATTTGTTTTTATATAAGCGGCTCTTGCATATGCTTCACGCGTATTGATTTTACGAGCTAATAGGTATTCTTCCTCTACAAAGTTATTTTCTCTTTCGATTAGATCCATAAAAGAGTCTTGATAATATTTGTAAATGGTTTCGGCCATTTTTTCCAAATCTTCATTAGAGGGGATGTTTCCAAATGGCAAGAGTTGCGTGACTGCAAAAAAGATAATAGATTGATGCGCTGTTTGTTGACTAAAATCGCAGCGCGGGACAGAGCATGCATAAGAATCAAATGCTACATCAGGTTTTTTTGTTTTAAGGGTATCATTGGCCCATGAAACACTTTTTTCTAGCATTTCTGCGCGAGTGTCTAAACAGATCAGTGTGCCCGTGGCACAAGTACCAGTAAGGGGTATCATTTTCAACCTATAGGATATTTAAATAAAAAATAAAGCGTTCTAGATTAAAAATTAACTTCTTGGTCTTTTTCTACTAGGTGGTATAGGTGCAGAGGAAGCAGCTATAGGTCCGCTGGAAGAAGTTGCAGGAGGTGTGCTTAGTATGACGAGCGCTAAAAACTCGATATCAGACAGCAGTGTTCTATTCGTCTTACTTAAAAGGTCTCTGGTGATTAAGGCATTACACATTGATGTCACATCAGAAATTGGAATTTGTGCCATATTTTGATTAATGTCTGTAATAATCGACTCTTCTAATTCTAGAATGCTTTTAAAATCTGTTTGATAATTTTTATAAGACGTATACCAACTAGCACACTGTGTTGCTTGTGCCAAAAAATAGTTTAAACGATCCATTCGGATTGACCCGGCACAATAGGCAAAATTAAGATGGAGATTTAATCTATTGCTTAGGGTAGGAGTTTGCCCGCATCGCATAAATGAGCGCGAAAGAAGATCATAGGGTGTTAAATTTTGTATTGATAAAAGGGTCTCTTCTACAGTCGCACCCGTGGCACGCGGAAACGAATCATCATCTGAATTTGGAGGCAAAGTGGAACTGCTACGATCCGAATCTGTAAGCGGCGTGGCAGACGAGCTACGATCTGAGCCTGTCTGTGGGATCGGTTCGTCAGCATCAGAACTTGATGGGGGCGTCCTGGACTCCGCAGTTGCTGGTATAATAGGGCGAATAGAATAAGTATGGCTATTGATAGGATTAGAAGTAGAATTGGATTCGGAAATGATGCCTTGTGCTGAAGATGCGATCGTTTGAGCATTGGGGTACAAATCGTGGAACAATTCATCTTCTATTGGGCCAAAATCATTAGTAATAGGATCTAACGAATCGAATGGATCTAATGGATTAGACATTTTAATTCCTTTAATAATAATTAATTTCTTTTTATACTGAAAATTATACTAAATATTAATTAATAAGTAAATTAAATTGTATCTACTTGAAGTTTAAAGATTTAGAA
>CAZMTP010000003.1:0-58028 GCA_964569185.1 uncultured bacterium
CAGATGTAACGCCGCTTGCGCAAACAGGCTGGATCTTTGATGGAAAAAGTTTAGTGTGGGATGAAAATGGCCATCTTATCGCAGACATTCAATATGACAATGGCGTGCTTCATGGCATTTCTTCTTACTACTATCCAACTGGCCAGCTTTGGAAAACGATCCCCTATGATCGTCATCTGATCCACGGCACCATTTTTGTTTATGATCAAGAAGGAAAGATTTTAGAACAGATCCCTTATGAAAAAGGATTAAAACATGGCATTGCCAGTGGAAAATGGGCACAAGAGCAATTTTGGTACGAAGAGCGGCATGAAAAGGGGCTGCTTTTGCAGGCTGTTTATCAGGATTGTGCGGGAAAAAAGAGCGCAGAAATTGTAGAGGGAGATGGCTGGCAGGCGCAATTTGAAAATGAAAATCTTTATGCGCTGCTGCAGTATCAAAAAGGGAAATTGGAAGGAGAAATTAAAATTTTCGATAAAACGGGAAATCTTACAAATTCATACTGCATCAAAGATGATAAAAAATTGGGGGAAGAATGGGAATATTATCCCAATTCCCAAAAACCGAAACTACTTGTTTCCTGGTATGATGATTGCATCCAAGGGCTTGTGAAAACCTGGTATGAAAATGGGAATTTAGAAAGCCAGCGCGAAATGAGCAACAACAAAAAGCATGGGCTTAGTTTTGCCTATTATAAAGATGGCCAGCTGATGTTTATGGAAGAGTACGACAATGATAAGCTTTGGCGCGGCTCCTATTTTAAAAAAGGGGATAAAGTTCCCATTTCTAAAATTGACGAAGGGGTTGGAATGGCTACTTTATATAACCACGAGGGCTATCTGATCCAAAAAGTGACTTATGAGAAAGGATTACCGATTCCAGACTAAAAAAGAGTGCCGCGAATTATTGATGCAAAGACGGGCGGCGCTGTCGCAAACGCGTCGTAAAGAAGCCCTACAGGCGGCGACAGCCCATTTGCAAGAATTTTGCCAGCGCTTTTCACACATTCTTTCCTTTGCTAGTTTACCAAGTGAAATCGATCTTTGGCCTTTGAATCGCATGCTTGCAAGTGAGAAGAAGCTACTGCTTCCAAAAGTAGCCAGCAATAGCTTGCAGATTTTTCAAGTCGAAGATTTAGAGCGTCTTATTCCTTCAAAATTTGCTATTAAAGAACCCGACGCAGACTCTATTTCTTTTGATGTTCAACAAATTCCCTGTGTCCTGGTGCCTGGGGTCGGGTTTGATTTAGAAAGACAGCGCATCGGTTTTGGCCATGGCCACTATGATCGCCTTTTAAAAAAAATTCCCTACGCAATTAAGATCGGCATTGGATTTCGCGAACAATTCATAGAACAACTCCCATCAGAACCGCATGATCAAAGATTAGATCACATATTTTTATTTTAAAAGGATGGGTTTTCTGTTTTTGTTAGAGAAGTTTAAACGAGAAAATTGCCTAGCATCCTTAAAGCTTCTTCTAATTGGACTGAATCCATAAAAACAGGCTCTTTATATTCTCGATTCGAGAAGTTTAAATTCACGATCAGAAATTGGATCAGATTTTATTCTTTTAATAGATATAAAAAGTTGGTTTTTCCATCGCGCCGCTATTTGCGAACTTGTAATTTTCAACGAACTCCTTAAGAAGTTTTTGCACAGCGCCTAGAGTTTTATCTTCTGATTTTTTATCTAGAGGCGCATCTATAAAGTCATTAATGGCCCAGATTTTCGGCATAGATTTCACATTACTCTTAGTGATCAGTACCGGTGTTTCAAGATTAATTGATACTCTTGAAATAGGAAGTTGACCTCCATCCCATTTGGATACATTGCCAATTTGAATATTCAATAGTCCATTGGATGTAAACCCAGTAGTATCTTCAGCTTTTAATTCAATTATAGCGCCTAGCGAACCAAGCTCTTTTTCAATCACTTGCCTTATCTTTCTATTAATTTCTGATTGATCCGAATATTGAGATATGATTGTGAATGTACGCAACCCTTTTAAAGGGTTTCCCTGGTGAAAAATAGGGATATCTAAAGAATTTAGGCCAATATCAGGACGATTTTCTACTTCTGAAATATCATGATTTGTATCATTTTCACAAAAACAAAATGACGACACAAACAAGAAAAGAAAAAAAATCAATTTTCTAAACATAATTTAATTAATGAAATTTGGTAAGTTATATTCATTTGGGAGAACTTGTCTTTCTTTGTTATTTTTCCACTCCCTCCACTTTCTAGTAATTGGAGCAACACAAGCTTTCCAAAAACCGCCTGCTTGACATCATTTTACACCTCTTGTGATTAAAGCTTCAATCACTCCTATTAGAGTTATTTTGACTATATGGTTTGGTGCCAAACATGCAATGGCATCCATTGCTCTTCCTGTCCCCACTATGACTTCTTCACACCAACCTGAATCTGCTTGATTAGGACCTAGAATATCGTCGTATTTGTCTTCCGTTTGGTTGGATTTTTCTTTTTTTTCTTTCTGCTTGCAAAAGGTAATAATATCTCTAGCATTTATTAAATTTGTACAAGTTTTAAAAAAGTACATAGAAGAGCTTTTGGCCAGCATTGATCTATTTGTTTCCTGACATGGTCGATCTTCCACACAATCTTCACAGCCAATGTGATTTACTAAAACTTGAAGTTGTTGCAATGCAATCTGAACATTTTCTTGCATGTTTAGATTGTCGTAACACACTGCTTCTCCGAAAGCAATTCTAAATGCCAAAACTTCTATGCTATCAAAATTTTGCATCATTTTTAGATAAAAATGCGCCTTTTGAAAATCTTCAACTGCTTTATCAAACTCTGTATTCAACAAATAGCTTTCTCCTCTTGCAACATACAATTGCGCGAGCTCAACATAATCTGTAAAGTGGGTATTGTTAATTTCTTGAGTTTCTTTAATGATTATTTCTTTAAGAGAAGAGCAATCTGAATAATCAATTTCATTGGCCACACATTTAGCAACCAATAACATAAAAAATACTGATAAAGTCCTGATAAACGAATCCATTTCTACCCTTGGCTTAATTTTTTCGGTAATTATATTTTTACTTTTTATTTCTAGTCAATTTTTTAAAAGCTCTTTTTTAAAAAATTAAGGAGGGACGCTGTTTTTTTCGATCTGCTGCTCTTCAGGCGGTGGCGGAACATAGAGCTGCTCGCCTTGGTCCATTTCTGGGCCGCCCTGCTTGTTTTTTGGGACCGGTTTGCACATGCGCGTGCCATCACAGGTCTGCGCCGTCACTGTAGAGCCTGTAAACACATTGTTGCATATTGAAAAATCGCCCCCATCAATACAGTACCACATCACTGTATAAGGGACCTGGGACATAGAAGGACCCATACTATAAGGATTTCCTTTTCCATAGACGCCAAATTGGCGATCGGAATCGGACCAGGTGCTGAAACTTTGCGGCAACATTAATAGTTCCCCAAGATAGCTGCCATCGCCCCCTCTAATGACAACACGTAATTTATAAGGGCTATCGTTATAGAGACGGACTGTGCCGCTAAATAGCAAAGAGGAAAAGAGGAGCGTGAGTAAAAAAAGTTGTTTTTTCATGGCGGCGCCGGGTAATATTCGTGAAATCCACCCTGCTCTTCTTCAGGCGGCGTGTACAGCTCTTCTCCTTGGCCTTTATTAGGATTCACCTCATTTTTCTTGGGCCGCGGTTTGCATTCACGCGCACCAACACAGGATAGCGCGGAAACAGTGGCACCGGTGGCCACATTGGTGCATACAGAAAAATCGCCCCCGTCCATGCAATACCACATCACTGTATAAGGTGTGATCGAATCTTGCCGTTGCCGATCGTAAATGCCAAACTGAGTATTAGAATCGGTCCAACTATAGGTATGTTGAGGCGCCATCACAGTCTCGCCAAAATAGCTCCCATCTGCTCCTCTCACTACAACGCGCAGCTGAAAGGTACTGTCATTATATAGACGAATGGTGCCGCTAAAAAGCGGGGACAGTAAGCCGGCGAAAAAGAAAATGAATAAAAAACGGGTCATTAATTCGCATTTTCTAAATAGGCCCATTTAAAGTCTAGATTTCCTAATGAAGTCAAGACCACATCTTTAAGCTGATTTTCATGTACATAGAGCATCGTATAATAAAAAATGGGCATGATCGGCATCTCTTCCATCAAAATCTTTTCGCCTTGTGCCAGCACTTGCAATCTTCGGTCTGGATCTAAGACAGTTGCAGAATGGTCTAAAAGTTCCACATATTCTCTGTTTTCCCAATTGGTATTATTTGTAGTGGCCTTTTTATATTTAAATACCTCTAGGAAATTAATCGGATCATTGTAATCCGCTATCCAAGAACCCGCAGCCAATTGATAGTCTTGCTTAGAAAGTTTATCGAAAAGAACTTTCCTTTCTACCGATTCTAAATGGATTTTAATGCCCAGCGCTTTATTCCACTGCTCTTGCACTGTTTGTGCAATCAGATGGTTGCGCTCGCCTGCATTGTAGGAATAGGTAATTTGCGGCAACTGCTCTAGAGTCAGCTTGCACTCTTTGAGCCCTTCTTGAAGTAGAGCGCGGGCCTGATCTGCAGCCCCATCTTCAAAATAGGGCTGTTTTTGAAGTCCTAACGAGAGCGGCACTAGTCCTGTGGCAGGGATCTGCTCGCCTTGCGTCACATGTGCGACAATTTCACTACGCTGGATCGCCAAAGAAAAAGCTTGCCGTATTTTAAGATTATTAAAAGGCGGCTTCTCCACATTGATGCGTACAAAATAGGTGCCCAAAATCGGTTTCGAATGCACCTCTTTATTTTTCTTTAGTTCGGGAAGAGCTTCTAAAGACAAGGTAGAAAGCGGAGAGCCCACCCAATCGAGCTGTTTTTTGCGATACATCTTAAGTTCTGTATCTTCTTGGACCATCACCATCTCAATCTCATTTAAGCGGACATTTTTTACATCCCAATAAAGCTCATTTTTCTCTGTTGTGATCTGGTCTTGATGTTTCCATTCTTTAAGTTTGAAGGGGCCATTGCTGACATAACTACCAGGAGTTTGCACCCAGTCAGGACTCTCTTCATCCACTTTTTGAGAGACAGGAAAAGAGACTGGGAATGCTAATAACTCCAAAAAATAGGGTGTGGGGTGTTCCAATTCCACTTCTAAAGTCATGGGGTCAAGCGCATGAACACCCAACTCTTCACTCGAAAGCGTCCCTTCTTTGACCGCCTTTGCATTTTTAATCACATAGAGTTGCGGAGCATTTTCTGACATAAATTTAGGATCTAGTACCTTTTTCCATGCATAAACAAAATCACTCGCTGTGAGTGGGTCTCCATTAGACCATTCAGAATAGCGCATATAAAAGGTGTACTTTTTCAGATCAGGAGAAATTTCTACACTGCGCGCCAAGGCCAGCTCTGGCTGATCATTTTTTCCAACCCGCGTTAATCCTTCGAAAAGCATTTTAACAAGGGTGATGGCATGCAAATCTCTTGCTTTTCTGGGATCTAATGTTTGTGGGTCTGCACCCAGATTAATTTTAATCGCCGCCCCAATGGGAGCCTTAGTTTTTTGCTGCTTTTTTACTGTAGTGGATTGGCAGGCCCCAAGGACGCAGCACAAGATCAATGAAAGGAGGATTTTGCTTTTTTTCATCTTTGCACCTAATATCTAATATAAACGAGAAAGATACCCATTTTTCAAAAAGATGTCGAGCGTTGCTTTTTCTAAAACTTTTACGCCCGTTTTAAATACGCCCCATTTCACTAAAGTGTTTGGCGGCGAGGACGGCTCCTCTTTACCATTAGATGAACAGGGGTTGATCCGTGCTGTAGAAACCATTGCTTTTCCGAATACAAAGTTCAAAATCATCAAAGAAATTGAAAACTCTATCTTGCAAGTGGAAACAGAAGACTATCCGTGTACCCCTCTTTTTGTCGACGAGCGGTTTTTGTCATATAAAGGACAAGAAAGAAAAAAAAAGGTCCCATCAATCGCGCATATCCTAAAACATCTACACCATTTAGTAGGCACCCCTTATATATGGGGAGGGAATCAGAGCCGCGGCATTCCAGAACTATTGCACTATTATCCTCCCAAAATAGCTCTTAATGAAAAAATGCACACTGTATGGACTTTAAAAGGAGTCGATTGCTCCGGCCTTATTTATGAGGCGACAGGTGGAATCACACCAAGGAATACCTCATGGCTTGTCCATTTTGGTCAGCCAGTGATCATTGAAAATCTGCCTTTGGAAAAAATTGCCGCCCTCATTAAACCTTTGGATCTGATTGTCTGGCCGGGCCATGTGCTCATTGCTTTGGATTCGACACAATGTATTGAAAGCCGGCCGCAAACAGGGGTTGCCATTCGACCTTTAATAGAGCGGCTTTCCTCAATAAATAGAAAGCCTTTAACGCAATGGAACTCTTCGCTACCTGCTAAAGACTATTTCGTTATCAGACGTTGGCATTCTAGTGAGGACAGTACAAAAAAAATGCAAAGTTAATTAGGAGGCTAAATTAATTTTATTGACCATAAATTAAATTTAACCTTACAGTGAGCTTAAAGAAGAGCTCTACTCGGTGGAGCAACAGACTTTTGATCATAACCTTGGAGTAAGTATGAATTGGAATTTAAGAAAAGTATGGCCGACAGCTGCCATATCAATTGCAGCCTTTACTGCAATGTTAAATGCTGATGGAAGATATAGAGAGAAAGAGCGTCATCCGCCAATGCGTTGCGATAGAGTCAGCATTTGCGGTCCAGATATGCCTATGGCAGTGAATCCTTCTGCTCGTCCATTCACTAATGATGCTTGCTGCTGCGATTCAGGCGAATTTTCTGTTACTGTTGCTGGTTTCTACTGGCAAGCGACAGAAGACGGCCTCGAATATGCTATTGAAACTAAAGTGGCCACTCCTACAGCTGCTGCGACCACTGGCGCTGCCGCCTCTTTAATTGAAGCCAGCTATGACACTCCTAATTTCAAATGGAAGCCAGGATTCAAAGTAGGCATCGGCTATAACACTACGCATGATGGTTGGGATTTGGAGCTCATATGGACGCACTTCAATGGAAGAGCAAACAGTTCCAATGATAATGAAAGCGATCTGAACGTCACTCTGCTTCCTCTTTGGTCTGCTTTTGGTCCGGCAACAGATACTTCTGGCACCATTCTTTGGGCTACCCAAGCCAATACTTCTTGGAGAGTCAATCTGAACCTAGTTGACTTAGAATTAGGCCGTGAATTCTGGACTAGCAAAATGCTCACTTTAAGACCACATATCGGTTTTAGAGTGGCTCTTATTAGACAAAAATTTGAAATTGACTACTTAGGCGGTATCTGGGGAACTGCTTCCAACGGTTCACCTATTCTTACTGGCGGTCCTTTCACCAATGAAGTGGATATGAAAAACCATTTCTCTGGCGGTGGAGTACGCGGCGGTTTGGATACCGTTTGGAACTTTGGCTGCTGCGATCCTTGCAGCGGAAACTGGGGCATTTTTGGAAATCTTGCTCTATCTCTGATCTATGGTAAATTTGATGTGGATCAGAACGAGTTTAACGAATCTCCACTCGCAGTGACCGGTTTTGCTAAAACACCTATCTTAGAAACAGAAGATAATTTCCGTGCAGTTCGTGGAATGGTCGATTTAGCTCTAGGTCTCCAATGGCAATCGCTATTCAATGACAACAACTATGGTATCCTTATCCAATTGGCATGGGAATTCCATCAATTCTTCAACCAGAACCAGTTCTGGAGAGTGAATAGAATTGGCGATGGAACCTCAACTACTGGCAACCATGGCGAAAACGTGTTTGCACAAACTCGCGGTGACCTTTCAACACAAGGTGTGACTTTAACTGCAAGACTCACATTCTAAAAAAGCTCTAGAATTTCAGTAGAAAAAAACGGGGCCCAATTTTGGGCCTCGTTCTTTTTATAAAAAAAATCTAGATTAAAAATCGGATAATTCCTACAGTGACGTTTATAAAGAGTGCCATGGAATTGGCATTATCCCTGTATACAAAGGAGAATTGAACATGGATTTTAAAAAACTGTGGCCCTACGCGGCTATGTCAATGGTGGCAGTCACTACCTTGTTGAGTGCTGACCGCCAAGGCAAATATGAAAAAAAACAGATGCATTGTGACCGCATTGGTCCTTGCGGCCCAGAAATGGGAATGGGAGTCAACCCTTCAGCAAGACCTTTTACCGATGACGCGTGCTGCTGCGATGCAGGCGAATTTTCAATCACTGTGGCAGGCTTTTATTGGCAGGCGACAGAAGATGGTCTTGAATATGCTGTCAATGATTCAGTCATCACTCCTACTCTTGGAGCAGCAGGGGCCCCAACTAATACAGCTGCCATAGCTAATATTATCGATGCCAGTTTCAGAAGCCCAGAATTTAAATGGAAACCTGGCTTTAAAATAGGCGCAGGTTATAACACAACCCATGATGGATGGGACCTAGAGCTTACCTATACCCACTTTAATGGAAGAGCAAGTAGTTCAGATGATAATGAATCTGATTTAAGTCAGACTTTGCTGCCTCTCTGGTCAGATTTTGCTCCAATCTCAACGGGTGATACCGTTCCAGGAACGATTCTTTTTGCCACACAAGGAAATACCTCTTGGAGACTCGATCTAAACTTAGTGGACCTTGAACTTGGAAGAGAGTTCTGGACTAGTAAAATGCTTTCGATACGTCCCCATATTGGCCTTCGCTATGCAATGATCCATCAAAGATATAAATTAGAATATCTTGGCGGTTCATGGGATGGCGGCGTCACTCCTTTCACCGATGAAGTGACCATGAAAAACCAATTTGATGGCGGCGGAGTGCGCGGCGGATTGGACACTAACTGGATGTTTGGCTGCTGCGATCCTTGCAGTGGAAATTGGGGCTTCTTCGGAAATGTGGCCTTCTCTTTGATTTATGGAAAATTCAGAGTAGAGCAAGAAGAAGAGACACAATCTTCACTTACTACCACTGGATTTGCAACCACACCTGTTTTAGAAACAGATGATAATTTCCGCTCGATCAGAGGAATTGTCGACTTAGCCGTCGGACTCCAATGGAACACTCTCTATCGCGATGGCACTTATGGTTTAAATCTTGCTATAGCCTGGGAATTCCACCACTTCTTCAACCAAAACCAATTTTGGAGAGTGATGAGAATCGGCGATACAGTGAATGGAACTGCTACAGCCATTGCGACCCATGGAGAGAATGTGTTTGCACAAACACGCGGCGATCTGTCCACACAAGGTGTGACATTCACTGCTAAGTTTACCTTCTAGTCCTTTGTAAGTTATTTAAGATCCAGTTCAAAAACGAGGTCCATCCGGGCCTCGTTTTAGTTTATAAAAAATTAATGAAAAAGGCGCTCCCTAGACAGTCGGGGCATGTCACATGCCCCCGCTGCCCTAAGGGCAGTTCTGGCTTTGCAAAATCAATTTTTCATCCGCGAGTCCGTATGAAATACTGTCCTCGCTCCCTCAAATCGATTTTGCTTTGCCATAACAGCCGCGGGCTGCAACGGCGCTCTTCCCTAAAAAAATGCTGATCGCATTTTTTCAGGGCCCTACCCGCGTCGCGTTGCAGAACGAATTGTAACTCCAAATTGGCGACTTGGAAGTTTCAAATGGTTCTGCGAATCGACGTGAAATGAGCTAAATCGATAGATTTAGTAAATGAACGCATGAGCAGCCGATGGCGATTATGGCAAAGCAAAATTGAGCCGAAGGAGTGGGGATAGTACTGCGAGGTACTTGCAAAAGTCGCTTTGGAGATAAAACGCGATGGTTTGTTCCCAGATTTTGATTCTACGCAAATTGACATACACCAGAGAGTGTAGGCGATTTGCGTAGAATCAAAATCTGTGGAAAAAGGGCGCGTTTTAGCCCAAACTGGACTTTTGCAAGTACCTCTGCGTACAGACCCATGACGGAGGGGCAATTTGGCGAAGCTAGAATCGCCCCTAGGGCAGCGGGGAGCGCGAAGCTAGCTCCCGACTGTCTATTCTCGCCTTCTTTCCCTCTTCTACTTCTTTTTTTCTTCCTCTTATTACTGGCGGAATTCGTCGATGAAATTGGCAACAAGGGCGCTCCATCCTGTCTGATGAGAAGCGCCGAGCCCTTTGCCAGTCTCTGGATTGAAATATTCATAGAAGAGCAGATGCTCACTCCAGTAAGGATCCTGATGGAAAGGAAACTGTTCCCCTAGGTAAGGCCGTTTTCCTTTTTTATCTTTAGTGAAAATAGAGATCATATGATTGGCAAAAAAAGCGGCCATCATCTCTGTCTGAGGTTGGATCTCTTCTCCATAAGCGTCTGTTAATTTCAAAAGCGAATCCACTAAAAGAAAAGTGGTGGGCATCCAAATAGGACCGCGCCAATTAGAATTGCCCCCTTTGAGTCGATCGCGCGATTCGGCAGGTTCATAGCCTACAGAACGATTCTGGAACACGAACGGATGTTTTTCATGATATTTTGAAAGACTTCGTAATCCAAAATTAGAACGGAACTCTTCAGGATTCCAAACATATCTCAATACACTTTGAAGGTGAGACGCATTCATCAATGTCAACACATAGTGCGTTTTGTTATCTTTATGCGTTGGAATAATGCAGGCTTCTACTAGTTCTCTGCGATTGTTTAAAAACCAGTGAAAATTTTTATAAAACTCTGGGAATTTTTTAAGTTCTTCCTCATGTAAAATTTCAATCGCATAAAGAGGAATCAATCCCACAAGCGAACGGACGCGGAATTTAGAAAATGTACCATCAGGGTAGGTGAGCACATCGTAAAAAAAACCGTCACGCTCACTCCAGAGTTCATAATTTTGATTGCCTCTTTTTTTCATCGCATGCGCAATGTAGACATAGTGCTCAAAAAATTTTGTCGCTAATGATTCATAGACTCTATTTTTTTTCGAAAGTTCCAAGGCAATGCGCATCAGATTAAGACAGAACATGGCCATCCAGCCTGTTCCGTCTGACTGTTGAAGAATCGCTCCATCTGGAAATTTTTGAGAGCGGTCTAAGACTGTGATATTGTCCAATCCCAAAAAGCCGCCTTCAAAAACGTTGTTTCCAGAGCTATCGACCTTATTGACCCACCAAGAAAAGTTCATGAGTAATTTATGGAAACATTTTTCTAGAAAAGAAAAATCGCCTTCTTTGCGCACTGCTTTTTCGCGATAAAAAAGACGGAGCGCTGCCCAGCCTTGGACCGGAGGATTTAAATCGGAAAATTCCCACTCATATGCAGGAATCTGCCCATTAGGGTGTTGGAACTGATCAAAAAGCAGAAGCCAGAGTTGCTCTTTGGCATATTCTAAATCTAATAATGCATAACTGATGCAATGGAATGCTTGGTCCCACGCAGCAAACCAAGGATATTCCCAAGTGTCTGGCATCAGCAAAATACGCATCGAGTTGAGATGGCGCCAATGGATGTTGCGCATCTTAAAGCGCGATGCGGGAGGAGGGGCGTTTGTGTTATCGCCCTTAAGCCAAAGATTCACATCAAATAGATAACTCTGTTTAGACCAGACAAGTCCAGCAAGTGCCTGCCGCTGGACCTGCTTTTCTTCTTCTGTCGCTTTTTGGGGATATATGGTCGCATAAAAATGGTCGGCTTCTTTTTTCCTTTTATGAATGATCTCTTCAACATCGCGCAAAGGATGTTTGAGTTCTTTGGATGAAAATCTAAAATGGAGCTTGACCGATTTTCCTGGAGGAATTTTTTCTAAGAAGTAGGCAAGGCAGGCTTTAGTTCCCGACTCTGCAAGACATGGTTTACCATGCACAATAGCTTGATGAAATGCATCTTTGTAGTGGCCCTCTTGATTGGGAACCAGCGTCTCATTATTAGTGAAGAGTAATTTTCCGCCCGTCGGTCCATAAAGAAACCGTTTTCCCAAATGGTAGTCAAAGGCCAAATTGGAGGGAGAGCGCATCTCTGTATCATCCGCACACAAACAGAGACCACCACTATGACTTGCTCTTACAATGTTGGGTTCTGATTCCCTCTCTGCTTTCCAGGCCCACTGATTGCGGAACCAGAGCTGCAGCAGAAAATGGAGCGAAGCCTCTTTTTTTCCACGGTTAAAAATCTCTGCTTGAATCGCTAAATCTTCCGGAGATTCTTTTGCATATTCCAAAAAAATATCAAAATAGGCGCCGTCATTAAAAATGCCAGTATCGATCAATTCATATTCCGGATCATAGGTGGAACGTTTACGATTTTCTTCTCGCAATTTTTGGTAAGGGAATTCCTGTTGCGGATATTTATAAAGGAATTTCATGTAGGAATGAGACGGAGTGGCATCTAAGAAATAGTAATATTCCTTGACATCCTCGCCATGGTTTCCTTCAGCATTATTAAGACCAAATAGCCTTTCTTTTAAGAAAGGGTCTCTTAGATTCCAGAAAGCGGGAGCAAGCACCAAGACCTGATAGCGGTCGCACCATCCTGCAATCCCATCTTCCCCCCAGCGATACGCTTTTGAAATCGCCTGTTCAAACGGAAAATAGTTCCAGGGGTCTCCATTTTCGCTATAGTCTTCTCTCACTGTGCCCCAAGAGCGGTCTGCGACGTAAGGGCCCCACTTTTGCCATTTGGCAACGCCTTCTACTCTCTCTTCTTGCAATCGTGCTGCTTCTTTGCATAGTTTATTTTCGGACATAGGCAGCAGCTCCCAGAAGCGCGGTGTTTTCATTGAGAATCACTTTGATGGGAATCTGAGAAAGAAGCGATTGCATGCGCCCTTTAGCGCTAAACCGCTTCATAAATTCTCCTTCTTTGAGTGCAGGCAAAATTTTTGGAGCAATTCCGCCGCCGATGTAAACTCCTCCCACAGCAAATAATTTAAGAGCCAAGTTCCCTGCTTCACTCCCGTAGATGTCAACAAACATCTCTAATGCTTTTTTACACGCTTTGCATGTTCCGTTAAGCGCCTTTTCTGTAATTATTTTTGGAGCAGCCGGCTCCATTTTGATCGGTTCTTTCATGCTTTCTAATCCAGAATCAATAAGAAAACGATAGATGCGATAGAGTCCCGTACCAGAGAGAATACGTTCAAAAGAGACATGACCAAATTCATTACTTAAATATTTTTGCAAACTGGTTTCCAATTCACTTTCTGGAGCAAAACTGGCATGGCCGCCTTCAGTAGCAAAAGGAATCTGCTCTATTCCATTCCAGAAAAGTCCTGCTGCTCCTAGTCCCGTTCCTGCAGAGATAAGCGCCTGATTTCCCTCTTGCGCAGCGCCTGCATTTAAAACATAAAATTCTTGAGGATATAAGCACAAAATTCCGTGAGCATTGGCTTCCAGATCATTGATCAACCGCACCAGAGGAATATTGAGCGCATCTGCAATTTTTGTCTCTTCTGTAAGCCATGGCAGATTGGTCGGGTGGCATTTTCCATGGATCACAGCACCTGGGACACCAAAGCAGGCGCGCGCGATTTTCGCATTTTTTCCGCTAAGGAATTTTTTTATGATTGCAGTAAGGCTATCGTAGTCTGTACTTTTATATTTTTCGTCGGCGATCCATTTTCTTTCTTCTCCAAGTTCAAAAAGCGCCAGATGCGTTTTTGTCGCCCCAACATCACCCGCCAGAATCATCTTTTCCCCCATCACCTCATTCAATCAGAAAAATAGATTTATTGCTTGACTAGAAGGGATGCAATGTTCAATCTTGAGGCCAAAAAAGGGGTAGTCCGCAACAAGTAATGCTAGAAGAATGCGAAGCGCAGGCAAGCTAATGTGCAAGGAGCCGCCTACGGCGGGTACGCGAAACAGACGACCCCGCAGTGGGTCGGCGATGCAGCGCGACGCAGCAGATAGCTTGCATCGCAAGCAGTATTCAGCATTACATGTTAAGGATTACCCAAAAAGAGGTGTTTATGGCTGCAGAAGATGGAAAGAAAAAAGCGCTAGAACTTGCAATTTCTCATATTGAAAAACATTTTGGCGAAGGGTCGATCATGACCTTAGGAAAACATCAGGCCACCAAAGAAATCAGTGTGATCTCCACTGGTTCTGTCGCTCTTGATCTCGTCTTGGGCTGCGGCGGCGTTCCCCGCGGAAGAATCGTAGAAATTTATGGCCCCGAATCTTCAGGAAAATCGACCCTGGCCCTCCATATTGTTGCAAACGCCCAAAAAACAGGCGGCATTGCAGCCTATATCGATGCCGAACATGCCATGGATCCTGCCTACGCGGCTAAAATCGGCGTTAATCTTAATGAACTGATGATCTCACAGCCAGATTCTGGAGAAGAGGCGCTGAATATCGCAGAAATGCTGGCCCGCTCCAATGCCCTTGATGTGATCGTGATCGACTCTGTGGCGGCGCTTGTTCCTAAAAATGAACTCGAAGGAGAGATTGGAGATTCCCACATGGGATTGCAAGCCCGTATGATGTCCCAAGCATTGCGCAAACTCACATCCACACTTTCTAAAAGCAACACCTGCGCCATCTTTATTAACCAGATCCGCGAAAAAATTGGTGTGATGTTTGGAAATCCTGAGACGACCACAGGAGGCCGCGCGCTGAAATTTTATTCTTCTATGCGATTGGACATCCGCCGTATTGGTGGAATTAAAGGCGCTGATAATGCAGAAATTGGCAACCGTGTAAAGGTCAAAGTTGTGAAAAATAAAATGGCCGCCCCATTCCAAGTAGCAGAATTTGATATTATTTTCGGGGAAGGCATTTCACGTCTCGGTTCTATCGTTGATTTAGGAGCGCAGCTCGGCGTTATTGAAAAGAAAGGGACCTGGTTTAGTTTTGGCTCTCAGCGTTTAGGCCAAGGAAGAGAAGCCGCGCAAGACGAACTGAAAAAAAATCCAGATGTGGCTTCTGAGATCGAAAAACTCATTCTCAGCAAATGCAAAGATAACGCTGCTCTGTTAAAAGGAGTTCCGGAAGAAAAAACTGCAAATGTTTAATTCAGACTCTTAGTTAAGAAGTCACACATTTTTTCAAATGAAGGCGTTGCCAAATGAAGCTCTTCTAGCTCTTGCTTGAAATAGTTCATCTCATTTTGGAACACAGCAATGCAGCGTTCTTTCCCAAGAAATTTAGCGATGTTGGGACCTTTATCATCTTGGTTCACATCTTCTAGGTCGTCTGCAATTTGAAAAGCCATTCCTAAATGGTGGGCCGCTTTTTTCACTCGTTCAAATTGATCGAGTGCGCCGCCACCAAAAATCCAGCCCAAACAGAGCGAAACTTCAAACAGCGTGATCGTTTTTTTATAAATCAGCTCTTTAAATGATTCTAATGTGTGTTGAGGGGGGAAAAGATCTAAAAATTGGCCTCCTGTGGCCCCTAAAATCCCCGCACAATAGGCCGCATGCCCTAAAGCTAGCGTGCAGGCACGGTCGGCATACTCTGCGAAATAGGCGGGCCCTCTTTTCATGAGCTCTGCATTTTGATGGATCCGTTCAAATCCAGCACAAATTAAAGCATAAGTTGAGAGTAGGGCGATATTTTCTCCATAGATTTTATGTAAAGCTGGTTTATTTCTGCGCTGGTCATCATCATCCATGCACGGAAGATCGTCTGCAATCAGTGAAGCCGTATGCAAAAATTCCACAGCCAAAGCCACTGGAGACACATTAAGACCATGATCCAAAGCTTCTGCAGTCATCAGCACAATTAGTGGGCGCAATCTCTTTCCACCGCTTAAAAGTGCATACTCACATGCATCGCGCAATTTTGTCTTTTCTCCAAAAGTGACAATACTCGCAGCAATTTCCTGTTCAAGTTTGTCTTGTAGGTAAAAAAAATGGGAAGAGTTTGATCTAAGTAACATGAATTTGTTCTGCAATAATCATTTTTTGTGTCGATTTCACACGCGCATGTGGCGGAATATATCCATTCACATTGAGACAAGGATGGCAAAATGCTTTTTTCCCAATCAATGTTCCAGGATTTGTCACACAATTGCACCCCAGTTGCGCTTCATCTCCAATCACAGCTCCAAATTTTTTCAGATTTGTCGAAATTTTTTCTCCCTGAAAAATAATATGGACTGCGTCATGGTCTAAACGTAAATTAGCACATTTAACGCCTGCACCTAAGTTGACTCCATTTCCTAAAATGGAATCCCCAACGTAGTTAAAATGGCCCGCACAGACATGATTAAGTAAAATGGAGCGCTTCACTTCAGTATCATGACCGATCACGCATCCATTGCCCGCCACCACATAGCCCCGCACATAGGCGCCATGGCGGATTTCACAATTTTCTCCGATGATGCAAGGACCGCGAATATAGGCCCCAGGTTCAATAATCGTTCCTTTACCAATGCTGATTAATTCTGGATTCACCAAATAGACAGATGAAGGAATATCCACTTCAATAGTGCCTAATTTTTGCAAATGAAGAAACTCATTAAGCCGGCCTAAAGCTTCCCAAACGTAAAAACAATTTTTAAATAAATCGGGGAACGGATACCCTTCTAAAGAGAAAAAACTGGCTGTTGAAAGTTCGTGCATTTCTTAAGGCTCCATTTTTTTGGCTAAGTATATAAGAGGTCCCTGCAAAAGTCCAGTTTGGGCTAAAAAGGGCCCTTTTTCCGAATATATAATAGATTTATATTCTCTTCTTCTTCTTAGACTGTAGAACTGTTGATAACCCTTTTATTTTAGAGGGGGCAAAGGGTGTCGATAGAATGTGAATGGGCAGATAGAAATTGACGACAAGTGGTTCTTTAAACAGAAAGAAAACAGACTAATGACATCTATTAACAGAGTTTTCCACAGTCACTAACACTAAAAACAATCTGGGTGAGAGGATTTGAACCTCCGACCCCCAACACCCCATGCTGGTGCGCTAGCCAAGCTGCGCTACACCCAGATAAAAAAAGAGAAAGTATATAGAATAGAGCAAACTATGGGAATGAAAATAGAAAAAAGTTGGTATGAAAAATTAAAGGAAGAAATCACCAAACCCTATGTCCAAAAGTTAAAAGATTTTTTAAAAAAAGAGAGAGAGGCGGGCAAAGTTGTTTACCCTCCTGAAGAGCTGGTATTCAACGCCTTTGCACACACTCCTTTTGATAAAGTGAAGGTGGTGATTGTGGGCCAAGATCCTTATCATGGGCCTGGGCAAGCACATGGCCTTAGCTTTAGTGTGCCCCAAGGAGTGGAACCCCCGCCTTCATTAAAAAATATTTTTTTAGAACTGGAACAGGACCTCAAAATACCTGACCCAAAAACGGGCAATTTAAACTCTTGGGCCAAGCAAGGAGTGCTTCTTCTCAATACCACGCTCACTGTGCGGCAAAATGAACCGGCTTCTCACTTTGGACAAGGATGGGAACTCTTTACAGATGCCGTGATTCAGAAGTTATGCGAGAGAAAAGAGCCGCTTGTATTTTTACTTTGGGGACGCTTAGCGCAAGAAAAGTGCCAGAAAATTCTGACACAAAATAAAGGTCACCATTTGGTGTTAACATCCACGCATCCTTCTCCACTTTCTGCGCATCGCGGCTTTTTAGGATGCCGCCATTTTTCAAAAGCAAATGAATTTCTCATCAAACAGGGTTTCACGCCCATCGATTGGACATTAAATTAATTCGAAATATATAATCTGAGAAATGATTGCAGGTTCTATCGTCGCCCTTGTCACTCCATTTCATGAAAATTTAGAAATCGATTTTGATGCCCTAGAAGAGTTGATTGAATGGCATATTGAAGAAGGAACCGATCTGATTTCTGTTTGCGGGACAACAGGAGAGAGCGGAACTTTATCTCATGAAGAATTCTTAAGAATTGTTGAAACTGCGGTCAAAACGGCGCGAAAAAGAGTGCCTATCGTGGCAGGAACTGGCTGTTTAGATACACGTCTCACAGTAAAAAAAACAGTAGAGTCCAAAAAATTAGGGGCCGATGCTGCTTTGGTTGTGCTGCCTTACTATAATAGACCAACAGAAGAGGGCTGTTTGGCCCATTTTCAAGAAGTGGCTAAAGCAAAACTTCCGCTTATTGCCTACCATCATCCTGGTAGAACAGGAATAAAATTATCGCCTGCGGCGCTTGCAAAAATTTGTGAAATTCCAGAAGTAGTGGCCGTAAAAGATGCGGCTGGGGACCTTGCACACACTTTAGAGTTAATGAAACTCACTTCTGTGCCTATTGTGTCGGGGGATGATATTTTGGCCCTTCCTCACTTGTCTGTAGGATGTACAGGCGTTATTTCTGTTATTGCTAATCTTATTCCAAGACGATGGAAAGAGTTCATCACTCTTGTGCGCCAGGGCCATTTAGAAGAGGGCAGAAAGCTATTTCAAGAGGTCTATGACCTGGCCCGTTCTTTAGTAATTGAAACGAATCCTCAAGGAGTCAAATTTGCTCTTGGCAAAATGGGCAAATGCAAACCACACATGCGGCTCCCCCTAATCCAGCCACGCCCGTCCACTCAATCCCAAATTGAAAAAGAATTATTTAGAGAAACTCGCCGCTTTGTTGAATTAGCTTAGTAACAAGTGCTGTCCATCCAGTATGGTGTGAAGCGCCTAATCCTTCGCCCGTATCACCATTAAAATACTCATGAAAAAGAAGATGGTCTTTGAAATGAGGATCCTTTTGGAATTTGCTCTGTTTGCTATAAATGGGACGATTGCCTTGGGGATCTGGAACAAATAGTTTCATCAATCGTTTGGAGAGTTCAATAGAAACATCCCAGAGATTTAAATAGCGTCCGGAACCTGTCGGAAATTCAACTTTAAGCGTGTCGCCAAAATAGTGATGAAATTTTTGCAACGATTCGATGATTAAAAAATTGATCGGAAACCAGACCGGTCCGCGCCAGTTGGAATTGCCTCCAAAGGTGTGGTTGTCCGACTCTGCAGGAGTGTATTTGATTTCATAAGAAGCCCCATTGATATGTAACATATAAGGATGGTCTTTGTGGATACGTGAAATAGAGCGCAATCCATAAGGCGAAAGAAATTCATTTTCATCAAGCATATAACGCAATACCCGTTGCAGCTTTTCTTTGGTCAAAATAGCCATCAACCGCCGCCCTTCCTGTCCTTCTTTGTAAATGCAAGATAGGTTGCAACTCACATTGGGCCTTTTGCTAATAAACCAGTGCATGCGACGGGAAAAATCGGGTGCCTTTTCTAATAAAACAGGATCGATCGTTTCTACTGCAAGTAAGGGTAATAATCCTACTAATGAACGCACTTTGAGCGGGGCCATCTTACCATTAGGTAGATGGAGAACATCGTAAAAAAAACCATCTTCTTCATTCCATAAAGAGATGCCTTGTCCACCAATATTGGTCATTGCAGCAGCAATCCGCATAAAGTGTTCAAAGAATTTACTGGCAATATCTTGATAAATTTTCTCTTCAGTAGACAAATGGAGAGCAATTTTCATCATCAAAATACAATAAAAACTCATCCAGGCAGATCCATCAGACTGGTCGATGTGGCCGCCCGTCGGTAGTTCCCGATTGCGGTCAAATATGCTGATATTGTCCATGCCTAAAAAACCGCCCTGGAACAGATTATTGCCTTCCATGTCCTTTTTGTTGACCCACCAGGTAAAATTAATGAGCAATTTATGAAAGGCGCTTTCTAAAAATCCACGGTCCTCCTTTTGAAACACTTTTGCATCAATTTTATAGGTACGCCACACTGCCCAAGCATGGACGGGCGGGTTCACATCAGAAAAAGCCCATTCGTGCGCAGGAAGCTGCCCACTCGGATGCATATACCATTCACGCAATATCAAAATAAGCTGGCGTTTGGCAAAATCGGGGTCAATGAGAACAAATGACAAACAATGGAAGGCTAAATCCCAAGCACAAAAGTAGGGATATTCCCATTTGTCTGGCATCGAGATCACATCAAAAGCAAAAAAATTATCCCAGTCCCCATTGCGGATCCATTTTCTTGAAATGGGGTAATGAGGATCTCCTTTTTTCCATTGTTCTTGATCCAAATAATAGAGCTGTTTATTCCAGAGCAGCCCTGCAAATGCTTGACGCTGGATTTTTTTAAGCTCTGGACTCAGTTTTGGATTTTGAATCCCTGCATAAAATTGATCTGCTTCGCGGATCCTTTGATCAAAAATAGAATCAAAATTTGTCCAAGGATGCGAGATCTGTTGTTTAGAAAATTTTAATTTAAAAACGCCCGTTTGTGCCGATTTCAGATAGGTTTGGTAATGGGCGCCCGCTTTACTGCCCGCACTGTTTTGATTCAGCTTTTTTTTATCGCCATGCACGATGTAGTGATGGAATGCGTCCTTTTTGTCCGGTTCATTTTCAGTAAAAAGAAAATTTGGATTGTTATCAAAATAGAAAAAATAGCCATCCAGTTGTAGCGAAGAATTATCAAACTTCAACATTCGTTTGGGTCCATCATCTCCGGTAGGTCCTTTGGGATAACCCCATTTCCATGTATTACGTAGCCAGACTTGAGGAAGACAGTGGATGAGGGCTTCCTGAGGACCACGATTCGTAATAGAGACGCGCGCTAGAATGGTTTCTTCATTTTCTTTGGCATATTCGATCATAATATCGAAATAGCGATTCTCATTAAAAATCCCGGTGTCTAAAAGTTCAAATTCAGGATCATGTAGAGTCCGTTTTTTATTTTCCTGCACCAATTTTTCATAAGGAAAGGGCTCTTGTGGATACTTGTAGAGCATTTTCATGTAACTGTGAGTGGGCGTGCCATCGAGATAAAAATAGAGTTCTTTTACATCTTCGCCATGATTGCCTTCAGGATTTGTGAGTCCGAAAAGACGCTCTTTTAGAATGGGATCTTTTCCATTCCAAAAGGCAAAAGAGAGACAGATGCGGCCGAAACGATCAGAAAAACCGCCGATCCCATCTTCTCCCCAACGATAAACTCTAGAGCGGGACTGGTCGTGAGAAAAAGAGTTCCAAATATCGCCGTCAAAACTGGCATCTTCGCGTACTGTAGCCCAAGCACGCTCACTTAAGTAAGGCCCCCAATTTTTCCAGTTCGCCTTTTTTTCATGATGCAAAAAAAGTCGATCGTACTCAGGATTCATTGTAAAGCCGTTTTACACTTCTGCATCAAGAAGCTTTAGTAGTCTTCTGATTTCTCTTTTTTGTTCGAAAGAAGGATTAAAGCGACGCGATTTGATAAGCAAATGTAATCGTGTCAGTTGATTAATGGCATAACGAGATAGATTCTGATTTCTGCGATCTTCTTTAGCAAGGGGGAATGTTTCACGAATCAGTGTGAGCAGTTCTTGTTTGGTCTGGCCTTGATAATTTTGAATGATCTCCTCTTTTTTCTCTTTTTCACCCGTGCGCGCAGCCAGTGAATAGACCGCTTGCCGCGGCATCTGGTCCATTTTCTCTTTTAACACAGCTGAAAGAGATTGATAGAGTTCAAAATAGTGCAGAAAATTATAAGGCGTTTGTCGATTGCCATAGACGCCAACGATCCATGCAGAAAAAACTCCGTCGCGGTATTTTTTTAATACTTCTTGTGCTTTTTTTATTCGTTCGCCATGCAGTAATGCAGCTTGATGATGAATCGCTTTCACTTCAGAGCTGATGCTCACCAATTGTTCCAGATCTAAAGCAATATCATATTCAGCGGGTGCAAACTCAGTGAGCAATGATTGCAATTTTTCCTGTTCTTGCAAAGAGAGAGGGAGTGTGCGGAAAACACCAGAAAAACTGGAGAGCTCTCCTTTGGAAGAGAGTTCTGCCAAGTGGGCTGTTTTGGAAGGTTTTTCAAAGTTCTCTTTTAATCTTTTAGCAAGAAGGGAACCTAGTTTCATATTTTTTCCATAATTTCTTTAGAAAGTTCAAGATAGTCTTCTGCTGCACGACTCTCTGGTGCCACATCGAAAATCGGTTTACCATGAATGGCCGATTCAGAAACTTGAATATCGCGGCGCACTTTTGCATCCAATAATTTGCCAGGAAAAGTTTCTTTGATCACATCGAGAAAAGCTTTATTATTTTTTCCTCTAGGATTCCAAAAAGAGAGCAGCACGCCTAAAATAGAGAGGCCATGTCTTTCTGAGATATTTTTCATGAAATGGGAGAGCCGCTGCAATCCTTTAACGCTATAAAACTCTGGTGTGGTGCAAACTAAAGAAAAATCGGAGGCGATGAGTGAAGACTCGGTCAGCCAACAGAGCGATGGTGGCGTATCAATGACCACATAGTCATATTTCAAGGGTTTTAAAAGCTGTTTGAGTCTTTCGTGTGAATAACGATCACCTGCTAAACTGCCTGTCACTTCCACTCTTTCTAACCAGGTATCGGCAGGAATCAGATCCAAATTTGGTACCGCTGTAGGGACAATCACCTCTTGGATCTTCTTTTTTCCTTGCAAGACAGGGGCCAAACTATCTTGCTCGTCAGGATCGTATCCTAAGCCTGCAGTTAAATTGGCTTGGGCATCAAAATCGATCAGCAACACTTTTTTCTTATGGAATTTTGCAAATGCGGACGCAAGATGAAGAGAGGTCGAAGTTTTCGCCGTCCCTCCTTTGAAACTACTGACACAGATGACTTTCATTTTTGAATATAGACCTCTTTTGGAACTTCATTCACGCATTAAAATGCAGCTCTTTTTTGCTTTTTAGCACTAGCCTCCTCGTCTATACTTCTTGTATATGCTTCGTCGGCATGTGCAAAAAATCATAAAAAGATCTGCAATTTTTCTGCCTAAAGCAAGTTCCTCAAGAGGTCTAATGGCGTGAGTGAACGTTCTTCACTTTCTTTTTTGAGTATAGTCAAAAAGGAATTAAGATCTATCTCCCCATACACAGTATTGTCACGCAAACGTAAATTAATTTTTCTATTTTCCACTTCGCGATCGCCCACAGTGAGCATATAGTTCACCTGTAGCAGTTGTGCTTCACGGATTTTTTTGGAGACCGATTCATGGGTTTCATCCACATCACAGATAAATCCTGCCTCTTTAATTTTCTGACACAACTCTTGTGCATACTCATTATGGCGGTCCGCGACAGGCACAATACGCACTTGACGAGGACTAATCCAGAGTGGAAATTTGCCGGCAAAATGTTCAATAATAATGCCAAAAAAACGTTCTACAGATCCAAAAATAGCACGGTGGAGCATGATGGGGCGCTTGTGTTGGCTATCACTGTCCATATATTCCAACTCAAATTTTTCTGGCAGCGACATATCCAGCTGCACAGTGCCGCATTGCCATGAGCGGCCTAAAACATCTCTGACATGAATATCAATTTTAGGTCCGTAAAAGGCGCCATCGCCTTCATTAATCTGATAAGGTTCGCCATATTCGTCTAAAGCTTCTTTCAATCCTTTTGTCGCGATCTCCCAATCTGCGTCCGACCCCATGCTCTTTTCGGGGCGGGTAGACAGTTCAAAACGATAACAGAGGCCAAATGTAGAATAAATTTTCTTTGTAAGATAAAGAATATTTAGAATTTCTTGCTTAATGTCTGACGGTTTCATGAAGAGATGGGCATCGTCTTGATGGAAGCTACGCACACGGAATAACCCATTTAGAGCGCCTGAAAGTTCGTGACGATACACATGTCCAATTTCAGCAATACGTAAAGGCAATTCACGATAGCTATGGGTATGTGTGCGATAAAACAGCATGCAACCCGGACAGTTCATCGGCTTTAATGCAAAGTGGCGGCCTTCCACTTCAAAAGCGTACATATTTTCGCGATAGTAGTTCCAATGGCCGGACCGCTGCCACAATTCTTGGGCCATTAGTTGCGGCGTTTTAATTTCCACATAATCGGCCTGATTTAAAAGCGAGCGCAAAAATTGCAATAGCGTATTCCAGATAATCATGCCTTTGGGATGAATAAAGGGAATTCCTGGCGCTTCCTCTTTAAAGGAAAACAGATCTAATTTGGGTCCCAGCACTTTATGGTCCCGTTTTTTGGCCTCTTCCAGCATCGTTAAATAATTTTTCAGCTGATCGCGATCGGGGAATGAGATCCCATAAATGCGTGTGAGCATTTCCCGCTCTTTATCTCCACGCCAATAGGCGCCGGAGACTTTCATCAGTTTAAAGGCTTTAATTTTTCCTAAAGCGGGGAGATGGGGGCCGCGGCAAAAGTCAAAAAATTCCCCCTGCTTATAGCCTGAAAGGGAGCCTTCAGCATCTTGAATAATCTCTTTTTTATAAGGATTATCTTTAAAATGGGAGAGCGCTTCTTTTTTATCGTGGAAGTCGACACGCTCAGAATGGTAATTTTCCTTTAAGATTTTTTGAATCTCTTTTTCGATTTTATCGAAATCTTCATCAGAGATTTGCAGGTCGGCAAAATCGTAATAAAAACCATTTTCAATCGGCGGGCCGATGGTGGGTTTTGCATTGGGCCAAAGGCGCAAGATGGCCTGTGCAAGCACGTGGGCGGAGGTGTGCCAAAATACTTCTTTACCTTGCGGTTCCTCAAAATTCAGGAGAAGGATGCGATCATTTTCAGAGAGCGGGCAATTGAGATCTCTTAAAACGCCATTAATATTGGCAGCCAGCGCTTGGCCTGGTTCGCGCAGGTTTAATTTTTCTGCTAAATCGCGCGCGGTAGAACCTTTCGGGAGTTCTATCTTCTGATCTTTGTAATAGATAAACATGGCTACAGTATACAATAACCGAAAAAATATAGGTAATAGGAATTTAATAGGAAAGATTTTTGGAAGCGGGAATAGACAGTCGGGACACAATTATGTGCCCCCGCTGCCCTAGAAATTCAAAGTTTTGACGAGATATTGGGGATTCCAATAGAATTTGGCGGGAAAATTCGGAGGGAATTATGGCAACTGAATACAAAGTTAACTTTCAAGATCATGGCGCTTCTTTTACACTGGCTCCTAATGCAAATTGGTCTGTTCGTTATCATGGTGGGGCCTCTTTAATTAGAGAATTTTCTTTCAATAGTGAACGGCCAGATTCCTTTTTTCATAAATTTAGCGTATTGGGATATAAAAGTGGAAAAATTGCTATAAGTCTAACCTACTCAGATACTGCTTCTAAAGTTCAAGAACAGTTTGAAGCCCTTATTTTCGATTCAAAGATTCCCAAAAATAGTGTCTACTGCGCAAATACAAATGGGATAAAGCAAGTATTTGAATTTTTCATCGAATTTAATAAGCTTCCTGAAGAAAATTTACCATTAGTAAGAAAATTGATTGAGAATTCAGATTGGCAACAAGTAACACCATTAACTGCAGACGATAGTGCAAGCCTTACAGCTCAAAAAAGTGCATATGAGGAATCGTTGAACCCAAAAACGTGGACAGATTGGATTCTAAGAAAATTATTTAGCAATGTATTTTGCTACTATCCGCGGCAATTGGAAAGGTGCTAGCAAAAAGGCATTGAATCGAAGTGTCTAGTGCTTCGAAATCCTTAGGTTCATATTGAACTTTCTTAGGTTCGATGGAATAAACAGGGGAAATCTTGTCTGCCATTTTGCAGCGACACGGCAGATCTTCTTTTACTTCACTAGTGATCTGTGGTCTGTAATCGCAACTTAAAATTTTCATACCTAGATCTTTATTATAGTTTTTAGTAATTTCTTTAAAATGCAAAAATTTATCGCCGCTTTTTCTTTGCTCTTTTCCCCTCTCTTTGCGCTCTATAACGGAAACCCTGCAGAACCAGACATGATCGAAAAAGGTTTTTTTGTTTCGGAATGTTTTCCAGTCAATGTCAAACTGGGATACCAAGGGGATTTTGTGCTGGACCGCTTTTTGAAAGCGCGCGAAGGCGTTAGTTGTCGCGTGGATCGTTTTCAATCCCGCTCTGATCAAGGTGTTGTCACACTTAATATTTACAACACATTTGAAATGTATGGATCTTTAGGAGCTATGGATTGTGAATTTTCATTGCGCCCGCATAAGGATGGAAAACGAAGAGAATTTCAGACCGACTATCGGCTCACCTGGGGCGCAGGAGGAAAGCTTTTGATTTTTAATTGGGAACAGGCCACTTTCGGAATTGATGGGAAATACCAGAGGGGCTATCCCCATGTAAAATGGGATAGCATTAATGGAGTTGCCTTTAGCTCTGAGTCGAGAGTGGAATATCGAGAATGGCAAGTGGGCGGCGCTGTCTCCTATGAATGTGATCTGCTGATTCCTTATGTGGCAGTTAAATTTTCCAATGTGGATACAACGGTGGACCAGATTGCAGGAAATATGGAATTGGGAACATCCAGATTTAAAATGAAAAGCCGTCACCAAGTAGGCATGAGTTTGGGTTGTTCTTTGTCCACAGGTAACTATTTTGATATTAATATAGAAATCCAATTGATAGATGAACAAGGAATAACTCTTGCTGGGAATGTGCAATTCTAGTAAAATCGCGCGGTCATGAGATTTATTCGTACTCTATTTTTAGCAACTTCTTTTTTGCTGCTTTCAGAAATCGCATATGCCGATACTGTGGAATCAGGACGCGATCTGGAAGATCAGGACATCCAAGCATTGCGTGACTGGATCAATACAAAGAGACAAGTTTCTCTTAAAGAAATTGGTGGGGATCTCTCAATAAGTGGCGAGGTGCGCACCGAATTTCAGACAGCCTGGGAAGATCGCAATGGCAAAAGTCAGCGTGGCCCCCATAGTGAGACAGGCCGTGGCGCGCAAGGATTTGATATTGAAGTCAATTTGATGTTGGATTACAGGACTGAACGGACCTGGTCTTCGATTAAAATCGAATTTGATAACGATGCGGGCGTGTTCAATGGATCGCTTGGCAATATTGCTTTAGAAAGAGCCTATTGGGGTGTGCGTCTTGTCGATGGCGAAAAATACAACATCGATATCGAAGCTGGCAGAAGAAAAATGCTTACGATTTTCGATTCTAAAGTACAATTTAGCTCTTTTTTTGATGGCATTGTGTTGCGCTATGATCATGCAATTGAAGGTATAGGTGATTTTTATCTTCGTACTGGTCCTTTTGTAGTCAATGAACAGGTCAATCAGTTTGCCTATATTTGGGAAATGGCCCTATTGAATATCGCCAATACTGGAGTCTATACCAAATATTCGATTGTGGACTGGGATACAAAGCATTATGCCAAAAGTTTTGTTAATGATCGTTTCCGCTTTTTAGTGAACCAGTGGATTGTGGGCTATAGATTGCTAATTAAAAGCATTAATAAGGTGATGCTTGCCTATTCTGCTTTTCTCTATAATCCGCTTGCAAAACGGCTCGATGTTTCAGACCATAAACGGGCCAATATGGGTGGCTACATCGGCTTTTCTTTAGGCCAGCTCAGAAAGCAGTGGGATTGGGCGCTCGATATCAATTATCAGGTCGTTCAGGCTCAGGCAGTTCCTGATTTTGATTGCTCTGGGATTGGCCTTGGCAATGCTAATAAATCTGGCTTTTATACAAAAACATTAAATCCAGTCGATGGCGGCGGCGCCTCCACTCCTGCTAATGCTGGGGGCACTACCAATTTTCGTGGCTTTTCCATTACCTTTGATCTGCTGCTGACCGATAAATTGGACATCCAGCAAATGTACCAACAGACGATCACTTTGGACTCCGATATCGGCCCTTTCCGCCGCTTTAAGCAATACGAGATCGAATTTATTTACACTTGGTAGTTAGTTTTGCTGAATTTGATCACAGCAGAGCGAAATTTCAGCTCTTCAAATTTCACAAAAATGAAATCATGCACTTCAATTTTTGTCAGCTGGCTTAGGAAAAAAGGCGGCGGAAAACTATCAATCGAAATCCCTTTCTTTAGAAAAATGCAGGGAAGGGAATCTTCAGGCACTTCAAATTTTTTATTCTTAACAATCTCATTCATCTTTTTAAGAGGAATCAGATGGATCGAATAAAAAAGTTTTAAAAAAAAGTGGTCGCCCTTTGCAGGAAAAAGAAAATAGATATTAGGGAATATACTGGAAAGAAGACAGGCTTTCAGCCAGGTGCCATTTTGCAAAATAAGCAAAGGAAAGGGGGATTTATAAACTAAATTAACATCGATAAGTTCCAACTTAAAAAAGGGCCGCAACAGCTTTTTTGAAATATAGTTTAAAGAAAAATCGGACAATCTAAAGAAAATAAATAATGAATAACCTAGTGTGACAAGTCCCATCATGAAAAAGCTTTTGGCTGACGTAAATCCGATCATTTCATTGAAAAAATAGAGTGCAAAAGAGGCCACTAGCACGCCGCAAAAACTTAAGAAGTTGGTCGCTCCAATGGCATGCCCGCGCTGCTCTTCGGGGCTAAAGACTTGGATATAAGAATCAAAAGGAATAATAAAGGTACCTCCAAAAAATCCTAAGAAAAAGAGGCAGATCACCACGGCAGCCAAATGGGAAGAAAAAATAGCGAGCAGAAAAAATGCAAGTGCAATGAGAAATCCAGAAAAACAGGAGAGGCCTATTTCGATATTTTTTTTAGAGACCCGCCCCGCAATAAACGCCCCTAAAACGATTCCCATAGCTGTGGAAAGAAAAAGATATCCCCCTGCAATCTCCGTTAATTTTAAGGATTGGATCGCAAACGGAATAATATTGAGCTGGGTGAAAGAGCCGATAAAGAGGAAAAAAGCGGAACTGCACATAGCGACAAGCAGATGCTTTTTTTGTTTGCAAATTTTTAATGTTTCATAGATCTCTTGCAGGAAAAAAGGGTTGATCTTCTTTTTAATGCCCTTCGGTGGAATGTAGCGGATCCCAAAAGTAGAAATAAATCCGGCAATGGCAATCAGAAGGCAGAAAGCGCCGACAAGCACAAAATGGCGGTTGGTAATCTCGGTCATGAAAGAAGCAAGAAAGGTACCTGCGATAATGGCTAAATAAGTAAAAGAAGTGATCAGGCCATTGGCCTTTGGGACCTGACTCCGCGGAACCAGTTCCGGAATGATGCCATATTTGGAGGGGCCAAATAGCGCCTCCTGCGTAGTCAGTAAAAAAAGAAGACAGTAGCCCCCTACGCGGCTTTGGAAGGCAAAAGCAAATAGGATCAGGCCCATCACCAAAATTTCTGCCGCCTTAATCCCCATAATCAAGCGGCTTTTGCTAAAACGGTCGGCTAAGACGCCTGCAAGGGATGAGAAAAGGAGAAATGGGATCACAAAAATAGCGCCGGTTAAGGATAGAATGTTGTTGGCTTTTTCTACGCCTTCAATATCAATAAGGAAGAAGACCAGCACTAATTTGTAAATATTTTCATTTAACACGCCTAGAAATTGAGACGCATTTAAAAACCCCAGAGAGTGGCGGTCCGGTTTTGAAAAGCCGGGAAGCTTGGATAAAAAACGTTGAATAGAGGAAAATTGGAAAAACGACTTTTTAAACATACGTATAGATTATCATTTTTTTTAAATGCAGGAAACTAGCGTCGCATTTTTTAGTCATCGCTTTGAAACTCTAACTGAGTATTTCATTCGAAATTTTTATGATTTTTGTGCCAACCCCTTTGAAAAAAAATTGGTGGTTGTCCCCCATTTTTCGATGAAATCCTATTTAATGCAAACGATTAGCAATCAGCTGGGCATCGCTGCGGGATTAAAAATAGTGACCCTTTCACAAGCTATCGGGACTCTTTTTGCAGCAGAAAAAAAGATCTTCCCCAAATTTTTAGAACTCTCACTTTCCATTCAGCATGAGCTTTTATCGTTACTGGATGAGGGCGGGGAAATAGCAGAGCCTTTAGTCGATTATCTGCAGTCTCCTTCTAGTTCTTTAAGAATGGCACAACTTTCTGATTTGCTGAGTCTAACTTTTTTAGATTATAGCGAGTATGGCGGCATTTTTTTACAAAATTGGCTGCAAGAAAAGGGATGGCAGCAGCAGGTGTGGAAAAAGGTATTTGCTTCCTCGACTTTCCATTATAAAGAACTTTTGCGAAAAAGTAGTTGTTCCTATTCTTTACATCTTTTTGGATTCCATTTTATTCCCCCCCTCTATTTCCATTTTTTTAAAAATAGGAACGCCTCTTTTTATCTCTTTTCTCCCTGTCAAACCTATTGGGCTGACCACTATTCTGACAAAGAGGGAAATCGATTCCTTGCTAATTGGGGCAAAGTGGGCAGAAAATGTTTCACAATGATTTTGGATCAAGATTTACATTGTGAAGAGACTTATCCTTTGATTGATTCCAATACGACTCTTGGAATGATTCAAAAAGCGATTTTAGAGGATCAGCCCACGCCCGAAATAAAAGAAGATGGCTCCATTCAACTGATTGCCGCCTCTTCAAAGCTAAGAGAAATTGAACTGTTGCATGAAAACTTGAGTGCTCTTTCTTTGGAACCTCATCAGATAGCAGTTTATGCACCCGATATTAATGTCTATGCTCCTTATATCCATGCTGTTTTTTCTCAAAGCCATTTGCCCTATTCGATGGCTAACCTAAAAGCTTTTGCGCAGTCGCCTCTTTTACAAGCATGGAAACAGCTGATGCAGCTCCCCCAAGAAAGATTTAGTAAGGAAGCGGTCCTAAAACTACTTTCCTTTGCCCCCTTTAAAGAGAAATTCCATTTATCTTCAGAAAATATCG
Organism: uncultured bacterium; assembly: GCA_964569185.1. Lineage (GTDB taxonomy): Bacteria > Chlamydiota > Chlamydiia > Chlamydiales > Rhabdochlamydiaceae > DATIJP01. The sequence goes on from CAZMTP010000003.1 coordinate 30,513, forward strand.
CTACTTTTGCTTTCTGGATGGAGCACGCAGGAGTGCGCTGGGGATCTGATAGTATGCAGCGTCAACTGCTGCTCTCTCAAATGGAAGCGCTGGAAGATGGCCAGGTGGGTACATGGGAAATGGGGATGGACAGACTCCTTTTGGGAATTGCAAAAACGGATGAGGGGCTCATCCCGCTCAGTGAAGTCGAGCTTTTTAATCAGCTGCTTTGCATCCTGCGCGCATTACAGCAAGATTTAAAGCCTCTTTTTGATGGAAGCGAGCGCTCTATCCCAGACTGGATAGACTTTTTTGCAAAGTTGCTGAGCTCCTATTTTAATGAAGAGGGTGGATTTCTGCAGGAATTGCGCTATTTGCGTGAAGCCACCGCTCATTTAAATAAAAATAGGGTCTGTTATGAGGCGATTGAACGGATCTTAAGCTCCTTTTTTGATAAAAAGCAGACCAGATTTCAAGCACCCCATTTACATGGAATTCAATTCCGCTCGATTATCTCTGGCGGGATTTTTCCAGCAAAAGCGATCTATCTTTTAGGCATGCAAGAAGGCGCTTTTCCAAGAAAAAATCGTTTTAAATTACACGCTCCAGAATTTCATAAAACAGGCGACTATCGCCCCACACAAACAGAAGAAGACCGATTTTTATTTTTGCAACTTTTGCTCTCAGCAAGAGAAAAGCTGTTTTTGAGCTATCAAAAAATTTCAGAGGAAGAACAAACTTTTTTGCGCCCCTCTATTTTAATTGAAGAGCTTCTTCCCGCGTTCAAAATCGAAGAAGAACCAGCACATTTTACGCCAACATCTGCAACATCGCCGCTTCTTCCTGAGCTCTATTTGCCTTTAAAAATGGAGGCGCAAAAAGAAGATCTTAACATTAATTTAGAACAATTGGCCTCTTTTGCTAAACATCCGCTCCTCTATTATCTGCGCCAAAAGCTGCAGATGAAAATCGGTTCTTTTGAAAAAAATGAGGAAGAAGAAGAATTTATCCTCTCTTCTTTATCCAAAAAAAAATTAAGAGAACAGGCGTTGCGCATGCCATTAGAGCAGCTTCTCCATGAGGCAGAAATAAAAGGCGCACTTCCTCGCGCGCTTTTTAAAAAAGTGGCCCTGCAAACAATAAAAGCAGAAGTAGAAAATCTAGAGGAACATTTAAACCATTTTGGGGTGTCTAAAGAGCAGATCCAGACAGAAAAAATAGCATTAAAAGTAGTACTTAGCAATCAAAGCGTCATCACTTTAGAAGGCAGGCTTGAAGGGATCTCTCCTAAAGGACTTCTTTTCTATGGGGAAAACGAGCTAAGCGATCTTGTTAAAGTATGGCCTCTATTTTTAATCTATAGCATACAGAGGATGCCCCCCACCCTTCTTTTTACTAAAACAGGAGAAAGCAGAACTATTGCTTTGGCAGATCCTCTTCTAGCTTTGCAGCGCTATCTGGAATATTATCAGTTGGCCCTAAATTATGGTTCGCCGCTGATTCCAAAGCTGGCAAAGCCGCTGCTAAAAGGATCCATAGATGAACTAGAGAAAAAATTAGAAGAGCTGGTCTCTTCTTCATATTCCAATGATAAAACATTAAAATGGCTCTTTGACCGCGACAAACTACCTATCGCTTCTGCTATTTTTGAAAATTGGGTGGCTCTTTTAAAGGAGGTCCATGATCCCCTTTAATGTGCTTGACCCTTCCTTGGATATTTTTCGATCCTATTTTATTGAAGCGTCAGCAGGGACAGGAAAAACGTTTGCTATAGAGCAGTTGATTGTACGTCTACTCACGGAAGGAAAGGCGCCTCTTTCCATAGATCAGATTCTTGCAGTCACTTTCACACGTAAAGCAGCGCGCGAGATGAAGCAGCGGATCCATGCCAATTTGCAAAAAGCTGGTCTTCATTCTATCTGTTTTGATGAGACCCAGATCTTTACAATCCATGGCTTTTGCCACCAGATGTTATCGGAATTTGCCTTTGAAGCAGGCGTCAGTTTTGAAACAGAGCATCCCGATTCGCACAATTACCAGGAGCTTTTGCGCCAAACGATCCATGACTATTTTGCGATTGGATTGCCAGGAAAAGATCCGATTGAAATGGAAAAAATTTTGAAATCGCATCGTTCTAATTGGGATGCTTTGGTCCAGACCATCGCTAAAAAAATGCTGAATTATGAAAAAGAAGAAAGGCTGATAGGAGAGATCATAGAGGAATGTAGAAAGCGCTTTATTAGGGCAAGCCAGCAAAAAGAGATCGACACTCCCGATGGAATATTAAAAAAAATGGCACAGGCACTTTCACGCCCTGCTTTTGTGCAAAAAATCAGACAGAAATATAGAGCAGCCATTGTAGATGAGTTTCAAGATACAGATCCGGTGCAGTTTGCTATTTTTAAGCAGCTATTTTTAGATGATCCTACCTGTCTTGTCTATTTTGTGGGCGATTCCAAACAGTCTATTTACGGATTTCGCCGTGCCGATCTTTACACCTATTTGAGTGCGGCCGAACTTTTCAAAAATAGAGGCTACTTAGAGACAAATTTTCGCTCTACGCCTAAACTTGTTGAGGCGCTGAACCTTCTTTTTTCGTCGACCTATGGCTGGAATACGCTTCCTAAATCTCACAGTCCACTTTCTTATTGTAATGTGAAGGCAGGAAAATTAGAGGCAACTGAACTAGAAGATGGCCAAGGCAGCATCCATTTTCTCCTTGGAAAAACAGCCTTGGGTAGAGGGCGTACATGGCCGCCTAAAGAATTTGAAGAGAAGATACTGTTTCCTCACCTTGTCAATCAGATCTGCGCACTGAAATGCCCGCTTTCAGAAATGGTGATTTTAGTGAAGGATCGTTTTCAAGCGGCACGACTACAACTTTTTCTCACCTCATATGGAATCCCAGCCTCTTTTAAAAGAAGTCTTGTTGGATCCAGTGCATTTCAGGCGATGCACGATCTTTTGGGCTGGCTGAAATCTTTGCGCTCAACTAAAGCATTAAACACCGTTCTTGCTGGACCTCTAATTCGATGCTCTAAAGAAGAGCTTTCTCAACCTTCTCAAAAGATGGATGCTTTACAAGAACTTTATGTTCAAAAAGGATTTTCCGTTTTTATCAAAGCCTTTATGGACAGCTATCAAGTAGGGGATAGCGAATTTAGACAGCTGGCAGAACTTTTAATGGAAGAAGGAGAAGAGAGCTTTGAAACATTAGCTCTACTCGATCCAGAGCTAAGCGAAAAAGAGAGCTGCGCTGTATCGATCATGACCATCTTTGCTAGCAAAGGATTGGAGTTTGAAGTGGTGTTTGCCCTAGCGCTTGCCTCAAGACATCCTTCTGAAGAGCAAAATTTTGAAGAAAGAGATGCAGAAAAGATGCGCCAGCTCTATGTCGCGCTCACACGAGCTAAAAAAAGAGTCTATATCCCATTTATCTTTGACACTTCTGTAAAAAAAGTGGCTTTAGGTTCTGCTTCTCCACTAGAACTTTTTGGGGCGCGCTGGGAAAAATCATGGAACTTTGAGGAAATTTACAAGCAACTTCCCTTAAAACCAGAGAAAAGTCTTCCCTATTTAGAACGGTTTAGTGAGCAGACCTCTTTAACCTTTAAGTGGATGGAAGAAACGGCTATTTCTCGCCTTCATCTTCCAGAAAAAACGAAAGTAGCAGCCCCGCTTCCTATTTTTACTCCTTTTAAAGAAAATATCCTGGTTTCCTTTACAGCTCTTGCGAAAAAGCAGCCTAAAGAGCCCACTCAAATTATTTTGCCTGCAGAAAAAACGATCCATTCACTGCCTTTAGGCACCGAAACGGGCACACTGCTCCATGCAATTTTTGAAGAGATTTTTGAAGCCAGATTTATAGAGATCGACAAGATCATTTCAAAACGATTATTGCACACTAGCCTCCAAGGATGGGAAGAGATTGTTTCAAAGCAGGTCAAACAACTATTAACCCTTCCTTTAGAAGGGTTTTGTTTGCAAGATTTAAAAGAGTACGCAACAGAAATGGAATTTTTCTTTCCCAAAGATGAGCAGACAATAAAAGGATTTGCTGATCTTGTGTTCCGAGTGCACGGAAAATATTACCTTTTAGATTGGAAATCCAACTGGTTGGGCCCAACTGATCAAGATTACCATGAAGATAATTTGAAAAAAGCGATGGAAGAAAACGACTATTACCTGCAAGCCCAGATCTACACTGAAGCAGTGAAACGATATGTAAAGCTGTTTGACAATTGTCCTTTTGGCGGCGCTTTTTATGTTTTTATTAGAGGGAAAACATGGATAAAAATATAAAATGGCCCTCTCTTTGGAAACTGGTGGAAGAAAAGCAATTTCTCTATCTCGATTATCTTTTTGCAGAAAAAGTATGTCCTAAAGGCAGTGAAACAGAAGCCCATTTTGTGGCTTCTTTAATGGCATTTTCCCGCAAAGGCCACATCTGTATGCCGGCAGAAGAGGGGGCCCAGACCTATCCTTCTTTAATTTGCCAATGCGAAAATAATTTTTATCTTCAGAAAAACTATTCTTTCGAGACCACGGTTTTACAGCAGATCCAACGATTACTCTCCTATCCTTCCAAAACGGTTGCCGAACCTTTAGGGATCATGACAGACGAGCAAAAAGAGGCGGTGAAAAAAGCGCTCCAGTACCCACTTTCTCTAATTACAGGCGGCCCTGGAACTGGAAAATCTTATACCGCTTTGCAACTCATGGCTGCCTATCAAAAAAACCGCATAGTGGTGTGTGCGCCGACAGGAAAAGCGGTAAGACTTTTAGAAAGCAAATCGGCCCAACCTTCTGTGCGCAGCGGCACATTGCATACCATTTTAAATATCCGCTCTCCCCTAGATTTTGCAAAGCAAGTGGAGCCGCTTGAAGCCGATTTAGTGATTGTCGATGAATGTTCCATGATCGATGCCGCGCTTTTCGCGCGCCTGCTAAGCGCCATTGGCCCCACCACCCATTTAGTCCTGATGGGCGATCACGATCAGCTTCCCGCAATAGAAAGTGGTAGTTTTTTTGCAGATCTTATTTCTGCAGCAGAGCGTGGCTATCCATTGCCACTTACACGACTAACCCGCTGTTTACGCAGTGAGCATCAATCCTTGCTCAAGACAGCGCGTGCTGTGCAACAAGGACAAGATCATTTTCCTTATGATCCCCATTTGCCCAATTTTGAAGCCCTCTGGCGGCAGATCAACGACCATTTTCCGATGCCTTCTGCAACAAAACCAGACCATGATCTCCTCCTAAAACAGAGGGACCATTTCCGGATTCTTTCCGCAATGCGCAAAGGAGCACATGGTGTGGATACAATCAATGAAGCCATAGTAGAGCGCATACTTTCTCTCAAAAAAGCAGACGACTATTGCCCATTGCCCATCATCATTACACGTAACGATACACAGACAGGACTTTGCAATGGGGAAACGGGCTTTTTAATCAATAATACCGCTGTATTCGATTCTGGGAGAATTTTTCCTAAACAGCAACTTCCGCCCTTTGAATATGCCTATTGCCTTTCCGTGCATAAAAGCCAAGGAAGCGAATATGATCATGTGCTGCTGCTGATTCCTGAAGGGTCCGATTTCTTTGGCAGAGAATTACTCTATACGGCAGTGACTCGCGCTAGAAAAAGCCTAAAAATTTATGCAAGCCAAGAGATGGTGCGCACTACTTTATCCCAAAGTTCTCGCAAACTCTCAGGCCTGACAGATAGGGTATTGAAAATGCAATGACATCTAGGTAAACATTTGGTATGATGGCCTTATGAAACTTTTTATTGATGAATCTTCAGCTATTTTAAGTCCTTTTGATATCGAAGGTCTTTTTGTATTGAGACAAAAAAAAATCCCGTTAGGAAATCAGGAAGACGATTTAAATCAGCTAATGAATGACCGAAATAAGCTAACAGAAGATTATAGAAAAGCTTGTGAAAGAATCTTAAAGGACATCAAAAACCAGAATGGATGAAGTTAGTACAGAAAGAAAAAAATCAACGGCAACAGTAAATCCTAAAATTAATGTTGGCATTCCCGATCCTATGGGAATTGCAGCATTTCAGTCTTATAGTGGACCGATTCCTCCTCCAAATTTTTTAGAACAATATGAGCGTATGGTACCTGGCAGTGCAGCGCGATTTTTAGAAGAACCCCATCATGAAGCCGAACACCGTCGAAAACTTGAGAAAAATATGGTTGAAGCCCAAATTAGACTGGCCAATAGAGGTCAGATAATGGCTTTTCTACTTGCCACCATATGTATAATCGCTTCTTTTGGTACTATTTTCTTAGGCTACAGTTTAGAAGGATTGGGCGCTTTAATTGTAGCTATTGCTTCATTTGCAAGCATTTTTCTTGTTTCTCGAAAAAAGCAATCAAACTAAAAGAAATAATTTTTTTCTTCTTAAACAGCGACTTTGGAAAGGTGCGCAGAGAGGCGCGATTTCAAGCGGCTCGCTTTGTTCTGCTTATACACATGAGTTTTTACTCCTTTGTCAAGCAAACTATAGACTTCTTTGAGCCGTTCTTGGGCGCCCGCTGGATCTTTGGCAGTCAGATGTTTTTCAAAAGATTTAATGGTGGTATTGACCTTAGCTTTATAAGAGCGGTTATTGATCTGTCTCTTTTTGCTTTGCATGTCCCGCTTTTTCGCTGACGGACGCTTACCATTTTCTTTTTTCTTTTCTTCTGCTTTTTTTTCTGCTTCTGCCATAATTAATGCATTACCTTATTTGTTTCTAGGGACAAGCATACTGGAATTGAGTGAAAAATGTCAAAATCTATCTGGAGAATAGTTTTTATTTGCGCCGCCGCCCTCTGTCTATGGAGAATCGGATTGGCAGTGAATGCTGCATGGCACTATTGGCGCCTAAATACACCCATTTCTGTCACAGTAAACAGCTGGGATATTGCGCAAGTTGGAAGTTCCGAATATGCCCTTATCGCCTCCTTCTCCTATGAATTCGAGGGACAAAGATATGAAAATAAAATTATGTTTGATAAGCCCTACCATCTCAATCGCTATGCGGCCCAAGCAGAAATTAAAAAATGGAGCCAGAAATCGTGGACTGGATGGCTCGATGCTAAAAATCCGCAATTTTCTTCTTTAGAGAAGCAGTTCCCTTATTTAACTATATTTTATGCATTTATCAGCTTAGGAGTGCTCCTCTACTTCTTTTACCTCTATTCTCTTAAGGAAGGACCAGAGACGCTTTTGAGTAATAAATGAAAGAGTGTGTCATAACCTGTTTTTAATTTTTCCCAATAAGAGTGTGATGGGAGGGATTTGCTGAGATCTACCGGTGTCGGTTTGCCCCGAAACAGTCTTCTTCCTCTACGCACAACTTCAAATTGGTCATAGATGATCCCGATTCCATTCTCATCGAAATCGGTAAAATAGCAGGCACCTTTACGCAGAAAAAGCTCAGCCGCGGTCACTTTTCTCTTATTAAACTGATGGTCATGAAGAAGCCAAATCAGTTGGAACCCTAAACTCTGATAATCTTTTGTGCGCGCTGCCGCTTCCTCTAAAGAAATCGGAGAATACTGAATTTCAAAAATTCTTTTGCTGTTTAAACAGGCAATATCAGCAATGCGGCCTATTTGAGGGAAAGAATATTCCATTTGGGCATCTTCTTCCTTTAAGAGCGACTGCAAGTAAAGTTGTAATTTGAGATGGATCACCCCTTTTTGATGCTGTTTACAATGGGGATTGGCGCTTAAGTGGAAAAAATGGAGCTGGCGCTCTTGCCCTCCACGGACGCGCAAGGGCGCTTTGCATTCGGGACAAAGGTAATCCTTTCCCTTTTCAGCCCTGCTTGCTAGAATGAGATTTTTTTGGGAAATGGCATAAAGTTGCATAAAACGGCAAATTATAATATAATTTTTTATTTTAACCATCCCAAAAAACCTTTTCATTGTATAATCTAGGACACCATGGCTAAAGGACCACAGACGACTCTGTTCAGCGAACAGCACCAGCAAAAAATTGAAGAACTTGTCGCGCTTGCAAAAGAGCAGGGTTATATCACTTATGAGGAGATCAATGAGATCCTCCCCATGACCTTTGATTCTGCGGAGCAGATCGACCAAGTGCTGATTTTCTTAAGCGGAATGGATATCCAGATCCTGAATCAGGCTGAAGTCGAGCGGCAAAAAGAGAGAAAAAAAGAGGTTAAAGAGCTTGAGGGTGTCCCCAAGCGCACCGAAGCTTCGGCAGATGACCCCGTGCGCATGTACCTCAAAGAGATGGGTTCTGTTCCCCTTCTGACAAGAGAAGAAGAGGTAGAGATCTCAAAGAGGATCGAAAAGGCGCAGATCCAGGTGGAAAAAATCATCATGCGCTTCCGCTACTGCACACGCGAAGCCATTTCGATTGCCCATTCTTTGATCAATGGAAAAGAGCGGTTTGATAAATGCATTGCAGAAAAAGAGATTCCTGATAAGGCCGCTTTCTTAGCACTGCTTCCAAAATTATCTAAGCTTTTAAAAGATGAAGATCATTTTTTAGAGCAGCTGCTGATCAAAATACGCGATCCTAAATTGAAAAAGACAGATCGCCTCAAACTCTCTGAAGATATTGAAAAATGCCGCATCCGTATGCAAGCCTACCTGCGGCGCATGCATTTCCGCCACAATATCATCGAAGATTTTGGCGAAGTGATCATGCGCGCTTATGACCGGTTCTTGATCCTTGAAAAAGAGATGCAAGAGTTGGCACCGCGTGCAGAGAAAAATAAGTTTGTCGCTGCAAAACTGGTTGCTTTCCAACGAAAATTACAAAAACGGGAACTTGCTGCAGGAAGATCTTTAGAAGAATTTAAAAAAGATGTGCGCATGTTGCAGCGCTGGATGGACAAGAGCCAAGAAGCCAAGCGCGAAATGGTCGAGTCTAACCTGCGCCTTGTTATCTCAATAGCGAAAAAATATACTAACCGTGGCCTCTCCTTCTTAGACTTGATCCAAGAAGGGAATATGGGCTTGATGAAAGCGGTTGAAAAGTTTGAATACCGACGCGGTTATAAATTTTCGACCTATGCGACTTGGTGGATCCGCCAGGCAGTGACGCGCGCCATTGCAGATCAAGCAAGAACGATCCGTATTCCAGTCCACATGATCGAAACGATCAATAAAGTGCTTCGCGGCGCGAAAAAATTGATGATGGAGACAGGCCGTGAACCGACACCAGAAGAACTTGCCAATGAGCTGGGCCTCACTCCAGAGCGCGTGCGTGAAATTTACAAAATTGCGCAGCATCCGATTTCTCTGCAAGCAGAAGTGGGAGAAGGTGGCGAGAGTCAATTCGGAGACTTTTTAGAAGACACCGCCATTGAATCTCCAGCAGAAGCGACTGGCTATGCGATTTTAAAAGACAAAATGAATGAGGTGCTCTCCACGCTGACCGATCGCGAGCGCACAGTACTCATTGAACGTTTTGGTCTTTTAGATGGAAAACCAAAAACTCTAGAAGAGGTGGGTCTTCGATTTAAAGTGACGCGCGAACGTGTGCGCCAAATTGAGGCCAAAGCGCTGCGCAAAATGCGTCACCCTACCCGTTCAAAACAGCTGCAAGCCTTCTTAGATCTTTTAGAAGGTGAATAAGTCGATTGCAAATTTTTAACAAATTTGTTAAAAATTTTAGCATGGGAAAGCTAAACAATCCGTTTAAATTTGGACATCCTGTTGAAGGCGACTACTATTTGCCTCGCCCCAATCTTCAGAAACTGGTGACACAGTTTTTAGAAAATCATATTCATGTTGTTCTAATTGGTCCGCGACGCTTCGGCAAAACTTCTTTTATTATTCAACTGCTTCAAGAATTTCAAAAACAGGGATACGCCACCCTTTTTATTGATGTTTTTAATATCACCTCCCATAGAGATTTTCTGCAGCAGCTTTTAAGAGCCATCGAGTCTAAAAAAAGCTGGGTCAATAAACTTAAGGCGTTAACTGAGATACGACCTAAATTGTCTGCGGATGTTGACATGCTCAGTGGACAGCCTTCTTTGGAAATTGCTTTTGAAGAAAAAACAGACAAGGATGTCAAAGACAGGATCCAAGATGCACTCGAAAGTTTAGAGAAATTAGGTAAAAAAGTAGTGATTGCAATGGATGAATTCCAAAAGATCTCCGATATTGCAGATGCAGGATGGCTTGAAGCTACTTTACGTACACACATGCAGCGGCTTAAAAATGTTTCTTTTCTTTTTACAGGATCTAAAAAGAGTATCTTGTACGACATGTTGCATAATCAAGCCCGTCCTTTCTATAGGAGTTGTCAAACCATTGAATTTCCTTCGTTTGGCGAAGAATTTACAGATTGGATGATGAAAAAATTTCAAAATGTGGGGATCGCCTGTGAAAGAAAAGCTTTAGACTATTTACGAGGTCTTGTGAAAGATACTCCTAATTACGTGCAAATGGTTGGATTTCATTTGGTATCCCAAGGAGTAGTGGAGATTGGAAAAAGAGAAATGGACAAAACTCTAGAGTCGATTGTGTTGCAAAATCAGCATTCTTACCAAACACTCATGCATTCTTTAACACCCATTCAGCAGAGGGCGCTGCGTCTTTCGGCGCAAGAAAGCAAACAAGTATTTTCTAAAGAATTTTTAAAGAAATATGAGATTACAAGCGCGCCGGCTTTAGCGTCGGCCATTAAAGCGCTTAAAAGCAAAGGAATTCTTGAAGAAGAAACATCAGAAAAAGGCAGGGTTGCATTTGAAGATCCTTTATTTGCGATCTGGATCAGAATAACCTTGTGAAAATGGAGCGTAGCGGGGTCGAACCGCTGGCCTCAACAATGCCATCGTTGCGCTCTGCCAACTGAGCTAACGCCCCAAAAGACCATCAAGTTTAAATAAAAAGCAGTTTATTTGCAAAGGATCCCTTGGACAATACAGTCGGGGCACATCAGTGTGCCCCATGTCTATTCTCGCCTCTTTCTTTTTTAATTCCTTGGCGATAAGATCATTGCTATGGTTGAAACAAGCTTATTCGATAAAGTGAGCCTTGCACCGCCAGATGCCATCTTTGGTCTTGTCAAAGATTTTCAAGCCGACTCAAGACCGAATAAAGTCAATCTCCTGGTCGGTTTTTTTAAAACTGAAACAGGCGCGACGCCTTTTCTTTTGTGTGTCAAAGAAGCTGAAGAGATCCTCCTGCGAAAAGAAAAAAATAAGGAGTATCTCCCTATCGATGGAAATCCGGTCTGTATTGAAAAAATCGGCGCGCTGCTTTTTGGGGAAGCGCTTTGGAAAAAATCCAAAGCCCATATCTGCGGCGCACAGACAGTGGGTGGCACGGGCGCCCTGCGCACCTTAGGCGATTTTTTCAAAAGAGAAATGGCCGATGAAATCTGGATCTCAGATCCGACTTGGGCCAACCATCACAATATTTTTCCGCAAGCAGGGCTCAAAATAAATAAATATCCTTATTACGATAGAAATAGTCATCAGCTTCTGTTTCAGGAGATGTTAGATTGCTTAAGCAAGTTGCAAAAAGGCAGTATCGTTCTATTGCACAGCAACTGCCATAACCCTACTGGCTTTGATCTTTCTGCAGCGCAATGGAAACAGCTCTCAGATCTATTTTTACAAAAAGGGCTTTTTCCTTTTTTTGATGTGGCCTACCAAGGGTTTGGCGATGGCCTAGAAGAAGATGCCTTTGCTGTGCGCTATTTTTTAGAGCGCGGACACGAACTGGCTGTGGCCTATTCTTGTGCCAAAAATTTTTCTCTTTATGGAGAAAGAGTGGGTGCTCTTTATCTTGCCGATGGATCGACAAAAAATAGGGATAATATCCAAAGTCAGATCAAATCCATTATCCGCGCCAACTATTCTAATCCTTCCATTCATGGCGCCGCCATTGTCGCTGAAATATTAAGTGCGCCAGAATTGACTAAAAAATGGCATCAAGATCTTAAAGAGATGCGTGAGCGCATTTCCAAAATGCGTGAGCAGTTTGTGACAGCTCTTTCTGCCAAGAAAATTCCTTATGCGCTGGAATTTATGCGCCGTTCAAAAGGACTGTTTTGTTATACAGGATTAAAAAAGCAGCATGTCGATAAATTGATTAGTCAGTTTGGCATCTATCTGCCCAGTGATGGAAGAATTAATGTCACGGGTCTAAATCAGTCGAATTTAGACTACGTTGTGAATGCGATAGCAGAAGTGTTGGCTCATGGCTAGACGAATTAATTATAAACCCTATTTTTTTCTTGTGGGGTTCCTTCTTTTACTTTTGAGTTTTTCTAAAAATGAGGCAGAAAAATTTCGTTCTATTGCCATCAGTTGTATCGCCCCTACATGGAAATCGATCGATGTTCTCAAATGTTCACTGCTCTCTTTTTTAACACTGCCCCCTTTGAAAGGGGCGGCCCCTTCGCCGAGTAAAGAGATCCAGCAGCTCTCTTTAGAAAATCTGGCTATGAAAAATCAGATCGAAAGTTTGCGTAGCTATCTGCTTTTTGAAGATCGATTAGAAGATCAATGGCAGCGCTATAAAGAGCTTTCAAAACGCTCTAATGAAGAGCTTTTTTGGAAAGATTTTTTCTATAGAAGATCTGAAAACTTATGCGAAAATCTTCGATTGCAATACCAAGCACTGCCAGCAAAAGTGATCTTTAGGGAACCGATTTCTTGGAGTGGAAGTTTGTGGCTCAATGTAGGAGAAAAGGACAACCAGTCTTTAGGAAAGACCATTGTGGCAAAAAATAGCCCTGTAGTCAGCGGTCATTGCATTGTGGGACTTGTCGAAGAGGTCAATGAACAGCGCTGCCGCGTCCGTTTAGTTACAGATCCTGGTCTTGTCTGTTCTGTCCGTGCGATGCGTGGAGGAGAACAGGACCGTTTGCTGATGCAGCAGATCGATTCCTTGCTCGCCCATTTGAATCTAAGAGAAGATCTCTCTAGAGATCAATTGATGCAGCAACTTATGCATTTAAAAGAGTGTTTAAATCCTGCATCCAAAGAAGAATATATGGCCAAAGGCGAGTTGTGCGGAACAGGCCAAGCATTGTGGCGCGCCCACTCTGGTCTTTTAAAAGGAGTCGGTTTTAATTACGATTTTGCAGATGAAGAAGGGCCTGCACGCGATTTGCGCACCGGAATCCCTGTCGATACGGATACGTCTTCTGCTTACCTTTTAAAAATTGGCGATCTTTTAGTCACCACTGGAATGGATGGCATCTTCCCACGCGATTTCAAAGTGGCGCTGGTGACAAAAATCTTGCCTTTGCGCGAAGGGGGTTGCTCTTATGAAATCGAAGCGCAATCGATCGTAGAAAATATTCAAGAAATTAAAGAACTATTTATACTCCCGCCTGTAAGCTTGCCTCAATAAAAAACTTTAAGTGATAAGAAAAAATTTATAATATACGCTTTATTAAGATTTTGTAAGTAACTGAATATACATGGCCGAGGAGAGTGCATTTAACTTTTGACAAAATCTATGTATAGCGCTTATAATTAACATCGAGTTTCGTACTCTTTTAAACTTTTATTAGGAGATCTTATGAAAAAAACTATCGGCGGGCTATGTGCACTGCTTACTTCTTTGACAATGGTTTCTGCATTTGCTGATTGCGGTTGTGGATGTGGAACTAAAGGAAAAGTGATGGGATCTGTTGCCAATGCTCCAGCTCCTGTAGTTAAAGCTGCTCCAGCTACTCCAGCTGCAACAACTCCAGCAACTAACGTTGCTCCTGTTGCTAAAACACCTGTGATTGCGTCAAAAGATGCAAAAGACACTAAAGCTGCAGTTGCTGCACCTCAAAATAGCGTTTCAGCAGAAGACGATTCTGAAGAAGACGACGAGTAATTCGATAAAGGCTCTATTTCTCTAAATAGAGCCTTTTTTCTATTCTGGCCTTGACCTGTTCTGGTCTACTATTTGACCCAAAAGCATATTTGTAAGTTTCTTTTCTTATTTTCGAAAGTTCCTTCTGATTTTTTTCTAACACAGCGCTGAGCTCTTCTATATTTTCAACCATTGTGCCGCACTGTTGCAGAAGCGTTTTCTGCTTTTTATCAGGGTTTAAAAAATAGAGAGGGCGGTCATAATGCAAAAAGTCGTATCCGATCGAAGAATAGTCCCCAATGTAAATGTCGATCTTTTCAAGAAGAGGATAAATCGCGGGGAAATCGTTCAGAAAGAAGACCTCTTTTCTATTTTCATACAAACCGAGCAGTCGGTAATAGTGGGCGGGATGGTTTTCTTCTAGTAGAGGATGTGGTTTGACCAGGAGTTGATAGCGGGGCGTTAAACTATCAATAAGAGCCGATGTGCATTGGAAAAAAGAGGTCGGACTTTCTTCCGTATTCCAGGTGGGAGCATATAGAATCACTGGTTTTGCTCGGTCGAAATGGCAAAATACTTTTGTATCTGCTAAGTGGTCCAAGTAGACTTTGTGTTCCTGATAAAAATTAAGGCGTAAATTGCCTGTTTTCACAAAATAGCGACTGGAATGCTCACCTCCCGTTTCTTTTAATTGGTCGACCATCTGCTCGCCATAAACTAGAGCAATATCGTGGCCCAGTGTCACCTGTGAGAGATCAAGAGAATGGCCTTTGTCTGAATTTCCATGGGGGCAAAATACGATCCGCATCTTTTTCTGATAGAGCAGTTCAAAAAGCGGGATTAATTCTAAAGCCCAAAACTTCCCACATTGATAGATCAGATCAAAATGGTGTGCTAAATAGTCCAAAGTCAATTCTGCTAGAGGCAGATATTGAAGCTCTACTTGAGGGTAAAATTCGCGCGCCATTTCGTAGCTGGAATTTTCGGTTACAATCAAAGGGATTTCCATTAGCTCCGCAATTACCACTAAATGGTCTAAGTGAGTATAGGGGCCTGTACTAATAGCAACAGCGCGCGGCGTCGAAGATCTCTTTTTTGACCGTTTTAAAAGATTTGGGTTTTCCAAAGGCATAATGGTAAATTTCTTTTTGCCGCTCTCTTTTTTCAAGAGATGCGGTTTTTATCCTTTTGTAGATCGTGGCATAATCTTCCTTTTCAATCACCTCTCCGCATTGTGCAAGATAGAAACTTTTATCCTGCGCGCAATCTTTCCGATTTTCATTTAAGAAGAAGAGCGGGCGATGGAAGGCAAGAAAATCATACCCAATAGAGGACATATCTCCAATGTAGATATCAACATAGGCCAGCAAGGGGTGAATCGGGGGGAATTCATTTAAAAATAAAATATTGGATTTTTTTTGATAGTGCGCTTGAAGCAGATGAAGAAAGTCGCTTTGTTGTTTGAGCAGATGGGGATGGGGCTTAACAATGAGTGCAAACTCTTCAGGCAGTTTTTCTAGAAGAACGGGACAAGCAGAGGAAAAGGAAGAAGAGTTCTCCTGGTCTTGCCAGGTCGGGGCATAAAGAATGATTTTTTGCGGCCGCTTTTTAAAAAAGCTTAAAACCTCTTTTTGAACAAGATCAGCGTAAAAGGCACGGTTTTTTTGATAAAAATGAAAACGGAAATTGCCAATAGAAACAAAGGCTTTTAATTTGTCTAATACCTGTTTTTCTTGAAAAAAGTCGATCATCTGCATTCCATAGACAAGAGCACATTCTTCGGTTTGCAATGCCTCCATGAATGGGCTATTTCTTCCTTTATCGGAATTGCCATGAGGGAGCCAGATCGTTTGCACCTTTTTCCCTAAAATCGTTTGCTGAAAATAAAAAATCTCATCGAATAGAGGTCTTGGAAGGCAAGAAAAAATCAGCTCAAACTGTTCAACAACCCTCCAAGCGGCTTCTAGTGGGTCAAACTTAATGATGGACAGGTTGGGATAATATTTTTTTGCCGCCTGCTCTATGGCGCTACTTGTTACAATGAGAGGAATATCTAAAATTATGCAGAGCACACCTAGATGATCCAAATAGTGTGCTTCATCTCCGTATATTAGACCTGCAGAGCGCATAACCCTTCACGGCTGTGGTTCTTGTGGAGGAGGATAAGTGGCCACCGTTGTTTTCGCTTTTTTAGGTTGTTGAGAGGGTATGGGCTGTGGATAAGGGCAGTGCAAGGGGAGCTCGTTACTATTTCTGATTTCATAGAAGAGAAATTCATTACGGCAGTTCTGCTGGTTCAATTTTTGCACCAGTGCAAAAATCTGGTCCAAAAGGGAAAGAATTTCGTCGCTCACCACATCTTCTTGTAAAAAGAGCTCTTGAAAGGTGATGGTTGTTTTTTTCAATTTTTCTTTGGCCAGTTCTTGTAGGGCGCGTGTCACTTGCGTGCGCTCTTTGCGCAGTCCCATCAATGTGACCACCATATCTGACCGCTGCTCGATCACTTTGGCCCAGGTCTCTTTTTCATTCATGAGCAGGGAAAATTCTTCCTGATGGAAATTGGCCAAAACCTCCCGCATAAGCGCCACCTCTTTTTGGAGCAGCGCTTTGAGCTGTTCAAAAGCTTTTTTATTGTCGGCCATGATACCCCTAGAGAATTCCCTAATTACATGAATTCTCTACTTTTCACAAGTGATAATATACAGTTTTTCCCTTATAATCGCTGCTCTATGACAATAGATTTCGAAGTTTTAAGGGATTGGTTTGTCTTGGAAAAACGGGATTTTCCCTGGAGAAACTCGCCGACTCCCTATCAAGTCTGGATTTCGGAAATCATGTTACAACAGACCCAAACTTCGGTGGTGATCCGCTACTATGAAAAGTGGATGGAGAGATTCCCCTCTATTGCAGCGCTTGCGGGGGCTTCAGAAGAACAGGTTTTGAAAGTTTGGGAAGGGTTAGGCTACTATTCGCGCGCGCGCCATCTCCATAGAGCGGCACAAGAGCTGATTCAAAATCAAATGGGGCACCTCCCCCAAAGCGAAGAAAAACTTTTAAAAATTAAAGGGATTGGTCCCTATACAGCAGCAGCCATTTTAAGTTTTGCATTCCATCAAAAAGCAGCGGCTGTGGATGGGAATGTGGCCCGGGTTTTGGCCCGGCTTTTTTGTATAGAGGAAGATATTACAAAGGGGTCCACGCAAAAAGTTTTAAGAGAAACGCTTTTACGCCTGCTACCTGATCAAGAGCCTTGGGTGATTATGGAGGCGCTCATTGAGCTGGGGGCGACTGTCTGTATGAAAAGACCGGCATGCGATCACTGCCCTGTACAACAGAATTGTTTAGGCTTTAAAAATGAAAAAGCAGAATCTTTGCCTTATCGTGGGAAAAAAAGCGCGGTAATCTCTCTTTTTCGCTTTGTTCCCGTCATTCAACATCAAGGTTTTTATCTAGTTCAGAAAGGAAAACAGGGAAAGGTGATGGCGGGACTCTATGAATTTCCCTACTTAGAAGAGAAAAAAAAGGCCTCTATTTTAGAACTGGAAGAAAAATTTAAGTTAAAGCTCTCTTTTCATAAAAAATTAGACGGTGTCAAACATACCTTTACTTGTCATCGCGCCCGCCTGTATCCTTCTCTCTATTCTGCACTAAAACCTGCAGAAGTGGAAGGTTATGAGTGGCTTTCTATAGAAAAATTAAGGCAGCTGCCCTTTTCTTCGGGGCATAAGCGTATTTTATTGCAGGTGATCAAATGAAAATTCTTCATACAGAAAGTTCTAATGGCTATGGCGGGCAAGAGATCCGCATTCTTAAAGAAGCGGAGGGCATGCGAAAGCAGGGACATGAGATCATTTTAGCTGTGGCCAAGGGTGGGGGGCTTGTCGCGCGGGCCAGACAAAAAGGATTTCTTGTCTATGAACTAGAATTTAAAAAACAGGTCGCTTTTCTGACTCTATGGCGCTTGCTGCGCATCTTTTCAAAGCATCAAATTGATATTGTGAATACCCATTCTTCGATGGATGCTTGGTTAGGCGGCATTGCAGGGAAAATCGCGCGAAAGAAAGTGGTGCGCACGCGCCATTTGTCCACGGCCATCCGTGAGGGGTTAAATAGCCGCTTGCTTTACAATACACTCTGTGATCGCCTGGTCACCACCTCTTCTGCGATTATCCCCAAAATCATCGAGCAATCAAAAATCACGCCAGAGCGGTGTGCCTGCATCCCCACAGGCGTCAATCCAGAAGAGATCAAAGTCGATCACGAAAAAGTGAAAAAATTTAGAGAAGGGCTAGGACTTGGAGAAAATGATTTCCTAGTCGGGACTGCCTGTTTTGTCCGCTCCTGGAAAGGAATTCCAGATCTCATGAAAACGGCCCATCTACTGCGGGAGATCAAAAATTTGAAATGGATTATTGTGGGCGGCGGCTATGTAGACAATTATAGAGGCATTGCAGAGGAGCTTAATCTACGTAATATTTTATATTTTACAGGCCATCTGGATATGCCCTTTGATGCGATTGCAGCGATGGATATCTTTCTTCTATTGAGTACAGCTCATGAAGGCATTTCGCAGGCCGCTCTTCAAGCGGCCTATTTGAAAAAGCCACTCATCACTACGCCTGTTGGGGGATTGCCCGAAGTGTGTATTGAAGGGCAAACCGGATTTTTAGTGCCCCCTGCCTCTCCTCAAGAGGTGGCCAAAGCGCTGCGCTCATTGCTACAAGATCAGGAACTAAGAAAGCAGATGGGAGAAAACGGACACAGATTGGTAGAGGCCAAGTTTACCATGCAGCACACGTTGGACGGCATGCTAAAAATGTACGAAGATGTACTAAAATAAACTAAAGTTCTAAAATAAGCTGATTATGGCCATCAATATTTCAAAACTTGATTTTACGCTTTGGCTCCAAGAGAACCAGAAAAAACTTTATTGGATTTTGACTCTGGCATTTGTTCCTTTTAGTTTTCTGATGTATTTTGCTGCGAAAAAGAGCCGTTCTAATTGGGAAGACTATTTACAGGCCCATTTTATTTATCAGAAATGGGCAGAAAATCCGGCTACTACGTCAGATCAATTTAATCAATTGCTTAAACTCACAAACGACCATCGCGGCCTGCAGGAGAAATATGGTGCGCTGATTGCCGAAAAATGTATTGCTCTCAATGAGACAGCACTAGTGAAATCTTTTACCGATCGCGCTTTGGATCAGATCAAGGACCGGATGCCTTTGCACCATCTTTTTTCTAAAACATCGCTTTTAATTGCTGAGGGCAGTTTTGAAGCAGCGCTTAAAGAGGCACTCGCATTAAAAGAAAAAATCGAAAACAACAAAGTAATTAAACAAAACTCAGTTTTATTTCTTTTTAATTTAATTAGAATTGCAAGTTTAGAAAGAATATTAAATCAATTTGATCTAGAATTAGAATCTCTTAAATCAATCCGCACCTGGCTTATTAGTGACCAGTGCACTCCCGAAGCCCGTCTTGCGCTCTCAATAGCTTTTCAAGAAAATAAAATATCTTTTGTGGATTATATCAATCATCGGTTGACTAAAGAATAATTACATTCTTTCGCGATAGCGGTGGGCCATGGCCATACCGCCGTTGAGTCCGAGGAGTAGAAAAACGAGGAATGGTAGGAATACAGCAAGCACGAGGCAGACAACTCCGATCACAAGCTGGGTGATCACTTCTTGCTTCATCACAAAACCGGTGATTTTACGCAATACGCGCTCTACTTGCAATGGAAGCAATACGCCTAAAATAGCGCCTAGCCCTGCTAAGAAAACACTAATCCGCGCGCCCCAAACAAGAGTGAATAGGCTAGCAATGACGAACAAAAGGCAATAAAATACCTCAAATTTATATTTCATTGTGAAATTTTGGATTTCCTTCACGGTATAGCCCTCTTTTTTATGTTCATCCATAAACCCCTATTCCTTCCTTCCTTCATAATTCCGTAATCTAAAATATTCAATGTAATTTTTCAATGTTCTGAATTGTTCCTTTGAGTTTTTTTGATTTTTTTTCTAAAATATTGGGAATGATAATTACAAATCAGTCTCGATTTAACTCCGATCAATTCATTAGCTTTTTATTTTGGATCTGTTGGGCTTTTATTTCTTTGGCATTTTATGTTATCATCTCTCAATGCTTGCAGTCTGATCCTGCAAAAGAGTGCACTATGAATAAACATAGCCAATCACGCCCTGATGTAAAGATGGACTACAATTCTATTGGAACAGGACCACTAACGCTTGCTGGCAGCTACACCTCTCCTTTGGCCTCTGCCTTGAGTCACGAAATTGCTTTATTAGTTCCCTGTTCACGTCCTGGATCTGCAAATCAGGGACATCTGCTTTTAGGGCTTAAATATGGCGCACAGACTTTAGATGTTCTTGAAGGAGAAAAAATTTATCTGGACCATTCCAATCTCCAGCAACTTAAATTCTCCTCCAAATCCACCCAAACTTGGCTAAAACTTTCCATAGTGGACCCTTCTTCCATTATGATTGAAGCGGAAACCATCGAGGCAGAAACCATAGACAGATCTGAATTTGTTCTGAAAGCAATTGAAAAAAGACAAGAACAGACCTCATTCTATTCTCTTTTGAAGAAAGCAAAATGGTGGGGGCAAGATGTGTTATTCCAGCTCTATGGAGGAAAAGAATACCAGCCTTTAAAAGATAAACATAAAATTGAACAAAATGCGGTCTTCTATGTCGCCCAAGGAGATTACCTCACATTTGAAGAGGAACATTGGAAAGTAGTGGACCTTTCTGCAGCTTCCTTAGCCGCCCCCCTTGCCTATGTCAAAGAAATTTCTGCTTCGATACTTCGCTTGGTGACATGGGACAATGAGGGATTTGCTTTAGAAGAAATAAAATTGCACCCAGAAGCACGGCCAAAACCAAATACACAAAATGAGCTCTTTTCTTCTATCCGCTTTAGAACTGCCACCCAGGTAACCTGTCTTTTGGGAAAAAGGCGCGTCATTTTGAAATGCGGCGACTGGCTTTTAAAAACTGCACACGGCTGGCGCAATTTAAAAAAATTGAGCGAAATTGAATCCTATTTGTCCCACCAGCTCCGCGGAGAGCTATTTATTTTTGATGCGATTGAAAAGAGGGAAGACAAGTTTTTTGTGAAAGGCCATCTCATTGACGAAATGCGCACCTCTGCCCAGCCTATTTCATTGCCTGTAATATATGAAAAGAAAATTAAATCGACAAAAAAGAAGAAAAAATTGTGAGCGCACTATTTAAAACTCTTTTTTTCTTCTTCTGCCTGCCGCTTCTTCTTTCTGCCCAAACGATAGAGGAAAAGAAAGAGGCAAGCATGGTCAAAGAAAATGGCGACTCTGTGCAGATCGACCATTTATTGGTAGATGTCAATGCACGACTGGCGAATTTGAAATCTGAGCTTCAAAAATGTTCAGAGCAAGCGGCCGTCCTTGTACAAAAACAGGCGCGTGATGCGGAATACCAGCAGCTTCTAGATAGGGCAAGCCAGATCAAAATGGAAATGGCCAAACTTCAAGAGAAGTGGCGCGAAACGGTGGTCTCTGAAGCAAAAAAAGAAGAAGAGGGCTACGCACTTTGGGAGCAAGAAGAGATCACCCTATCTCAGCTGATCATGGAATATGGCGGGGGCGATTTCTTGTATATTGTGCCGCCTGAAATGGCGAGCATGAAGCTCAGCATGCACTCATCGCTTCCTATTCCAAGGGAATCCTGGTCTGAAGTGCTGGAAATTATTTTGGCTCATAATGGTGTGGGATCAAAAAAAATCAATCCTTACACCAAACAGCTGGTGATTCTTAAGCAGGACCCCGCTGCTGTGCAACGGATTGCAAGCCGTCTTAAAGATCTTCTTCTTATTCCCAATAATGAGCGGATTTTTTACGTTTTTTCTCCTCCTCCAGAGCAACTCAAGGTGGCATTTCAATTTTTTGAGCGTTTTTGTGATCCCAAACAGACTTTTGTCTATCAAATTGGGGGGAAAATCGCCCTGATCTCTTTAAAAGAGGAGATTGAAAAGCTGCTCTCTCTTTACAACACCGTTTGGGAAGATCCCAAGGGGAAAGTGTCCAAAGTGGTCTCCATCACTAAAATGAATGCAAAAGAGATGGAAAAAATCTTGCATGCTTTCTTTGGGGATGCAGTAGAAAAAACGGGGAGGCCGCCTTTTGCTAAAGCCGATCCTGAAGGCATTTCGATTTTAATGCCGGGGCAAGGCAATGCGCTTGTGCTTCTCGGGAATCGAGAAATTGTAGAGCGCGCAGAAAGAATTGTGAAAGAGACAGAGGAACAGCTGCAAGACCCTGCAGAAATGACTGTGTTTCTATATACATGCAAACATAGCGACCCTGTCGATTTAGCTAAAATTTTAGACCGTGTCTATTTTTCTTTAATCGTAGCAGGCCCCGATGTCAGAGAAATGACAGACACCACATTCACCGCCCGCTCTTCGATCAATCCACCCGATGGCTATACTTCTTCTCCTCCTCTTGTAGTGCCTCCCCAAGCATTCAAGCCTGAGGTGGCCACTAAAACAGAGGAGACAACTAAGGTATCCGACCATTTTATTCCAGATCCTAAAACGGGCAATCTTTTGATGGTGATCCGCCGTGACACGCTTCCGCGGATCAAAGAGCTGCTGCGCCGCATCGATATTCCTAAAAAAATGGTCCAAATTGAAGTGCTGCTATTTGAAAAAAAATTAAATAATCACACCAGCTTTGGTCTAAATTTATTGAAAATTGGTTCCTCCAAAAACGGGATGCGCTTTGATGGGCCGCCTATTTTTGGTCCACACAAGCTTGGGGATCGGGTCAGAGAGGGGGTCACTGCCTTTTTATTTAGCCACAATAAGTCAGACCATTTCCCTGCCTTTGATATTGCTTATAGCTTTTTGTTGACACAGGAAGATATCCAGCTCAATGCGGCGCCTTCTGTGATCACGGTGAACCAGACCCCTGCGACCATTTCTATTCTAGAAGAAATTTCGATCAATAATGGGGCTGCCCCGATTGATACCAATAAAGGGATCGCTTTTGAGAAATCGTTCACCCGCTCGCAGTTTGGGATCACCATTATTTTAACGCCCATTGTGCATCTTCCAGATGATGAAAATGCGCAGTGTGATGAAAAAGGGTTTGTGACATTGCAGACCAACATCACTTTTGACACAACAAAACCGCATCCTGATGAGCGTCCGCTTGTGGACAAAAGACATATTGAAAACGAGGTGCGTGTGGTAGACGGAGAGACGGTAATCTTAGGAGGATTGCGCCGTAAAGCATCACAAGATTCTCAAGAAAAGGTGCCCTTTTTAGGAGAAATTCCTGGATTAGGAAAATTGTTTGGTTCGACCGCATTAACGGATATGAACACAGAGATGTTTTTCTTTATCACGCCGAAAATCATTTTAGATCCGAGAGATCAGCTGGTCCAAGTGCGAAAAGAGCAGCTCAAAAAACGGCCAGGCGATGTGCCCGAGTTCATGCGCTGCTATATGGAAGCTAGAGAGAAAGAAAAAAAACGTTACTTTGCACAAAGCCTGAAAGTTTTATTCAGTAGTTAAACATGCAAGAATTAGAAGATATTTACACTTTAGGCAAACGGTATGGCATTGAAGTGGTCTCAGATTTAAATGAGGCTCCACTAGTCAAAGAAAAAAGGCCGCTGCTCCCCTATGATTTTGCCAAAAGAAAATCGGTCCTTCCTATCGAAGAGCAAAGCGGCAGCACTCTGCTTGTGGCGATGGCAGATCCTTTAGATTTAGAGACTCTAGAGGAGGTGCGCGCCCTTACAGGCAAGGAGATCAAAGAGGTGTTTGCTCTTAAAGAGACGATTGATGAAGCCATTGAAAGATGCTACCATCAAAAAGAGAATGCAGCCTCTCAGCTGCTTGCCAGTTTAAGGCACAATATTAAATCCAATGAAGAGAAAGAAGAGACAGAAGGTTATGACCTTCTTAATCCGCATCAGGCCAATTCTCCTGTAATCCGCATTCTGAATGCGATTCTTTTAGAAGCGATCCAACAGGGGGCTTCAGACATCCATTTTGAGCCGCTTGAAAATAATCTTCGCGTGCGCTACCGCATTGATGGGGTATTGCAGATGCGCCATGCGCCGCCACGCGAGTATCAGCTCCAGATTTTGACACGGATCAAAGTGATGGCGCGGATGGATATCGCCGAGCAGCGGCTTCCTCAGGACGGGCGTATTAAACTCAATATCGGCGGCCGTCAAATCGATTTTCGTGTGAGTACCATTCCTGTAGTGTATGGGGAGCGCATTGTGATGAGGATCTTGGACAAGAGCAATGTGCTTTTGGGACTCAATAAATTGGGCATGGTCGATGATTTTCTTGAGAAATTAAAAAAATTGATCGATTTAAGCGAGGGAATTGTGCTTGTCACTGGCCCTACCGGTAGCGGAAAAACCACCACGCTTTATAGCGCGCTATCGGAGATTGATGCGATACACACCAATATCATGACAGTGGAAGATCCCGTAGAATATAAGCTTCAAGGGATGGCCCAAATTGGGGTGAATCCTAAAATTCATCTGACCTTTTCAACGGGACTGCGCCATATTTTGCGCCAAGACCCTGATGTGATCATGATAGGAGAGATCCGCGATCGAGAAACAGCAGAAATAGCCATTCAAGCTTCTTTGACAGGCCATTTAGTGCTCAGCACCTTGCATACCAATGATGCGCCTTCTGCATTGACCCGCCTTGTTGATATGGGCATAGAACCTTTTCTGCTTTCATCTTCAGTGGTAGGCATTTTGGCACAGAGACTTGTCCGAACGATCTGTAAACAGTGCCGGACCTCATACATGCCCAGTGATCTCGAATTGTGCGATCTGGGACTTTCGCGTGAAGAATTGCCTGAAGGTGTCCTGTTTACTGGGCAAGGATGTAAGGACTGTTTTCATACCGGATTTAAAGGACGCTGCGGCATTTATGAACTCATGGTGATGGATGGCCCTATTAAACGGCAGTTGATTCAAAGTGTGGATAGTAATGGACTCCAAAAAGTGGCCTTTGCACAAGGGATGAAGTCATTGCGTCAAGATGGGGGCAGACTTGTCGCTCAGGGCATCACTACTGTGGCAGAGGTTTTACGTGTCACACGTTCATGTGAGGAGCAGTAGGCTATGCCTCTTTTTCGATATAAAGCTCTAGCGGAAGGCGGGAAAAAGATCTCCGGGGTGATCGATGCGGACTCTTTTGAATCGGCCAAAGAGCGGCTGCTAAGACAAAAAATTCTTGTCACCAAACTTTTTTCTCATGACAAAGGGGAAAAAGAGACCGTATTGGACAGCTCTTTGCTGCTTTCATTTACACGGGAAATGCAGCAGCTGCTGACTGCAGGTCTTCCTTTATATGAAAGTTTATTGACAATTGAAGAAAAATATCGAAAAAGCCGCGCCCATCTTCTCTTTTTAGATCTCTGCGATAAACTCAAAACGGGCAGCTCTCTTTCTGCGGCGTTAAAAAAATATCCAAAGTCTTTTGATACGATCTATATCACAATGGTGCAGGCAGGCGAGAAAACAGGCGCTTTGCCTTGGGTTTTTGAACAGCTGCATGAACTGATCGCGCGGAAGCAAAAATTAAAAAAACAGCTGATTTCTGCCCTTTCGTACCCTCTTTTTTTAGGCGCGTTTTGTCTTCTTCTGGTGCTGGGGCTTCTTTTGTTTGTGATTCCGTCAATGCAGGAACTTTTTGAAGGCAGAAGCCTCCATCCGATCACAGCGACTGTGCTTGCCACGAGCCAGTTTGTGATAGAAAATTCTATGACGCTGCTTTGTACTATCTGTTCTCTAGTGGTTTCTCTTATTTTTTTATTTAAGCAGCCAAGAACTAAAAAAGGGCTGTATCAACAGCTCTTAAAATTGCCCCTTATCAAAACGGTGGCCACTGAAGCGGCCCTTGTCCGATTTTGCCGCGCCTCCTCTGTCCTGCTTTCGGGCGGGGTCCCGATCACCAGCGCCCTTTCACTTGCGCGCAGTGTGATGAATCACCCTTTTTTAGAACAGGGAGTCCAGCGTGCAGAACAAAAGATTGTTGAAGGAAAAACTTTAAGCGAAGAGCTAAAACTCTCCCCTCATATTCCTCCGCTTGTTGTCCGGATGCTTGCAATTGCGGAAGAAACAGGTAAAATGTCTGAAATGTTTCAAAATATCGCCGATATTTATGACCAGCAACTGGAGAAAAATTTGACACAGATCACCACCTTTTTGCAGCCCGCCATGCTTTTGACGTTGGGAGCTATTGTAGGCCTTGTGATTTTATCCATTCTTCTCCCGCTCACAGATGTCGGCTCATTTATTTCAAACCAATAGGTACATATGAAAATAAAACAGAAAAAACCTTTCACTCTTCTAGAGATCATGATTGTGATCTTGCTTATCGGTCTGATTGGAAGCGTGATTGGCTACAACATGAAAGGAAGCTTGGATGAGGGCCGCGCTTTTAAGACCGAGCAGGCTTCCGCAAAAATCAGGGATATTTTGGAGTTAGAGCTGACCAAAGATAACGAACTGACCCCTGATGCAGTAGAAAAAAATCCCGAAACTTACTTAAAGAAATCTGGCCTAATTAAAGATGCGGACAAATTTGTCTTAGATGGCTGGGGAAATCGATTTAATATTTCAGTTGATGAAACAAAAACGGTTACAGTAATATCGGATGCTTTAGTAAAATATAAAGAAAATAAAAAAAACGCAGCAAATGAAAAGCCGGCGAAAAAGAAAAAATAAAAGTGCTTTTACGCTGATCGAAATTACTTTGTGCCTTGTTTTATTAGGGCTTATTTCTGCTGTTTTGGCATGGCAGATCAAAGATATGATCGACGTCCATCGTTTTCAAAAGCAGATTGACCTACTATTGACCGATATGCGGAAAGTGCAAACGCTGGCGCTCACCTATCAGACCGATTTTGATATTCGGATTTTTAAAAAAAATGAGCGGTTTTTTTATACTGTCTCTACTGATGAACCCATTAAGAATTTGCCCACTAAAAAACCGCGGGCATTAGCAGGAGTGTTGAATTTAACTTTTAATAATTGCGAATTAAATAATCTTGATTTCCATGTCTACTCCAATGGAAGGATTGAACCTTTAGGTGTGGTCGGTTTTTTACCTAAACAGACCTCTGAAGAGATGGAGGGGCTATGGGTCGACCTTCGCACTCCAATCCAGATCAAGCTTATGCAACAACTTAAATAGGTTCATATGAAAATTACAAGCACAGCATTCAAAAATGGGGAAAAAATACCCATCAAGTATACCTGCGAGGGGTTCAATTGGAGTCCGCAGCTGCAATTTTTTGATGTTCCTAAAGGGACCAAAAGCCTTGTGCTGATTGTAGATGATCCAGATGTGCCCACCACCATTCGTCCCGATGGCATATGGGTCCATTGGATTGTGTATGATATGCATCCGCATACCTCTATGATCCCCGAACATTCAGCGCCTCCTGGAACTGCTGGCAGGGGAACCAATGGCCGGACCGCTTATATGGGGCCTTGTCCGCCGGATCGGGAACACCGTTATTTCTTCAAACTCTATGCTTTAGATGCATTTTTTGATCTTCCCAAAGGTTTGACGATTGAAGAAATTCAACAAAAAATGGAAGGCCATGTCCTTGAGAAAGCGGAACTTATGGGAAGATATGAGCTCCAAAAGAAACAAGTGACTTGACAACTAA
>CAZMTP010000004.1:0-29875 GCA_964569185.1 uncultured bacterium
AGAGCGCCTGTCTTACACACAGGTGGTCATAGGTTCGAGTCCTGTTGCGCCCATGCGTTTTTTTGCGGGAGTAGTTCAATTGGTTAGAGCACCGCCCTGTCACGGCGGAAGTTGCGGGTTCGAGCCCCGTCTCCCGCGCCATTTCTTTTCTTTTTAAAGGCAACTGTCTATAAGGAATTTTATGGTGAGCACTTACACGAAACCGACCCTCTTCTGGCACTACTTTAGAGATTTTTTTTGGATCGCTATAGGCGCTTTTTTAGCCGCTGTCTCTATCCGTGTTTTCTTATTTCCCAATCATTTGATTGACGGCGGAGTGGTGGGCGTCGCCCTGATCTTAGCCCGTCTCTTTGGGGATAATTATCTCTCCTATTTCTTGCTTGTGCTCAACCTGCCCTTTGTGGTTTTAGCATTCCGTCTGATCCGGCGCACCTTTGTGGTGCATATGCTCATTGCGATCCTGCTTTTTGCGGGAAGTTTATTGCTTTTGGAAACCACGCCTCCTTTTCAAGGAGAGGTGCTTGAAATTGTAGTATTTGGAGGCGCCATTTTAGGCGTCGGCGTCGGTCTGATTATCCGTAATGGCGGCTGCGTCGACGGCACAGAGATCATGGCCATTATTTTGAATCGCAAATGGGGATTTACGATCGGTCAGATTGTGCTGATCGCCAATATTTTTGTATTCGGCGCCTATGGCCTGATCTTTAGAGACTGGCATATCGCGCTGCAATCGCTGATGACCTACATTGTCGCGTTTAAAATGATCGATCTAGTGATCGTTGGCTTAGACGAACTAAAATCTGTGATGGTGATGTCTTCAAAGCCCACAGAACTTGCGAAAATCATCATGAAAGAGATGGGCCTGGGACTCACGATCATGCATGGAAAAGGCGGCTATTCCGGAGCGTCGCGCGAGATCATTTTTATCATTGTGGAAAGATTGGATTTAGCACAGCTAAAAGAGATTGTGCTGCGAGAAGATCCGGAAGCATTTATGGCTGTTGAAAACCTGCATGAAGTAGTCACAGGAAAGCAGGCCACCTTTATCCCCTATCGCAAACGAAGAAAAGGATTTAAAAAGTTTGCCCCGTAAATCTAAAAAAACTGCGCCAAAGACTGCAATGGTCCTACCTCAAAACGTTGAGGCCTGGCGCGTTTTTCGTATTCTGTCTGAATTTGTGGAAGGATTTGAAAAATTAACCAATCTGGGTCCTTCCGTCACTATTTTTGGCTCGACCCAGACAAAAAAAACCAACCGCCACTATAAACAGGCTGAACTACTGGCTAAAAAGTTGGTGAAAAAAGGCTTTGCTGTGACCACAGGCGGCGGCCCGGGCATCATGGAAGCGGCCAATAAAGGCGCTTATGAAGCCGGCGGGCTATCGTGCGGGGTCTGCATTGATCTGCCTCAAGAAGAAAAACCGAACCGCTACATCAATGAAAAATATCTGCTTAAATTCCGCTATTTTTTTGTGCGCAAAGTGATGTTTGTCCGCTATGCGGCCGCCTTTGTCGCCTTTCCTGGGGGATTTGGGACCTTAAATGAACTCTTTGAATGTTTAACGCTGATCCAAACAAGAAAAACCAAACCTTTCCCTATCTATCTTGTAGGAAAAGACTATTGGGCACCCTTGATCGAGTGGCTCAATGAGACAGTGCTCTGTAAAGGCTGCATTGACGAACATGGATTTAATCTTGTGACCGTTTCGGATGATCTAGACAAGATCGCAGACGAAATCCATACCCATTACAAAAAGGTGAAATCTCTAGAAAACTTTTGAGCGATCTCCAACAGATAGGCGCCATATTCAGATTGAGAAAAGAATTGGGCCCGCTCTAAAAACTGCTCTTCATCAATATAACCCATTTTATAAGCAATTTCTTCAATGCAGCCGATCTTAATCCCTTGACGTGCCTGGATCGCTTGCACATAGGCAGCCGCATTTTGTAGGGCATCACAGGTTCCGGTATCCAGCCAAGCAAATCCCCTATCAAACAGATGCAGATCCAGCTCTCCCCTCTCCAAATAGGCCCGATTAAGGTCTGTGATCTCTAATTCGCCCCGTGCGGAAGGCCGAAGCTCTTTGGCAAGATCTACCACTGATTGATCATAAAAATAGAGACCAGTCACCGCATAGCGTGAAGGGGCCTCTTTAGGTTTTTCAATAATATCGATCATCTTTCCTTTTTCATTGAAAACGATCACCCCATAACGCTCTGGATCTTTCACTTCATATCCAAAGATCCTCCCCCCTTTTTGCAGCTTCACAGAGTCTTGCAATACTTGAGAAAGATGGTGGCCATAAAAAATATTATCTCCCAAAATTAAAGCCACATTTTGATTTTCAATAAACGATTTTCCAATTAAAAAGGCCTCCGCAATTCCTCGGGGGAAAGGCTGCGCTGCATAAGAAAAGGAGAGACCTAGAGCAGAGCCATCCTGAAAGATGGCCTGGAAGCGTTCTACATCTTGGGGTGTTGAAATGATTAAAATCTCACGTATGCCCGCTAGCATGAGCACCGAAAGCGGGTAATAGATCATCGGCTTATCGTAAATGGGCAGGAGCTGCTTGCAGGTGCTTAGAGTACTCGGGTAGAGCCGCGTGCCCCGCCCACCTGCTAATATAATGCCTTTCATTGGAACAAAAATAGCTCAGGCTACTTTTTCTTTCCTAGAGAAAAAACAATCTATTTACCTTTAGATTTAACGACTAGATCATTGTATAAGCGCATGAGATAACTGCTATCTATGCTATATTCTCTAGCAATCGCAACAAATTTTTCTTTAGGTGCTGATTCTTGTTTTAACTTAACAAGAGCATCCCGATATTTACGCGCAGTTGCTAAATTCACTTTATTTGTAACAGCTGCTACCTCTAAATCTCCTGAGTCATCTCCATCTAAAACTACGCCTGTGAGGACTGATTTTAGATTTTGATATGCTATAGGATCTCCAATGCTCATTGTAAAATCAGTAATTCCTTTTTTTTTGTATGCTTGATCTAATGCAAGCCATGAAGCTCCCATTTTTTTGGTATCAGCTGGTTCTTTAGCTTTACTTGGAGATTGTATTCTTTGTAAACTTAATCTCCTTCGCGGGCTTTCCATAGATTGAGATGGCTGAGATGAGATGACACTAGAAACAGAGGTAGGCAATGTTCCACTCTGTTGCGAGGACGCAGAGGAAGACTCCACTGCCCCAATAGAACTCGCAGAATGTGTTCTTCGAAACGAAGGTATCCTTCTCTGTAAAGGGCTTGCCGCAGACGCAAGACCTAATGGCCGGGAGGGCATATGAGAAACAGATGCAGATGCTGTTCCACTCTGTTGTGCGGGTACTGATGATGATTCCATTGACGCAATAGAACTCGCAGAATGTGTTCTTCGAAACGAAGGTATCCTTCTCCGTAAAGGGCTTGGCTGAGATGTTGTTGATGATATGACACTAGAAACAGATGTTGGCAATGTTCCACTCATAAAATTATTCCTTTATTTTTAATAATTAAAATTTAAATCAATTTATTTTTTTGGCTTTTGGTATAACTGATTAAGATATATTGCATCAATACTATAAAGTGCGGCCGTAGCTGTGATCTTTTTTTGCAATTGGTTAGTCTCCTGATCATAAGGTTCCCCCTTACGCAGTTCCTGAAGCGCTTCTCTATAATTTTTTAATGTTTCTAGCTCATAGGAAGAGGAATCAGCAACTTTTTGGAAATCTTCCTCTGTAGGATTTTCGCCAAGCGCTTGAATCGCACCTTCTAATCTTTTAAAAAGTGCTATTCTAATCCTTCCAAGAGAACTTGTTTGAGTTCTAGCCAGTGTCTGAAAACGCAATCCCATTCTAGGCAATGGTGTTTCTTTATTATCAGCTTCAATAGAGGGTGCTAGTCTCATAGAAGTAGAAGGAGAAGAAAAGCTTGAAGTAACTAAAGATTGCATTGCTGAAGAGACAACTGGGATCTCTATTACCTGAATGAGACGTGCAGAATGTGCTTTAGGATTTATTGCTCTTTGAAGCAACATATGGCGATCCACTTGATGTTTCTCGGCTATTTGCTTTAATCTGCCTTTTGCAACAATAATGAATCGGCGCATTTTTATTTCATTGACGCCATGTTTTTCTGCTAATTTTTCAATTAAAAAATCTATAGAACCTTGGTCTTCAAATTCTTTAATCGCGTTTTTAATTTTTGCTATTATATTTTGAAGGACAGGGCGTGCTTTTTCCATTGCTGTACTCCTTGGCGCCATGGGCTCATCAAGCTTCTTATTAAGTTCTTGCACAGAAGAAGTCTGCGACGCAGAATCGATCAATGCAGCCAAATTTTCGAGCGGAATATTTAATTCATTGGGAATAGTTTGTATTTCAAGTAGTGCTGCTTGGTAGCGCTGCTCTATATCAAGCCTAGGGGTCTCTACAGTAAGTAAAGAAGGAGGCAAAGGAATACGACGGGACAATCTTCTAGTTTCGCGATCAACCGAAGCGTTTTTTAAACTAAAAGTGCTGCTCTGTAACTCTGCTACTACAGAACTAACTCTAGTGGGTAGAGTTCCAGAAACAGAGGCAATTGAAGAAGAACAAGTCGCAAAACTCTCTTCCGCTTGCTTTAATTTAGGAAAATCTAGGTCAGTTGATGCCACCGTTAAAGAAGCACTTTGACTGCTTGATGTTGTAGAAGAAATTGATGCCATAATATGATTTTTTATTAATTTTTTTAATCTGCTAAAGATTATATCAAAAAAAATATTTTAAATCCTTAAAAAAGGATGCTTTTTAACCAATTAAAAATGAATAAGTTAGTGAAAAATCAAACAAAAAGTCTATGTAGACACTTTAGAATTCGAAACGGCAGCCGTCTTGAATCAACTGATCAATATAGTTAATAAAATAGTCGTTCTTTAAGAACCGCTCGTCTTGCAACATATATTTATGAAAAGGGATGGTGGTTTTCATGCCGCTAATATGAAACTCTGCAAGCGCTCTTTTTGCAACAGCAATCGCATCTCCACGATCTTTTCCACGTACAATCAGCTTCGCAATCATCGAATCATAATTAGGAGGGATCCGGTAGCCTGTATAACAGGCAGTATCGATACGTACATGGGGCCCACCCGGCGGTATAAAATGTTCTAAAAGCCCTGGTGAGGGTGCAAAATTGTGCTGTGGATCCTCGGCGTTGATGCGCAACTGGATTGCATGGCCATTGATCACTATATCTTTTTGTTTAAAGCTAAGTTTTTCTCCGCGTGCAATCTTGATCTGCTCACGGATCAGATCGATGCCTGTGAGCTCTTCTGTGATGGTATGCTCCACCTGGATCCGTGTGTTTACCTCCATAAAATAGAAGTTCATTTTCTGATCCAAGAGAAACTCCACAGTGCCCACAGAGTAGTATTTTGCTGCTTTGACAATGGCAACGGCCGCTTCTCCAATTTTTTTGCGCAGCGACTCATTTAAAATGGGGCTTGGTGCTTCTTCAATCAGCTTTTGGCGCCGTCGTTGAATAGTACAGTCTCTTTCCCCCAAATAGGCGTAATTTCCATGCTTATCGCCAATCACCTGGATCTCGATATGACGCGGATTCACGATCATTTTTTCTAAGTAAACATCCGGATTATTAAAGGCTGCTTCTGCCTCTGCGCGTGCGGCAGCAAACTGTCGGATAAACTCATCTTGATCATAGGCGATCCGAATGCCCTTGCCTCCACCGCCTGCTGTCGCTTTAATAAAAATCGGATAGCCAATTTTCTCTGCGACTTTCAGCGCTTCGTGCACATCTTCAACAATGCCTTCTGAACCAGGGATCACAGGGCATTTGACCTGCTTGGCAGTCGCTTTGGCTTTGGCTTTGTCCCCAAGCATTGCAATGGCCTCATGCGAGGGTCCAATAAAGTTAAGCCCGCAGCTTTGGCAAATAGAGGCAAAATTGGCATTTTCTGCTAAGAAACCATAGCCGGGATGGATGGCATCCGCCTGTGTGATCTCGCACGCAGACAAGATATTAGGAATTTTTAAATAGGACTTTAACGAAGGAGGTTCTCCAATACAGATCGCCTCATCTGCATGGAGCACATGGAGCGCTTCTGCATCGGCTTGCGAATAAACCGCCACAGTTTGCAGTCCCATTTCATGGCAGGCGCGGATAATTCGGACTGCAATTTCTCCGCGATTGGCAATTAAAATTTTCTGCATATTTTAGACTATACGAAACATTTTTGTTCCGAACTCAACAGGATGGCCGCTATCGACTAAAATTTCTGCGATCGTCCCGCTGACGCCCGCTTTAACTTCATTCATCACTTTCATTGCTTCTATTATACATAAAATGGTCTCTTCCTCTACACGGTCTCCCACTTTCACAAAAGGAGGATCATCGGGAGAGGGGGAAGCATAAAAAGTGCCCACCATCGGAGAAGCCACATATTTCCCTGTTTTTTCCACTGTTTTTTCTGCTTCAGTAGAGGTGCGTTGAGGAAGAGTGTGATGCGCATGGTGCGGAATAAAATGTTCATGGACAGGAGGCAGAACATGCACAGTGCTTTGAACAGAAGGCGGCAGATGGTCTTCTTCTCTAACAAGCTCTAATTCGAATCCTTTTTCTTCTTTAATTCGAATTTTTTTGATGCCCGCCTTTTCCATCGTGGCCATCAATTCTTTAATCTGTTTCAAATCCATAGTTACACCCTTTGGACAAATTCACTTGTCATTGTATCCACTTTGATGATGTCTCCCACCTCAACAAAAAGAGGGACATCGATACGCGCCCCTGTCTCTAATATCGCAACTTTTGTCGCATTAGACATGGAGGGAAGCGCTTCAGAACTTTCGATCTTGGCGACCATCACCTCTAAAAATTGAGGGAGTTCAATAGAAAATACCTGGCTGCCATAGAACATCGCTTTAATGGCAATGCCCTCTTTGAGATAATTGACTTTATCCGCAATAACCTGTCGCGGAATCAATACCTGCTCTAAATTATCGATATCGAGGAATAGATAATCTTTTCCTTCTAAATAGAGAAATTCAAGCTGTCTTTCTTCTAAGAGAACTTCCTGGATAGCCTGTCCTTCTTTAAAATTCTTTTCGAGAAGTTCATCACTCATTAAATCTTTCAGCTTAGTTTTAATGAAAGGGTTACCTTTAGCGACAGTCACTTTGACAGCCGATTCTACGCGGTAGATTTTTCCATCTAAGGAGATGGTCATCCCCGGGATGATCTGATTACTCGTCGTCGCAGTTTTGGTCATAACACTCCCATAAGTTCTTCTATTTCAGAAATTGTAAAGTCCACATGTTCTTTGGGACCTTGACTATTTTTTCCACGTCCCTTCATAAGATGGACAGTGGTCGCTCCAAGCTCTTTTGCAGGAGTAAGATCATTGCCGATCCGATCTCCCACGACAACTACCTGCTTAGGCAACAGTCCCAGTTCGTCCATAAGAGACTTATAATGCGATTTTTTGGACTCCATCTGAGCGACAGCAATTTTACAAAAAAGTGTGGGTTCCAGGCCAGCCTTTTTAATCTTTTCCATTTGAAAATGGGGATCTCCCATAGTGACAATGGCTAAAAAATGATTTTTTTTTAATTCAGATAAAACGTGCGCTGTCTGGCGCCATGTTTTAACAATAAAATCTTCAGGCAGCGGTTCCACTAAAGCTTGCAGTGCAATATCAAAAAAAGAGTTTGGTGCTTGGTAATGGCTTAATAAAGCAGAGAGCGTCTGCCTTGTTGCTTCCGCTTTGCTATTGAGCTGCTGCATGAGCTCATAGGCCTTTTCAAAAGAGTCTATTTTTAAACCTGCTTCAACCATGCGAGTGAGCGCTAGGTGGAGTTTAAAAGGCATAATGGTCCCAGAAGTGTCAATGAGGGTATCATCTAAATCAAAGATGACTAACAATTTTCATCAACTCCTGCGCTAATTTCTTAGAATCGTGACGGATTAAATTGCGCTTGATAAGATCCCCTTGATGGCCTTTTTTGAGCTCTCCGAGAAGCGGTGCAGAAATGACGCGCTCCTCTTTTAAGTCGTTAGGCACTAAAGTTCCCTCTTCTGCATAAACATCGATCAGCTCTTGGGAAGGTGGCTGGTTATTGACAAGAATGTAGTCGAAGATATCTTTTCCAATATATTTGATAATCTCGCTTAAATAGTCGCTTACTTTAAATCCGGTGGTCTGCCCTTTGCGGTTCATCAAATTAACGACGAATATTTTTTTAGAGTGGCTGCGCTTCAGCACATCGGCAACGCCTTCTACAAGCAGATTCGGGATCAAAGAGGTATGCAATCCTCCAGGTCCAATCACCACAAGATCCGCGTTCATAATTTCTTGGACAGCATGAGGATTCACTTCAGCATAAGGCTCTAAATAGATGCTTTTATATCCTTGATCGATCTCCTGAGACAGATAGATATCTTTTTCCCCTTCTAAAACTTTGCGATTATTAAGAATCATTTTCAGGCGCACTTGGTGCGTCGTCACAGGGATCACTTTGCCTTTGATCGCCAAAATTTTGCCCACTTCCTCGACTGCTTTTTCAAAACTGCCTGTCACCTTTTCAAGAGCAGATAAAATCAGATTTCCAAAACTATGGCCACCCAAGCCGCCATTTTCAAAACGGTAATTCATAAGAGAGCGCAACAGTCTCGAAGAATTGGATAAAGCGACCAAACATTGCCGTACATCTCCTGGAGGAAGCACTCCCAATTCATCACGTAAAATACCAGTACTTCCTCCATCATCGGCCATGGATACAATCGCACTGATATCAACAGGGTAGTTTTTAAGCCCTTTGAGCACCGAAAAATTGCCAGTCCCCCCGCCAATCACGACGATTTTTTTCATTTGAATACCTTTAATTTTTGAATCGCTTTTTGCATATCCGGCGCCCCAAAAAGGTAGGTTCCGGACACAAGTACATTGGCCCCTGCTTTGACGCATTGCGCTGCCGTTTTATCACTGATGCCGCCGTCAACTTGAATATTAAATGGAGCTAATGATTGAGGATTTGTTCCTTCTTGCATCGTTTTTCCTCCTGTACGGATATTAAGCTGATCGCACAAATCGCGCGTGAATTTAATCTTTTTAAGCACTTCCGGCATAAATGCCTGCCCACCAAAACCTGGATTGACAGTCATAAATAAAATCAGATCACATTTGTCCAGATATTTTGGGATCATCGAATAAGAAGTTTCAGGACAGAAAGCCAGCCCCGCTTGCGCATTGCAACGGCGGATATATTTCAAAGTCTCTTCCACATCTTCAGTGGCCTCAAAATGGAAGGTGATCCGGTCGGCCCCTGCCTCTACAAATCTTTCTACATAATCGTAGGGATTGTAGATCATGATGTGCACATCTAAAAAAAGATTGGTCGCACGATTGATCGCAGCCACTGCGCGTGGCCCCAACGCAAAATTAGGCACAAAATGGCCGTCCATAATATCAA
The DNA here is from genome assembly GCA_964569185.1 of uncultured bacterium. GTDB lineage: Bacteria > Chlamydiota > Chlamydiia > Chlamydiales > Rhabdochlamydiaceae > DATIJP01. The sequence goes on from CAZMTP010000004.1 coordinate 9,452, forward strand.
TATGGATCGCATCTGCGCCTGCCTCTTCAATGCGTTTAGCTTCTTCAGCTAAACGCCCAAAGTCCCCTGAGAGCAAAGAAGGTTCAATAATGATTGGCCAATGATGACCCATAATCTATTATTTTCTTATCCCAGGCGACAGAAGTCAAGTAAAGTCCTCTCTAGAACAAACTAAAGTTTTTATTTATAACTTTCTATTTACTACTAATTCTGTTATAATTTATTTTCCAAAAAAGAAAGGAAGGCAATTTTGATAACTAATTTTTTAAAAAATAAAAAATGGATTAAATTAATTTCTATTATTGCGGCCGCTGCACTACTGATTGGGCTGCCGATTAAATTATTTACTTCAAAGACACCAGTTGCCACTATTTCTTCTACCCCTATCGTACCAAAGACACTTCGAGAAGTGTCTGCAATAAAAGAGCGCACTTTATCGGAACTTTCTGAGTTTGTTGATAGCTATAGAACGATTCAAAATCGCAATTTTGAAAATACGATTACGAATTGGAATGTGCTCAGAAATAAGGTGATTAATACCAATTTTCTCCTTTCCAGCCTTGGGATCGCAAATGCAGATGCCCCTGTGGAAGCAACGGGCAAAGAAGTGGCTGTCTCTCTCTCAGTGGCTCTTGTGATTCAATTAAATCATGAAATTTTGCCTACAATTGTCTCTTATTTAGAAAACATCTCTTTCGATTCTCTTACTCCCGCAGAGCGCAATATCGCCTACTTGCAGCTTTCAGAAATCCCCTCTTCAGCGCTCACCTCTGATCTAGCAAGCCGAGTAGAAAAATTAAAAGAGCAGCTGGCACAATTGCCCATGGAAGCATTTGTTTATCGCACTGGGGAGGGAAAAGAAAAGCTCTCTTCTGACGGCAGCTTTTCCATTTTGAATCTTAACGTATGCGGTTTTGCAGATATCCTTCCGATGCTCTATGGTGGACCAACTCCTTGGAAGGAGCGGATTGATTCTCTGATTAACCGTATTGAAGAAACGGATGCGGATCTGATCTGTCTTCAGGAAGTGTTCGACCCAGAGGCGGGTGAGGCTTTCTATGAGCGATTAAAAAGCAAATACCCCTATTTTTACACAAATATTGGACCTAGAGTGGATGTGATCGGAATTCCTAGCGGTCTTTTTGTAGCGAGCAAATATAAAATTGAAAATCCACAATTCACTCTCTTTGACAAAAGAGAAAAGGTACGTTCTTATGGTTTTTTTGAGTTTGATATCAAAAGCGGCGAGCGCCATTTAGGCCATATCACAACGACCCATTTACAACCTTTTCAAACTCCCACAGCGCAAGAGATACGCACTAAAGAACTAGAACAGGTAATGAAAGTTTTGCAAGAAAAGGCCAAAATTTCTCAGGTGCCTTTTTTCCTGTGCGGCGATCTTAACATACAATGGGGCTCAAATGAACCAGCAGAAAAGCTCCTAAAAGCCCATTTTATTGATAATTACAATCTAGGCCGCACTAGCATCACCAAAGAAAACCGCACCTGCCATGACTTTACCGATTATTGGTGGAAAGCCAATCGCAACCCTAATGGGTTTACTGCGCCGCTAGAGCTGATCGATTATGCTCTTCTGATGAAGACCCCCAAAGCAAATCAATATCAATTAAAGACTAAGCGGATATCCATGGGAGAAGTCACGGCGAAGAGTCTACCTGACACCGATCATGACGGATTATTCTCCATAATAAAAATAAAGCAGAAATACTGAAATTAATAAAAAGGCGCCCTAGACAGTCGGGGCAACACTATGTTGCCCGCGTCGCGTTGCAGAACCAACTGAAAATCCAAAAGCTTAAGAATTTTCATCAGTGAAGAATGTAAAATTAGGATTAGTTTTCTAGACGTCTAAAGAATGCTTCTTTCGTTTCTTGAGAGCAATCATCGCCATAGAATCTTAAAAACAGCTCTTTTTTCAAATCAACTTTTGAAATATTGGGATTCTCTCTCAAGATGGCATCAATGACCAAAGTTCTTGAGGTATTGAACATGGAGCAGCCCATATTGGCTCTTTCAGAAGGTGTTTTTGCACGAATGAGTTCATGCATTTTTTCCATCATCTCTGGACTTGTATCATTCATCTGTTTTCACCTTTACAGACTAATTTTAAGATATGAAATTCATCAGACATAAGCTCATTGTAATGCCATTCCACTTCCACGTAAATCTATTTTTGCCAATACTATCGGCATGTTAAATTTAACGTGCCCGCGTGCGTGCCCGAAAATCGAGGGCAGCGGGGGCGACACTATGTTGCCCCGACTGTCTGTGGCGCCTTTTTCTCTATATTTTTATGTTACTGCAAAGCAGTGGCGGAATTCTTTTTGACGGAGGGGATCGCTGGAGAGGTAGATGAGCCCTAAATAATGGGTGTCTAAGATTTTTAATTGCGTAGTGGCCAGTTCGCGAGATGAAATGTCTGACGTTTGAAAAAGATTTAAAAACCGCTCTTTATCCTCGGGATCTTGATAGCTTGCCATGATCAGCGTCAAATCTTCCATCTGTTTCATCTCAATAGACAGTGCACTCTCCTTTTTCTCGACTGCATTCAAGAGCATCAAAAATAGATTTTTCAAGATTTTAGAATCTAAAGTCGCACTCTGCTCAATAGGGAAAATCGAATAGAAGAAATTCTGCAAAAGAAGCAGATGTTTGCTTGCAAGCTCTTCCATGCTTAATTTTAAATGATGGAAATTTTCATTCTGCTTGGAAATCATGCCCCCATTATAATCGCGCACGCTGCCTATTACCTCTTGCACAGCAGCAGCTACCGCAAGGCGCGCTTGATAAAGATCCAAGGAATGGTCATCTCTTAAAAATTTCTCATTGAAAAGTTTGACACGAAAAACGGTCGCCTCTTTCGGATATTTTTTACGCATCATTCCTACCACTTTGGAGCGTTCAAAATGGGGTTTTAAAGGACTATTTGCAAAGAGCTCTTTCAATGGAAGATGTTCTGGAAGCAGAATGCGGACCAGAACCACTGTAAATGATAATTCACTTTCGCTTTGCTCATCAAATGAAATGATCATCTGCGGCAGATCTTTAATAAACTTAAGCTCACGACTTAAAATCAAAATATTGCGCATCACCTCTTCTTCATTGCGTGGCATAAAAAGAGGCAGTGCCAGCTGCTCAATCCGTTTTTTAATCTCATCAGGAAGCATCAGACGCAGCTGCCCGATTTCTGTTTGCGAAAACTCAGCCCCTCCCTTTTTTTCGATCTCTAAATAAAAGAGCGGCAGCCGGTCTTCTTTGTTTTCTTGTACAAAGTAGGAATCTTCCACATAATCAGCCTCTGGCAACAGATGATGGATGGCGGCCAGCAGATGTCTTTTTTCAAACATCTCATTTTCTTTTAGAAAATTAATGCCGACAAAAATAGCCAGCGCCCGTTTGATCATTAGAGGGTGATGCAACTGGATTTTTTTTATTTTTAAAAATAGTGCTCTTTTAGCGGGAAATTTTTCTGTCTCTTTGAGCAATGCATGCTGAAAAAAGTAAAAAATGGCAATCAGGCGACTCATGTGGGCCACATCATGCACCGATTTAAATTCATCCTTCGAAGAAACAAGGAAATGTTGCATGAGCGCAAAGATATCGTAATCGATGGTGGTAGGTTTTTTCCTTAAAAGTTGACTGATTCTCTCTTGAATCAGCGCTGTTTTATCATAGAGGGAAAGTCCTTTGATCTCCAAAATGCGACTAGCATGAAAAAAAGAGCTCACTCCTAACAAAATTTCTTTTTCGATAAAGAAAAAATTTTTTTCTGCCCTTTCTAACTCTTGCGCACTATCAAATGAGAGAACCAGTTCTGAAATCGTATACCTCTCCTCTCCTAATTGCGTGAACTTGAAATTTATCGAGAAATGGAGCGCAATATCCAGATGTTTTCCAGGAAGGAGCCAGTGGCCAATCATATCGTAGAAAAATTTTTCTACTCCAGGTCTGTAGAGGCAAAGCAAAAAAAGGGACAGGTTAAAAGAGGAATCTGGCGCCCAAGCAAACCATTTCAACATAGGCACAGCCTCATGGATCTGCTTTTTTATGCCCTGAGGAAGCATTTTTTTTAAAACGGACTGGATATATTCTTTGTGGTAAGAGGAATCGAAAACAGTACAGATTTCTAAATCATCAAGGGACATGGACCCCCTCTAGTTCTGATTCAAACTGGGGCTTGCTAAAAGATCCTCCCTTTTCTCCGACCCATGTTCCTGCAAAATCGGGCTGCTCAAAAGGGATCACATGGAGCGGGATCTGATTTTTTTTTGCCAATGTTAATGCACGCGGATGGAGCACTTTGGCCCCTTTTTGAGCGATCTCTTGCGCCTGATCAAAGGTGAGAAAAGAAAATAGTTTAGCCCCCGGGTCTGTTTTCGGGTCACTACTAAAAATCCCTAAAATATCTTTATAGAACTCTACTTTCTCCGCCTGTAAGGAGGCTGCCAAGGCCACAGCCGAAGTATCAGACCCTCCCCTGCCTAAAGTGGTGATTTCCCCATCTAAGCTCATCCCCTGAAATCCGGCCACTATCACAATTTTTTTTGCCTGGAGCTGCTTTAAGATCCGGTGCGGTCGAATATCCACAATGAGTGCATCACAATGGTTATTACAGGTGATAATGCCCGATTGGCTTCCAGTAAAGCTAATAGCCTCCTTATTTTTCAAAGCAAGGGCCATCGCCAAAAGAGAAATGCTAATCCTTTCCCCTACCGTAAGCAGCATATCCTGCTCCCGTTTAGGCGGGGAAGGGTGCACTTTCTTGGCCAGCGCGCTCAGCTCATCGGTGGTTTTGCCCATGGCGCTGACCACGATCACGATCCGCGGATAGTCAAATGATTTTTTTAAAATTATGTCTGCTATAGAGGAAAACCGTTCCGGCGTGGCGACTGATGCCCCCCCGAATTTCATGACTATAGTTCCATTTTGAGCGCTCATATCTTAAGTCGATGGTAATCAATCCTTGATTTTTTTATTAATCTTTTGTTAACATTAACGGTCATGTGAACCTATCTTATTGCAGGTCTCAACTCTTTTAGGGTAGCGCCAGCAATAGGATGGGTTCTCTACTTTAAGAATTAATCATTTTAGGAGTAACCTTTAACATGTCCAAAACCCTCAAACAACAATGGAATGACAGCAAGATTGTTGATGATGTTGAATTCCAGGAAACCGACGCCCAGCAGTTTAAAAAATTGCTCAATGCTAAAGAAACTACCGCTGGCGAAGGCTCGATTTCTTCAATGAATATTGGTCAAATCCTGAAAGGCAGGATTGTAGAACTGACGAAAGATTTTGTTGTGGTCGATGTAGGGCTTAAATCGGAAGGGCTCGTTCCTCTTTCAGAATTTGATGAATCAGATTCTTTAGACCTCGGTGCCGACGTTGAAGTTTACTTAGATCAGGCAGAAGGCGACGATGGCCAGATTGTGCTCTCGCGCGAAAAAGCAAGACGCCAAAGACAGTGGGAATATATTGTCCACCATTGCAAAGAAGGCTCTATTGTTAAAGGGAAGGTCATTCGAAAAGTCAAAGGCGGCCTCATGGTCGACATTGGCATGGAAGCCTTCTTACCCGGCTCTCAGATAGATAATAAGAAAATTAAAAATCTGGATGAATTCATCGGCCATACTTATGACTTCAAAATTCTGAAGATCAATATGGACCGGAAAAATATTGTCATCTCCAGAAGAGAACTTCTGGAAGACGAGCGCATCTCCCGTAAAGCGGAAATGCTGGAACATATTCATGAAGGCGAGATCTATCGCGGTGTTGTTAAAAATATCACCGATTTTGGTGTCTTCCTCGACCTAGAAGGCATCGATGGGTTGCTGCACATTACCGACATGACCTGGAAGCGGATCAAACACCCTTCTGAAATGGTCCATGTAGGTCAAGAACTTGAAGTGATGATCCTCCATGTGGATAAAGAGAAAGGCCGCGTCGCTTTAGGCATGAAACAAAAAGAGAAAAATCCCTGGGAAGCCATCGAACATAAATATCCTCCAGGCACCCATGTCAGAGGAAAGATTGTTAATCTTGTTCCCTATGGCGCTTTCATTGAGATTGAGCCTGGCATTGAAGGGCTGATCCATGTGTCTGAAATGTCTTGGGTCAAAAATGTGACCGATCCGACGCAAGTGGTCAATAAAGGGGATGAGGTAGAGGCCGTTGTTCTTTCTATTCAGAAAGATGAAGGCAAAATCTCCCTCGGCATTAAGCAGATGGAAAAAAACCCTTGGGAAGATATCGACCAGAAATATCCTATTGGGGAGACCGTAAAGGCAGAGATCCGCAACCTGACCAACTACGGCGCTTTTGTGGAGTTGGAACCAGGTGTTGAAGGATTGATCCATATCTCTGATTTGAGTTGGATTAAAAAAGTGTCTCACCCTTCTGAAATTTTAAAGAAGGGAGATGTGGTAGAAGCAGTGGTGCTTTCCGTAGATAAAGAAAGCAAAAAAATCACCCTAGGCGTGAAACAGCTGGGCATGAATCCTTGGGAATCGATTGAGAAAACGATGCCAGTGGGCTCTCTTGTTAAAGGCATTGTTACCAAAATCACTGCTTTCGGAGCCTTTGTAGAGCTAGATAATGGCATCGAGGCTCTAGTGCATGTCACAGAGCTTTCAGATCAGCCTTTCGGCAAAGTAGAAGAAGTGGTCAAAGTGGGCGATCCGATCACTGCTAAAGTGATTAAATTGGATCCAGAGCATAAAAAGATTGCTCTTTCGATCAAAGATTACTTAGTTGAGCAAAACCAGTACAGCCATGATGAGATTGTAGTGGGCGCCGCTAAAGGAAAAGCTAAAACAGCAGCGAAAAGAAAAAGTAAATCCGAATCTTCTAGAAAAAGAGAAGAAGAACAAGAGGAAATGGATGAATGAATAAAGATTTAGTCGCGATATTTGAATATCTAGAGCGCGAAAAAGGCATCAAAAGAGAAGTGATCATTGCTGCCATAGAAGAATCGCTTCGTGCCGCAGCACGCAAAAGTGTTAAAGGGCTGATTAACGTCACTGTCAAAATCGAGCCTAAAACAGGGCAGATTGACGTGATTGCGCAGAAAGAAGTAGTAGACAAAGTGACCATTCCTGAAGAGGAGATCTCTTTGGATGAAGCGCGTAAGCTCAACCCTGATTGCGAGATCGGCGATTGGGTAGACATCACAGCCACTCCTCAAGAATTTGGCCGTATTGCAGCACAAACGGCGCGGCAAATCATTGCCCAAAAATTGCGCAGCGCTGAAAGAGATGTGATTTACGAAGAGTATCGCCATAGAATTAATGAAATTATCTCCGGAAATGTGAAGAAAGTGGTCCGCGGCGCCACACTGATTGTCGATCTCGGCAAAGTAGAAGCGATTTTACCTGACCGTTTCTATCCTAAAATGGAACATTACAACCAGGGCGATCGTGTACAAGCGCTCCTTTTGGAAGTGCGCGATACAGAAAGCGGTGGCGCCGAAGTGATTTTATCTCGAAGCCACCCCGAATTTGTGAAACAACTTTTTATACAAGAAGTGCCTGAATTAGAAGATGGCACCATTGTGATTGAAAAAATCGTCCGAGAAGCCGGCTACCGCACAAAACTGGCTGTCAGCTCAACAGATTCAAAAGTAGACCCTGTAGGCGCATGCGTAGGAGTGCGTGGGTCACGCGTGAAAAACATCATCCGCGAACTCAATAATGAAAAAATCGATATTCTCCCCTATGCAGAAGATCCTGTACAGCTGCTCCAAAACGCACTCGCTCCTGTAGAAATTAAGAAAATCAATGTGAGCGAAGATGGATCGACTATTTCTATTGTAGTGGATGACGAGCAATATCCTGTGGTCCTTGGTAAGAAGGGAATGAATGCGCGCTTAAATGGCCAGCTCATTGGAGCACAGCTTGAAGTGCAAAGAATGAGCGAATACCAAGCAGTGATGAATATCCAAAGGGCCCAGATGGCAGCCGTGGAAGACCCAACGTTAGATGTGCCTTTGAAATATGAAGATTTGAGTCCGCTAAGCAAATTTATTTTTACCAGCCTGGTCGAGTCAACTTATGACACGCCGCGAAAAGTGCTCAATGCCAAACCAGAACAGTTGGCTGAGATTCCTGATATCACGCTTGATATGGCCTATCAGATCTTAGAACAAATCCGCAAAAAGAGGATGTAAACTTTGGCCAAAAATTTAAAGATCAAAGTTAAAAATACTCAGCTCGCAGCTGCACTTCAAATAGGCAAATTCAAAACTCCACCTGTAAAAAAGAAACCGGCAGAAGAAAAGGAAGAAGAAGCAGTCAAAAAGCGCCCTTCAGAAGAAGTGGTAAAACAGCCTCCTGCTGTGGAAAAACCGATTGCAGCAGAGAAACCAAAAGCTGTTCCGCTTCCCCCTGTGCAGCCCACTACTCCTTCTCCAGTAGAAAAAAAAGAGGAACCTACACCCACTGCGCGGCCATTGCCGCAACCCATTGGCAAAGCGCCCTTACCACGTCCTCTTCCAAAACCGATAGGCAAGCGGGAGTATACACCGCCTGCTAGAGCGCCTCTCACAAGAAAAGAGACACACCCTCCAGAAGCTAGAAAACCAGCTCCTCGCCCAGCTGCTGCTCCGCCTGTAGAAAAAAAGTCACTCCCTGAAGAAGCGCCTAAACCCGCAAAAAAAGCTGTCTTTAAAGAATACCGCGATCTTCAACCAAAAAAACCGGACTTAAAAAGAAGCTTCGATGCTAGAGACCGTATGGGTTTACGCGCAGGCGAAGATGAGGGTTGGAGAAAAAAAAGGCAGGCCAAACATAAAATGGCAATGCCGCAAGAAGACACTACGATCCGGCCCGACGAATTACATATCCGCCTGCCGATTACGATCAAAGATCTTGCCTCTGAAATGAAACTCAAAGCATCCCAGTTGATTGCCAAATTATTCATGCAAGGCATTGTTGTGACATTAAATGACTTTTTAGATGATGAAACAACAGTTCAACTTTTAGGCCATGAATTTGAATGTGAAATCACTATCGATAAATCAGAGGCCGAACGCATTAAAGTGACCGATCGTTCGATTAAAGAAGAGATTGCTAGCTCTCCCGAAGGCTCTCTTGTTATTAGACCCCCTGTGGTCACATTTATGGGCCACGTGGACCATGGAAAAACAAGCCTTATCGATGCGATCCGCAAAACCAATATTGTTGCAGGAGAAGCGGGTGCGATCACACAACACATTGGCGCTTTTAGATGCCACACAGCTGTGGGAGATATCACTATCTTGGATACTCCTGGCCATGAAGCGTTTTCCGAAATGCGTGCCCGCGGCGCAGAAGTCACCGATATTGTTGTGCTCGTTGTCGCTGGCGATGAAGGAATCCGCGAGCAGACCATTGAAGCATTAAACCAAGCGAGAGAAGCCCATGTGCCTATCGTGGTAGCAATCAATAAAAAAGATAAACCCAATTTCAATCCAGAGCTGGTCTACCGCCAACTAGCAGATAATAATTTGCTCCCTGAAGTGTGGGGCGGGACCACCATCACCGTTAATTGCTCAGCGCTTACTGGAGATGGGTTGAAAGAGCTCCTTGAGATGCTTGCACTCCAAGCAGAAATCCTTGAACTGAAAGCCAATCCCTCTATGCGCGCACGGGGGACTGTGATCGAATCGGAAATGCACAAGGGTTTAGGCCCTGTAGCCACAGTGCTGATTCAAAATGGCACCTTGAAAAAAGGCGATGCTCTGATATTTGATCTCCACTATGCCCGTGTCAAAACGATGCATGATGAATTTGGCAAAGAACTGCAAGAAGCAGACCCTTCTGCGGCTGTTAAAATTACAGGTCTCTCCGGTCTTCCCGATGCTGGAAGCGAATTCATTGTGGTTGAAAGTGAGCGTACGGCGCGTGAAATTGCCCATGCCAGACAAGAACAACATAAAGATCTGCTCCTCCAAAAGAGCAAACGAGGCGCCTTAGAAGGGTTGCTCCAAAAGAAAGGCGAGCAAAAAGAGAAGAAAATCTTAAATCTTATTTTACGTGCCGACGTGCAAGGCTCTTTAGAAGCACTGAAACAGTCTCTTTTGAAAATCCCTGCGAAAAAAATAGATGTCCATGTGATTTCAGAAAATGTGGGACAGATTTCCGAATCTGACGTAGAGCTGGCTGCCACATCTAATGCGACTATTATCGGATTCCACACTCAAATTGAGAGCCATGCAGAAAGCATGATCCAAGAGAAAAAAGTGACTGTTAAACTCCATGATGTGATCTACCATGCTGTCGACGATATCAAAGCAGTGATGGTCAATCTTCTCGATAAGATCCCCCAAGAGACAGATATGGGCACTGCTCTTGTCAAAGCAGTCTTTAAATCGTCTCAGTTAGGAGCGATTGCAGGCTGTCTTGTGACCGATGGCATCATTAGACGCAACCACCATGTACGCCTCTTGCGCAATAATAATCTGATTTGGAAAGGAACCATTGCTTCACTCAAAAAAGTGAAAGAAGATGTCCGCGAAGTGAACAAAGGACATGAGTGCGGGATTCTGCTCCATCATTTCAGTGATGTGAAAGAGGGAGATGTGATCCAAAGCTACGAGATCACCTACTTAGAACAAGAACTGGAATGACCATGGCTGAAAGAGTCCGCATTAAAAAACTTAATTCTCTCCTCAAGGAAGTAATTGCTGAGGTGATTCAAAGAGATGTGCGCGACCCGCGCATTCACACATTCACCTCCATTACAAAAGTGGATCTTTCCAATGACCTGCAGCATGCTAAAGTCTTTGTGAGCATCCTAGCAACAGATAAGGAAAAAAAAGAGACTTTAGAGGCGCTTCAATCAGCCGCCGGTTTTATTGCTGTCTCTGCTTCCAAAAAAGTAGTCATGCGCTATTTCCCTGTCCTGATCTTTAAATTAGACACTTCTGTCGAAGAGCATCTACGCATAGAAAAAGTGTTAGAACAAATCCATGAAGAACAGAAAAGCCGAAAACCTGGCTCTCAGTGAAGGCATCTTTCCTGTTAATAAACCTAAAAATCGGACCTCGTTTAGTCTTGTGGCCGCTTTGCGCCGCCTGACCGGCATCAAAAAAATTGGCCACGCAGGCACATTAGACCCCTTTGCCACAGGCGTGATGGTGATGCTGATTGGCAAGGACTATACGCGCCAATCAGAAGCTCTGATGAGCCAAGATAAAGAGTATCTAGCGACTGTGCATCTAGGCATTGAAACTGATACTTTTGATTGCGATGGGAAAATTCTGTGCCAAAATAGTCTTATTCCCCCTTTAGCAGAGATTGAAGAGCTGCTTGCCTCTTTCCAAGGGACCCAACTTCAAACACCGCCTATGTTCTCTGCCAAAAAGATCAAAGGCAAAAAGCTCTATGAGTTGGCGCGTCGTGGCATCGAAGTGGAAAGAGCCCCCGTTCAGATCCATCTGGCCCTAGAACTGATCAGTTACTGCTATCCTGAACTCAAGCTGAAAATTAGCTGCAGCAAAGGGACCTACGTGCGGACCATTGCGCATGATTTGGGGGTGAAATTAAAGACGGGGGCACACCTATCTGCACTTGTGCGCACACGCAGTGGTCCCTTTCTTCTAAAAGACTGTTTGGATGGAGAATTATTGTATTAAGAGATCTGGATTTCTTGGCATAATGTAGCCATCAGCGTCCTGCTCATAGAGAATAGCAGTGTTTAAAAGAGCTAAGACAGAGTTATGAAACACCTTAGAGATAACTGTCTGTATAATTTTATCAGGTGCTTGATTCAGAAGCCCTTTTTTGAATCGATCTAACGATAGTGGTTCCATTAAACGATGGGCTTTTATCAAAGGCTCAAATTTTCTAATTGTGATCAATACATCTAACTTTAGTCCTGTGATCCAGTGCCAGAATCTTTGTAATAGACCCCGTTTATTCCAATCCTCTTTATTTACAATCGTTAGACGAGATGTAATAAATTGGGAATTGGGATCAAATGGAACAAATAAAAAGTTTTTTTCTGTGATTCTTAATTCTTTAATCATATTAAATTACATGTTACTTATAAAAGAAATTATAATAAAAATTTTAATTAATTTCAAGCTTTATTCATTGTTTATTAATCCCTGATTCACAATACTTTAAGAAATGATCATTGAAACAGAGCTCAAAGAATCGATGCTGGCCTCTCCCCGGGGGCTAGTGATAGGCAGCTTCGATGGGGTCCATTTGGGCCACCGACACCTGCTCCATCGATTGAAAGCTCTCCAAGGAGGCAAAGGGACCCAGGCCGTCGTCACCTTCAGCAACCACCCTTCGCAAGTGTTAAAAAAACAGACCCCTGCTCTGTCCCTCTGCTCCCTAGAGCAAAAGGTGAGGCTCCTTGAAGGAGCAGGTGTCCATCTACTCTTTTTATTAGAGTTTACCCCTCAATTGGCTGCGCAATCCTATGAAACATTCCTCACACAGGTGCATAAAGCCTACCCTTTCCAATACCTGGTCATTGGAAAAGGGGATGCCTTTGGGAAAGGAAGAGAAGGGACTGAAGAGCGCATTATGGAGCTTGGCAGGCAGCTCCCTTTCAAAGCAGAATATGTAGAAAAATTAAAAATTGATGGCGAAACTGTCTCTTCTGGAAAAATTAGAGAATTTATTCAAGCGGGCGACTTCAAAAAGGGTGCAAAATTTCTCGGAAGGCCCTATTCTGTCTATGGCCCTATGAAAGTGGAAGGAAAAAATGGGGTCCTAAATGTGAAGGGATTATGTCTTCCCCCAGAGGGAACTTATCCAGTAATGGTAGAAAAAATCCCCGCACGGGCCACGATTAAAGGCGCCACTCTCACAGTGACCTGTGAAAGACCTTTAACGGCTGGCATGAGAGAAATTATTTTTGGAGAAAAAGATTCATGAATTTATCTTCTGGGATTGTGGGGCTTCCCAATGTGGGAAAATCGACCCTATTCAATGCACTCACTAAAAAAGGGGTCGCTGCTGCCAATTACCCTTTTTGCACCATTGATCCCAATGTAGGAATCGTCGAAGTGCAAGATCCCCGGCTCTCTTTGCTTTCTAAAATGTCGCATAGCAAAAAAATTGTTCCTGCCACTGTCACCTTTGTGGATATTGCAGGGCTTGTTGCAGGCGCCTCTCAAGGCGAAGGATTGGGCAATCAATTTTTAGCCAATATCCGCGAAACCGATGCGATTGTACAAGTGGTGCGCTGCTTTGAAGATGATGAAGTGGTCCATGTGCGCGGAAAAGTAGACCCTATTGGCGATATTGAAGTGATCAATTTGGAGCTGATTTTAGCCGATCTGCAAATGGCAGAAAATGTGACAAGCAAATTAGAAAAGCAGGTGAAAGCCAAAAAAGAGCTGATTCCCGTTGTGGCTGCTCTAAAAAAAGCGATCGACCATCTCAACCAAAATCAGATGGTCCGCTCTCTTGTGCTCTCAGAAGAAGAGCAGCTAATTTTAAGCGCCTACCCTTTCCTCACAGGTAAAAAAATCCTCTATGCGACCAATGTATCAGAAAAAGATCTGCCTGCGATGGACAATGAGTATGTGCAGCAGGTCAAACAGTATGCAGCTAAGCAGGGCGATAAAGTGGTTCCTATCTGCGCCAAATTAGAAGAAGAGCTCTCCATTTTGTCCGACCAGGACGCCCTAGACTATCTACACTCTTTGGGCCTCAAAGAGACCGGTTTAAACCGGCTCATTAAAGCTTCTTTTGAAACCTTAGGGCTGATCACTTTTATCACTACAGGCGAAATAGAGACGCGCGCCTGGACAATTAAAAGAGGGACGCGCGCCCAAGAAGCAGCAGGTAAGATCCACTCTGATATCGAAAAAGGATTTATCCGCGCTGAAGTGGTCTCCTTTGACGATATGATGAAATACAAAGGAAGAACGGGAGCTCGAGAAGCAGGAAAAGCCCGCTCTGAAGGAAAAGATTATATCGTCCAAGATGGAGATGTGATTTTATTCTTTCATAATTAAAATGGCTTTATTGTACCGAAATATATCCTACATATCCTGCTGCATCGCGATCCTATTATCCTGTTTATTTTTTTTCAGAGAACAGGATGTACAAGATCGCTAAAGCGGCAGGATAGACAGGATATTATCAATTTTGTTTAGATAGGTTCATGGCAGAAAAAACCGAAAAGGCGACCCCTAAAAAGCTGCGCGATGCGCGCAAAAAGGGGCAGGTCGCCAAATCTCAAGATTTTCCATCCGCATTTACCTTTGTTGTGTCTATCTCAGCCGCACTGTTGACAGCCCACTATCTTTTTGATCAGATGTCTAGCTACATCATCAACATGTTCCGGCGCGCCGCCATGCCCCATTTAAATCTTAAAACAATGGCCCCTGGGATTTTGGAAGAGGCAATGCTGGTGATTTTCAATTGCAGTATCCCGGTGATGCTACTCACTGTCTGTGTCGGGATTCTCACCGGATTTTTGATTGTGGGGCCTGTCTTCTCAGCTGAAGTATTGAAACCGGATATCAAAAGGCTCAATCCGGTCGAAAATATTAAAAACCTGTTCAAAATGAAAACACTTTTTGAACTGACCAAATCTATTTTAAAAATCTTAGGCGCCTTTGTTCTTATTTGGAGCGTGGTTTACGGGAGCATTCCTGATATTGTGTCCACAGCCGCCATGCCTGTGATGGGCGCTACGGCTGTTTTTTCCGCCTTTTTGATCAAAGTAGTGATCCGCGTCGGCATTTTCTTTTTAGCGGTCGCCGTGGCCGACCTGATTTTCCAAAAGCGTAACTTTGCCAAAGAGATGCGAATGGAAAAATTTGAGGTCAAACAGGAATACCGCGACACTGAGGGCGATCCTCAGCTGAAAAGCCGCCGGCGTCAATTGGCCCAAGAGATGGCCTACCAAGAAGGCCCGTCAGCGACGCAACGCGCACGCGCTGTGATCACCAATCCAATCCACATAGCAGTGGCGCTGGATTACAATGAAACGGCCGACCCTGCTCCGCGTATCGTGACTATGGGCAAAGGACTGATTGCCGATATGATCACACGCATAGCTCTTGAAAATAATATTCCTATTATGCGTAACGTAGAACTAGCACAAACTCTGTTCGAAAAAGGGGAAATTAGCGATTATATCCCTGAGGAGACCTATCAAGCAGTATCCGAGATTTTAAAATGGCTTCAGAACTTGGAAGCGCAAGAAACTGCGAATTTGGAATTGTTTAAGCAATGAAAGATTTTTTTAGAAAACTCTCCCGATTCCTTGGGAGCGATAAAGCTCTTAATCTGATCACACAATCCAGCGATCTGGTCTTAGCCGGCTTTATCATCATCTTGATCATGATGATCATTATCCCGATCTCCCCAGAGTTTCTGGATAATCTCATCGCGATCAACTTAATCGTCTCGATCACTCTGCTGATGGTGGCCCTCTACATTCCTCGTGCAGTCAATCTCTCGATCTTTCCCACGCTACTGCTGATCACCACCTTATTCCGTCTGGGGATAGAAATCTCTGCTACGCGTCAAATTCTTCTCCACGCCAATGCGGGTAAAATCATCTACGCTTTTGGAAATTTCGTTGTAGGAGGAAACTTTGTTGTCGGGGGCATTGTCTTTTTAATCATCACCATTGTGCAGTTTATTGTGGTCACAAAGGGTGCCGAAAGGGTGGCTGAAGTGGCTGCCCGCTTCACTTTGGACGCAATGCCTGGCAAACAGATGAGTATCGACGCCGATTTACGTAGCGGTGTGATCGATGCCGAACAGGCAAGGCAGTTCCGTTTAGCATTGCAAAAAGAGAGCCAGCTCTATGGAGCCATGGACGGCGCCATGAAGTTTGTGAAAGGAGACGTGATCGCAGGTATTGTGATTGCAGTCATTAACATTATTGGCGGTCTGATCATTGGAATGGCGATGCGCGGCATGTCGGCCCTCCAAGCAGCCAAAGTATATAGTCTTCTTTCAATCGGCGGCGGCCTTGTGGCCCAGATCCCTTCCCTATTGATCTCCCTCACTGCTGGTATTGTCACTACCCGAGTCTCTTCTGAGAAAAAAGAGGCTCCTCTGGGAAAAGAGATTTCCCAACAGCTACTCAGTCAACCTAAAGCGGTCATGATTTCAGGGGCTGTAATTATAGCCATGGGATTCATTAAAGGATTTCCTACCTTTATTTTTATCATTTTGGGACTGCTTGTGGTCACTGCAGGATTTGTCACCTGGTTTAAAGCGCAAAAAGTCAAAGCACGCGAAACAGCAGTAGTGACAGGTGCTAGAGTCGATACCGATGTGGAAGGCCATGCGATGGTGCGTGGGGGGACCGATGAATATGCCCTCACCCTTCCGATCATTCTGGAAGTGGGAAGAAGCCTCTCTGAGGTGATCAAAAAAGAACGGGGCGGCCTCACTTTCATTGAAGAGATGATCCCTAAAATGCGCCATGCGCTCTATCAGGACCTCGGCGTACGCTTCCCAGGCGTGCATGTGCGGACCGATTCCCCTACACTAGATCATGATGAATACACGATCTATTTGAACGAGGTACCCATTGTCCGCGGCAAGATTCTGGACAACTCACTGCTCACTAATGAAAATCCTGACACCTTAAAACGGTATAATATTCCTTTTACCACATCCAAATCTTCCATTGGCCAGCCCTCCTACTGGGTCGATCAAAAATATGAAGAGATCCTAAAAAAAGCAGGCATCAAATATTGGAAACCGCTCGACGTGATGATCCTTCACCTCTCCTATTTCTATCGACAAAATGCGAGTGAGTTTATTGGCATTCAAGAGTTGCGCGGTATTTTGGAATTTGTGGAAAAATCGTATCCCGATCTTGTCAAAGAGGTCACCCGCCTAGTACCTTTGCAAAAATTAACAGAAATTTTCCGGCGGCTAGTCCAAGAGCAGATCTCTATTAAAGATTTAAGGACCATCATGGAATCTTTAAGCGAATGGGGCCAAGTCGAGAAAGACACAGTGCTTTTGACCGAATATGTGCGCTCGTCTTTGAAACGGTATATCAGCTACAAATATTCCCAAGGACAGTCGATCATTTCTGTCTATATGCTCGATCCTGAAATTGAAGATATTGTCCGAGGCGCGATCAAACAGACATCGGCCGGCTCCTATTTGGCTTTAGATCCTGATTCTGGACAGCTCATATTACAAGCGATGCGCAATGTGGTGGTCCCTACGCCGGTGGGGGGACAGCCGCCCGTACTTTTGACCGCGATCGATGTGCGCCGCTTTGTGCGTAAACTCATCGAAGGAGAGTTTCCTGATATGGCGGTGCTTTCCTATCAAGAAATTGTTCCAGAAATCCGCATCCAACCTTTAGGGCGTGTCCAGTTGACTTAGAAAAATTATGCCAAGTCCCATTGAACCTACAGAGCCTACTGAAAGCTCTAGAATCCAGCGCCAAGAACAATCAGCCGCGCAAAAATCCAATATTATCCAAGTGGCCATTGAAGAATCTTTCTCCGCTTGGGGAGATGAAGCTGCCTTTAATCCGATCATGATGGCGCGCCGTTTTGAATCTTTAGATGAAAAAAGAAGAAAACATCGAGAAGAAGCGGCAGAAAAACAAGAGACTGAAGCCCGCATCGAGCGTGTCGAAGAGATTTCTGAGGACTTTTCACGCAAGAATCCAGAATTGCTACCCCGCTCTCTTCTCAATTTACGCGCACGCCTGACGGCCAAAGATAGTGCAGAAGATATCTTAAGAAAAGTACTTGAATCCTATCCCGATTATTCACTAGCCGATGAAGCGCTCGATTTCTTAGTCGAAACGTCAACCGGAGAAATGTTAGAGAAGGTCCGAAGAGCCAAAGACGATCTCAACGCATCCCATGGGCGAGAAGTACGTGCCGGACGCAATATGGGCGCCCAAGCCCGAGAATTTGCCACCCAAGGATTGGGAAGCCCTACAGGACTGCGCGATATTTATCGTGATGTGACAGGAAATCCACGCGAAGCCCCCACTCTTTTCACAGAGCTTTCCGACAAATTTACTTATGGCAATATGAAATTGGTCATCAATTTCCTTCTCCATGCTCTGGGCGCCGATTTAAAATCCAAAGGCCCTTCTATTGCCACAGCAGAGCTCCATCGCCTCATGACCGAAGCACGCAATCTCCAAGCCATCTTGTGGGTCTACCGCTTCTTCCAATCGCGCATGAAATTGATCGAAGGTTCTTTCCAAAATGCAGGCCTGACATTGCGGCTCACATTTGAAACGCTCGCCAAACTGTTCGTACAGCTTCTGAAAGAGCGCTATCCTTCAATGGATAAAATTCTGGCCCTTGCAGAGAAATTAGGCATTTCTGAAGAGCTACTGGCACAAATCATTATTTTTACACAGATGCGTGATGCCATCCGCGGCGTTGCTCCCAAATTATTCAGATCTGAGCAGCATAGGCAAGATGTGCTTATGTCCTTCCTAGAGGCACTAGAAGAGCTTGAAGAAGAGTTAGAAGAAGAAGAGGAAAAGGAAGAGAAATAAATGGAAAAATTTGCTGCACTGCTCTTTGATCTAGGGAAAATTTTAGGAGTAGACCTCTACGCAGAAAAAGGCCTTTACTGCCGGCTCAATTACGATTACGGATTTAATGTACAACTAGAATTAGAGGAAGCAAGAGACCGCATCATCATCGCCTCTTTCTTATGTGATGTACCTCCCGGCGCTTATCGTGAGATGCTATTTAAAGCCGCGCTAAAGGCCAATGGAGCTTATCCTAATGAAGGCACTTTGGCCTACTCAGAGCGCAATAATAAATTGGTGCTCTTCTGTTTTGTTTCTATCATTGAATTAAAAGTAGAAAAG
Source organism: uncultured bacterium (assembly GCA_964569185.1). Classification (GTDB taxonomy): domain Bacteria; phylum Chlamydiota; class Chlamydiia; order Chlamydiales; family Rhabdochlamydiaceae; genus DATIJP01. The sequence continues at coordinate 28,253 of CAZMTP010000004.1, forward strand.
CTCTCTGCCGTTCTTGAAAAATTTACAAAAAAAGCCCATGACTGGAAAGAAGCAGTAGAAAAAAATAGGCCTCTTCCTGTCAGTGTGGAAGAGCCCAAAAAAGGCTCTATCTTTGGACTTAAATAGTTTTTTAGAGACCACTCCTGTTTTTGATGCATGGAAAAAGATTGGTATCTATCCTCATCACGGCATTAATGTGCCTCTCTCTGCCCTGCATAGCAAAAATAGCTGTGGAATCGGTGAATTTTATGATCTGCTGCCGCTTATTGATTGGTGCAGCCAGCTGAAATTGGACACGCTGCAACTACTTCCCTTAAATGATTCTGGGGACGATCCTAGCCCCTACTTTTCTATCTCCTCTTACGCGCTCAATCCCCTCTATATTTCACTCTATGCACTGCCCTTTTTAAAATCAGACGACCGCTTGCAAAAATTACAGACCCATTGCGCCGCTTCCCATTTGTCCTATTCCCTTGTGCAGAGTCATAAACTCTTTTTCTTGCGCCAATATTTTAATCAAGAAGGGAAGCAGCTGCTCCAATCGAAAGAGTTTGCGCTTTTTCAGTCTCAAAACCCCTGGCTGATTCCTTATAGCCTTTTTAAAACGATCAAAATGATGGTCTCCAAAAACCATTGGATGAGCTGGCCGCAAGAACTCAAACAGCTGACCTCTTCAGAAAAAGAAAAACTGCTGCACCACTACAAAGAAGAGATCTCTTTTTACATGTTGTTACAATATCTCTGTTTTTCTCAGCTTTCTGAAGTCAAAAAATATGCGCAGCAAAAACAGGTGCATCTGTTTGGAGACCTGCCGATCTTACTGAGCCCCGATAGTGTGGATGTCTGGCACCATCAAGAACTATTTGAGCTCAGCTTACAGGCCGGATCGCCGCCTGATATCTATTCGACCGAAGGGCAGGCGTGGGGATTTCCGATCATGAAATGGAATATGATGGACACTGAAAGAGATGGCTGGTGGAAAGAGCGGCTCGATTATGCCTCCCATTTTTATGATCTCTATCGATTAGACCATGTGATCGGCCTATTTCGGATCTGGGCCATTCCCCTGCATCGCACAGGCAAAGAGGGCTTTTACATCCCTGCCGATGAATCGACCTGGAATACGCTGGGAGAAAAACATCTGCGCATGCTGATTAAAAACTCCTCAATGCTTCCGATAGCGGAAGATTTAGGAGTGGTGCTCCCCACTATGAGAGCTGTCTTAAAGAAATTGGGCATTTGCGGCACTAAGGTGATGCGTTGGGAGCGCAAGTGGGAAAGCGATAAAAGTATTATCCCGATTCAAGACTATGAACCGATCAGCCTCACTACAGTATCGACGCACGATTCCCCCACTTTAGAGCTTTGGTGGCGAGATGAGCCACAAGAAGCGAAACTCTGGGCAGAATATAAAAATTGGGACTATAAACCCAAACTCAGCCTAGAACAGCGTCGTCAAATTTTATGGGACAGCCATCATACCAGCAGCCTTTTTCATGTGAATCTACTGCAAGAATATCTATCTCTTTTTCCTGAATTTGATTGGCAGAGGCCAGAAGAAGAGCGGATCAACGTCCCTGGAAAAGTCTCTCTTACTAATTGGACCTATCGCTTCCGTCCCAG
>CAZMTP010000004.1:29975-49242 GCA_964569185.1 uncultured bacterium
CGAAATTCAAATTACGTTGCGCCGCCTGTTCTGCATTTCGAAAGCACTGCATATGCAGTTGGTGATTACACTCATTTGATCCATTAATAAATAGATCATTTCCAATTGGCTCTAAACAAATCACACAAGTTTGTGGTCCCTCAGAGGCAGCCACTACTGGGGTGACGGGCACCGGCATGCGCGGCGGTGGAGGCGCTCTATTTGTATCTAAAAATAGCTGATGGATCTGCCTATTTTTTGTATTCGCTAACTTGACAGCGGCAGCGATAAGAGCCAAAGGAGCAGCAAGAATCGCATAAACGCAGCAGAAAATTTTAAACAAGAGGGGATCATGCCGCTCGTGTATCTGACGGAATCGCTGATTTTCAGGATAATATTGATACATTTTCCGACCAAGAGTAACCCTTGTAAAAATTAAAACACCCTCTGCTATGTTGACATATGGGCTCTTATCGGGATAGTGATACTCGTTTAAAATGGCATCTAAAATTTTCATCGGGCAACAGTATATCAAAAAAACAGATTGAAGTATATTTTGATAAAGATATGCATCTATTAATTTTAATTTTAGTTTTTACTTTTGCATCCCCTTTATCTGCAAAGAGAAAAAACCGCAGTCCACAGCCTATTGTTGTTGAAAAAAATAACGTAAAATCTCTCTTTAGCAGTTTAGATCCCTATTCTTTGGCCCAGCACCTGGCTTTTTATGAGTTGTATAAAGAAACTGAAGAGGGAAAAAAAGCATTGGCCCATGCTTGGAAATTGTTGAGTCATGGGACACACACCGATTATAGCGGCGCCTTTCCCCTTCCACAGATCGATATCCAGGCTATTGTCTCCCTTGTCACACGGCAAAGTTTTGATCCGCCTGTGGCCCTTTCTGAAGAGCAGTTAAAAGTGGTCCATTCGCTTGCCAGCCATTTTTCCAACCGAAAACTAAAAGGCTGCTCCATTTGGACAAAAGAAGAGCTGCTCCAGCTCCCTGCAGAAGAGACCGATTTGGGACGCGCTCTTCTGATCAACCAATTTGACGAAGAAGAGAATATCAAAGATAAAATCTTGCAATATGAAGCTAGCTTAGACTTGATGGCGCTGCAAATTTTTGTGCGTTTGCCAAAACAGGCAACAGCCATTGATAAAATACGAGAAATCAACCGTTTTATTTTCCAAGAGATGCGGTTCCGCTTTCCACCCCATTCCCTCTATGCCAAAGATATTGACCTCTACACCTTTTTGCCTTCGGTCTTGGATAATCGCCAGGGCGTCTGCTTAGGAGTGTCGATCCTTTATCTTTGCCTTGCCCAAAGACTAGACCTTCCCCTTGAAATCATCACTCCCCCAGGGCATATCTTTGTCCGCTGGGAAAATGGCACGGAAGCGATCAATATTGAGACCACGGCCCGAGGCATTAATCCCCCCGATGAGACCTATCTGGGGCTCAACACACGACTGCTGCAAAGAAGAACAATAAAAGAGGTGGTCGGTATGGCCTTTGTCAACCAAGCCTCGGTCTATTGGGCTAAAGAAGAGTACCAAAAGACGGTGGCCTTATACGAAAAGGCGCTGCCCTACTTACCTGATGACCCCCTCATCAAGATGTTTTTAGGATTTAACTACCTATTTGTAGGCCAAAAAGAAAAAGGAAAAGAACTCTTAAGCCAGATCAGCCATCTGATTTTTGACCATGCTGTGGCAGCCGAATCGCTTCCCCAAGACTACCTTAAGGGCGATGTGGATATCGAAGGATTAAAGGCAGTTTTTCTGCCCGTAGATGAAACCCGCGCATCGGTCACTGAAAAGCAGAAAAGTCTTCAAAAAATCGTGAAAAAGTATCCCCGTTTTAGAGCCGGTATTTTACAGCTTGCAGTCACCTACCTGCAGCTTAACCGCACTAGCGAAGCCCAAACGGTCCTAGAATCCTATCATAAACTGGATCCTAACGACCCCACAGTGGAGTACTATCTGGCTGTTCTTTGCGTCGAAAGATGGGACTATAATAAAGCCTGGGACTACTTGAAAAAAGCCGAGGCGATCACCCGGTCCCGCAACCATACCCCTAAAGCCCTCAAAGGCCTGCGCCACCATCTGCGCACCATCTCTCCTTTTATTTAACATATTAATAACCAGTTAGTTAACTAATAAAAATTAAATATTTATATTTAATATAAAATATATTATAATAATTAATATAAAACAATAATAAAGGTATTAATATGAAAGATTTAGACAAAATAATGGACAATATTACAAATTATAATCCGGCTGTAAACTTAATGACAGACCGCCTAACTCTTAGACCTATTCCGAAAAGCTTATCTGAACGCATCATGCAGCTGCTCAGACAACTGTTTCTCTTAGAATCTACAAACCCTGAAAGAGCTGCACAAGCAATTGATAACTTTTGCAGAAAAAATATCGCAAATTTAACTCCTAAAGACAATGCAGATATTTTGGAGACAATCACACGTGTTCAAAGCCATGCTGCTACCACTGATGTGGTCAAAGGAGTTTTTGCTCAAATGCATCAATTCATCATAAACAATGGAATTGTTCTTCCTACCCAAGCAAATATAGATGCAATAGATGCTCTATTAAGTGAAGATGGGGAAAATTACTTTCCTGTCTTTGCCTAAGAATAAAAATTGAAAAATATTCTTACCTCTTTTAAGTAGAACTTAAAAGGGGTTTATGATTTCAAGAAAAGCCATTGTATTTGGTGCGATATTTTCTGTTGCGCTCCTTCTTTTTCTCGCCTTTCCCACCCGTTTACCCTTTAATCTTGATTCCACACTGCCTTCACAATATCCCTCTTTGCCTGTAGCAGAAGAACAAGAGAATAACAGCCTTATCAAAAAGATCTCATGTGACTCAGATCTTTATCTATCGCAAAATCTGGGCCGAGGACAATACCTGCAAATTTCTGATGGATTTTACTATGAGGTGTCCCCTGAGGACATCCGGCTGGCTGCCTATTGGATTGGATCCGCGCCCGTCACTTTTTGCCGTAGCGATGATGATGATTACCCTGTGCAGATCACCAATACCTATTCCGGGGTCTCTGTGCGCGTCAAGCTCAGCTCTTATGAAAAAATCCAGAATAGAATACGGGTTCTACAGGCTCAAGAGAAACCCAAACCCACTCCACCACCTACGCCTCCAGCACCTACACCGCCACCAGCACCCTCGCCTGAAACTCCGCCACCACAACCCACGCCTACAACACCACCTAAAAAGCCAGCGACTACTACTGGCCCCGCGCGCCCCACAACACCTCCTACAAGAAGCCCGACTAATCCCCCAGGAACAACACCATGAGTAAAAACGGACTCTATTATGCTTGGATCCTCGCCTGTTTAGCGACACTAGGAAGTCTCTATTTTGGAGAGATCAAAAATCATGAGCCCTGTTCGATGTGCTGGTATCAGCGCATTGCCCTTTTTCCTCTCACCATCATTTTAGGGATTGCTGCCTTCCGAAAAGATTTTGGCATTATCACTTATGCTTTTCCCCTTTCCCTTATCGGACTTACTTTTTCTCTAATCCATGTGACATTGCAATATGCACCCGATAGCTTTTTGGAGATTTTTTGCACAGGTTCAGAAGCGTGCGTGGTCAAGACCAGTCTTTTTGGTCCCCACTACCTTTCTTTCCTTTCACTGCTTGGATTTATTCTTTTGAATACGATTCTTCTGACAACCTGGAAGAAACATGGATAATGATGGTAGAAGCTAGCTTATCATGAAGGGCCTGTTTTTTCTTAGTCATTAACACCAGCAAATATCCCAGTGTGATTTGCGATAGGAATTTGCCAAAATAGCGGCCCGTCGCTCTTCCAAAACTGAGGCGTTCGCCCGTCAGCGTAGTCACTTGCAACCCGAGAATATATTTGCCCACTGTTGCTTGCATTTTTGAGCTTTCAAATAGAGCATAGTACATCCATGGAAGGAGCAGCATGCCTAAATACCACCAGAGGCCGATAATGGGCAGCTGGAAAATCAGCTGGCTCACCCCGTTAAGACTAAACAAAATCCCAATCGCCATATAACAAAATAAAATGATCAGACTATCGATAAAAAAAGCCACCACCCGTTTTGAGGCGCTTGCATATTTGAATGGTTCCATAAGGTCAATGGGGTTTGAAAACGTCTTTAAATTGCTCTTGTAGAGAAGAAGGAATCACCTCTTCAATTCCTGTTTTGTCATACATCAGAAAATAGGTGCATGCGACCATAATGCCAAATGCAGGACTAAAAAATCCGACAAAGAGAGACAGAGCGCACACTAGACAGCGTCTCAGCATCAAAAAGGCTTTCGATAAAAGAGATTTAAAATAAGAGATGCGAAATAGAGTGGCAGCCCCCCCTACAAGAGCCACAGCGAAAAGCAGCAGCGCATAGAGGCCCCAGAGCAGATCTGCAACCAAAAGCAAACCAAAAAAGAGGCGCGTGATGCAGGAAGAGACCCAGGAATCTTTTTTTCGCTCTTCAGGAATTTGCCCCAGCTCAAAGGTTTCGGTATAGGAAACCTCTCGCTCTAACTCTTTTTTTTCCTGCTGGAAATGAAAAATAGCCATGCAAAATACGTCCTTTTCGAATTCCTGGATCATCACCAATCTTCCAATTTCTTGCAATCGTCTAATGTTGTTTTTTGGTCTCCTTAGGAGAGGATTTTTTTGTAGGAATGCCGCTTCCTTTCCTGAGGCATTCTCTTAAATAAACAGGATAAGAAGATCGCTAAAGCGGCAGGATAGACAGGATAACTAAATTCCTGAAAATGCTTAACAAAAACCTCATGATAGATAATAGTTTTATGCAACAAGGGTGTGGTGCATGACCTTTATACGTTTACGTATTCGAGGTAAAAATAATTTAACCACCCGCTCACCTACGTTCCAATTCCAATCTACCCTGCATCCTCTGAGGCCATGCACGCCAAAATAGAAAAATCAATAGAAGAAGAATTGAAAAAATATGGCACTGTTTACAAGACCAATCTACTCGATAGTAAGACGGATGGAGTAGACCTTAGTGTATTTAATCAAGGGATGCTACTGATTTATAAAATAGAGAATGAGTCTTCCTCTCCAAAAAAAACATTAAAAGCATCGTTAGATGTTCAGAATGCTTTTACAACTATTGAATCAAAGAATTATTTGATATTAGATAGCTCGGATGACGAAAATAATATTATCGTCTCTTTTTCAAAGTTGCTTTCTAGTTTTATTGCCAATTATAAGTTAGTAAATACAAAGAAGCCTGTATTTAATCTAGTGATTCAATAAAAGAGTTTAGCCCCCCCCCTTCCGCCCTTCTTAAAATTTCTTGTTCAATAAGAATTGAGCTGCTATGATGGCGCACTTTATGGAGAAGTGTCATGGGTAAAAAGTGTCAAGTCACAGGCAGAAGGCCAGCAACAGGCAATAGCTATGCCAAACGCGGAATTGCAAAAAAGAAAAAAGGGATTGGTCTTAAAGTAACCGGTATTAAAAGAAGACGATTTTTACCCAATCTGGCTAAAAAACGGTTCTTTTTCCCTGAAGAAAACCGTTTTGTAACGCTCCGCCTCTCGATGCAAGCCATGCGCACTATTGATAAACGCGGTATTGGCGCTGTGATCGAAGAGATGCGTGCCGCTGGCCAAAAAATTTAAATTATTACTTCTTGTTTTAGCCCTTGCAGGCTTTTCTTGTTGGGCTGTTATTTTTGCACTTTGGATAGAGCTGCCTTCCGAAAAAAATCCTCTTATTTTTTATTCTAATCAGAAACGGGACGATTTAAAGCAGATTCTTTGCCGTGCGTTAAAAGAGGCGCGCCACTCTATTTTAATTCATATTTATGGGCTCACTGATCCTGACATCTTAGCCCTCTTGAAAGAGAAAAAGAGCGCAGGCGTTGCGATCACTCTATTTTATGACGAAAATGCCTCACCAGATATTGCGGCTGAATTTCAAAATAAGCTCGCGCTTTATCCTATAAAAACTAGTGGTCTGATGCACCGCAAAATCTTAAGCATCGACAATCAGACAGTCTACATTGGGACGGCTAATTTCACCCCCCAATCGTTGCGTATGCATGATAATCTCATTGTGGGGATCCACCATGCTGGCCTTGCCCACTATTTAGTGAGCTGCCTCACACTCGATTTTGGCTTTGCACTGGGTGCAGAGCAGTTCGAATTCTATCTCCTACCCGATTTTGAAAAAAAAGCGGTCAATAGACTGGTCAATCTGATAGAACAGGCTCAAAAGACCATTTCTATTGCGATGTTCACATTGACCCATCCCCTCCTCACAAAAAAGCTGATCGAAGCGCACCAAAGAGGAGTGGAGGTAAAAATTGCAGTCGACTATTTCACGGGGCATGGCAGCAGCAGTAAAACGGTTGAAAAGCTGCAAAAAGAGGGCATTAAAATCTACTTTAGTCAGGGCGATGCGCTCTTGCACCATAAATGGGCGCTGATCGATGAAACCACTCTAGCTATGGGATCGGCCAATTGGACTACAGCCGCCTTTAAAAATAATCAAGACTGTCTTCTTATTATCCGCAATCTAGGCGCAAAGCAGAAGAAATTCCTTGGGGACCTCTGGAATATTATTGAGTCAGACTGTATACACCAGGAATATGAAGATCTTCTCTCTCTCCTTTGCCCTATTTATTTTGATGGACCCGATCGGAAACATTCCGATCTTTATTGCTGTTTTGAAGGGGGTAGATCCCAAAAAGCAGAAGCGGATCATCTTCCGCGAGCTCTTTATCGCTCTGGGGGCGATGATTTTTTTCTATTTTATTGGCGATTACCTACTCAGCATTTTGAACATCACTCATGGGGCGGTCATGATGTCCGGGGGGATTATCCTCTTCATCATCGCACTTAAACTGATTTTTCCCAGCATCAATGGAGAAAGAAAAGTGATGCATGATAAAGAACCGTTTATTGTGCCTTTGGCGATTCCCTTGGTGGCAGGACCCGCTGTTTTGGCCGCTGTGATGCTCTATTCTAAACAGGGAATCCCTTCTATTATGGTACTCACCGCTATTATTATTGCTTGGATATTCAGTACAGCAATCCTTCTTTCCTCCACTTTTTTAAAAAAAGTTTTAGGCAAAAAGGGCATTATGGCCTGTGAAAAGCTGATGGGGCTTTTACTGGTGATGATTGCCATTCAGATGTTTGTAGACGGGCTGAATAATTGCTGCCTTCTTCCCCACCAGATGATACAATAGTTCCTCTATGAAGAACATAAAGGCGATCATCGCCTACTCTGGGTCCCATTATTTTGGTTTTCAAAAGACTAAGGAGGGCCCCAGCATTGAAGAAGCTTTAGAACAGGCGCTGTTTCGCATTCTGCGCCATCAAGTGACCATTCAAGCGGCTAGCCGGACAGACCGCGGCGTCCATGCGCAGGGACAGGTGGTCCATTTTTTTGCCTCCGTTGAAGATCTAGCGGCTTTAAAAAGAAGTGTGCAAGCGGTTTTGCCTAAAGATATCGCGCTTCTTTCTTTAGAATTCGCCACCCCCGACTTTCATCCCACATTAGATTGCCACTCCAAAGAGTACCATTATTTTATTTGCAACGACTCCTTCCAACTTCCCTTCCATCGTGACACTTCATGGCATTATCCCTACCCATTAGACATAGAGAAGATGCAAAAGGCTGCCGAGTTTTTTATTGGGACACAGAATTTTTCTGCCTTTGCTAATGAGCGACTGGAAAATAGTGAAGAAGCTATACGCACTCTCTATACTCTAACTGTACAGACCCTCCCAGAAAATCGACTGCAAATTTCTGTGGTAGGCAATGCTTTTCTGTACAAGATGGTGCGCACTATCGTGGGCACCCTAGTGTATGTTGGACAAGGCAAAATTCCTTTAGAAAAGCTGCCTTTGATTATAGAAGCCCAAGATAGGACACAGGCAGGGGTCACGGCGCCAGCGCATGGACTTTTTCTTCACAAAGTCAACTATCTATAATTTTTTTACAGGATAAAGAGGATATTTAGGATAAGCAGGATAATATATCCTATCCTGCGCATCCTGCCGCGCAGCGATCCTCTTATCCTGTTTAGTTTTTATCCATGAAAAAGAATCTAAATTATTGTATTATCCCCTACCTATGAATGTCACACGTAATGATCCTTGTTGGTGCGGGAGTGGAAAAAAATGGAAAAAATGCCATTTTCCCCAGATGCCCCCAGAAAAAGGCGATCTGTCGCGCGATTATTTAAAACGCTATGGGATTGTTCTCAAAAACGATCAAGAAATCGCCGGGATCCGCAAAGCCTGCCATTTAGCTGCGCACATTTTAGATCAGGTCTGCAAAATGGCTAAAGAAGGGGTCACCACTTTAGAATTAGACCAATACACTCGAAAATTGCATCAAGAGGCAGGGGCGATCCCTGCACCGTTGGGCTATGGTTCGCCTCCTTACCCTTATAGTATTTGCACCTCGCTCAATGATGTGATCTGCCATGGATTTCCTGATGATGTACCCCTTAAAGAAGGTGATATTGTCAATATCGATGTGAGCACTATTTTACACGGTTATTTTGGAGATTGCAGCCGCATGGTGGCCATTGGGAAGATCGATCCAGAAAAACAGAATGTGATGGATACTTCCCATGAATGTCTAATGCGGGCGATTGCTATTTTGAAACCAGGTGTTATGCTCTATGAAATTGGCAATGTGATCGAAGAATACGCACGCGCGCATAGCTGCTCTGTTGTCAATCAATTTGTCGGCCATGGCATCGGCCTTCAATTCCATGAACCTCCTCAAGTCCCGCACCATCACAATAATCTTAAAATTGCCCTTGTTCCTGGCATGACCTTTACTATTGAACCGATGATCAATGCCGGTCTGCGCGATGCGATCTTCGATGCCAATGAATGGACAGTGCGCACTGCCGACGGCAAGCCTAGCGCCCAGTGGGAGCACACTCTACTTATCACCGACACCGGCCACGAAATCTTAACTTTTCTTTGAGAGGCAGTCAGTCGCTTACAAATTGTAAGCGACTGAAATTGGAAGCCGCTGACGGCAAAAAATATCTCACATTGGCGATTAAAGATCTTTGTCGTTTGCAATACCCACTGCATTCTTAGGATCAAGCATTAGAGCAGACTTTGAGATTTTAAGACGCTTTTGTACTTTTTTAATATGTTCGGCTGGAGGAATATCTTCAGGAGGAGTGCCACCAATTTTAGCGATCGCTGCGCGCACCTCTTTTCCAACACTTTCATGTGCTTCAATGGCATCTCTTTGATTTTTGATATTTTCACGCTTGAGTTTATCCCGAGTTTGCGTCATCCGAAACTGGTTAGCTGCCAATTCTGTTCTACCCATCCGATCCATCAGCTGTTCTTTGGGATCAATTCCTTTACGAGCTTTAATTGCATCTGAGCCAATTCCTCCATATAGCCCTTTATATCCAGCATCATGAAAGATACCGAACATTTTATTCTGCACTCCTGCCTCTTTAGCAGCTCCAGAAAGTGCTTTAAAATCTTGAGAAACCTGTTTGCGCATCTCGACTCGTTCCAAATCTGCAAGAGCTGCATCAGACAGTTCTTGTCGCCTTGTCTGGATGGCAAAATATTTCTGAGCTAGGGCGATCTCTGGTTTTCTGGGGTCTCCATTTTGAGCAATCAAATAGCAAGCAAACCGTGAAAGATGATAATCCTCAACGATTTGAGTGGCCCCTTTCCCCAAGTTGATCTGTTTGCCGGCGCCGGCAAAGTGATGGCTTGGATCATTCCCAGACTGTTTGCAAGATTCTATGGCCTTTTGAATAGCATTTTCAAATCTTCTCCATTGAGAATAGCCAAGACAAGGCTGCAAACTTCTAGCACTCCAATACTCCACTCCATGCTGATTGATCTTTTTTAAATCTTCAAATGACAACTGATTGAGAATCAAGTTGTGATGCTCTTCTTTTTCCATATGTACCCCCAAAAATTCAGAAATTGCGCGGAGTATATTTAAAAAAAAGATTTTTAACAATTAGAGCTGCGTCTTTAGAATATCTTCTAAAAGATTCAGCTCATCCGATTTTTTTGGCTTGCGCGGACGGGTCACTTTCTTTTCGGTGAGAACTTTAGAAATAATCTCATGCAGAACGACCACTTCTTGCTCCAAAGAAACAAGCTCCTCGTCCATCTTTTGAATATGCTCAAAGGTCGCTTCTGTATCAGTCTCTATCTCTTTTGGGGTTTGAAGTTCCTGAATTTTTTTATCCAGTTCCTGCTTTAAATATTCTAATTGCCGCACTTTCCCTAATTCTTCTAATGCGGCTTCTAAAGAGGCTTGCAGTGCATGGGCCCTATTTTTTGACTCTGTATTTTCGCTAAACAGTTTTTCATAGGCAGTAGAAAGCGTTTTTTGTTCTTCATCATGTGTCTGCTCTAATCGCTGGATCTCATTTTGCAGTGTCTCTTTTTCTTCTAATTTATTGACTTGTGCTTGGCGCAGCGCCGATTGCAGGTGGGCCATCTCCTCTTTGTAGGCTTGCATCTGCTCCTTTTTTTCTAGAAACAGTGCATCGATCTCCAACATCGAAACCAGCGTGACAAAAAGACCGATCAGAAAGGAGCTCACAAAAGCGATCCAGTAGTAGGGCGTTAGAATGCCGAGTGCGGCATGCATCATCAGGAGGACAAAAGTGCAAAGCAATAGCGCGGGGCCCAGGCTGCCCCAGAATACAAACGATTTAAGGATCTTATTTTTTAGCTGTTTTAGCATGTTGAAAATGGTTTAAAATGCGCGCTACTGTCAAAAATCCTTGCTCAAAACGATCAAGACCAAAATGCTCATTGGGTGCATGGATTTTATCATCATCTAATCCATAACCCATCACAACGACTGCCGCTCCACTCACTTTGGACAGCTCTCCCACAATGGGAATAGAGCCACCCATCAGCATATAGCGGCAAGGTTTTCCTAATACTTCCTCATAAGCTTTTGAGACCATTTTTACAATAGGTGAGTCAAAGCTGCTCCCAAAAGCAGCCGCCCCATGGTACTCTTCGACTTTTAAATCGATCCCTTTCGGCGCCTCAGCACGCAAAAAATTAGCAATAGAGTGAAAAATTTTCTCCGGATCTTGGTAGGGAACAAGACGGCAAGAAATTTTGGCCACCGCCATGGAAGGGATCACCGTTTTAAATCCTTTGCCTGCATAGCCTCCACTCATTCCGTTAATTTCTAATACAGGCCGAATATAGTTGCTCTCGCTAGGGGAAAATCCAGGTTCGATCGCATACGCTTTGACCCCAAACTTCTTTTCATAATCTTTTTTATCAAAACTCATCTCAAACTTTGCAAGTTCTGTTTCTGAATATTTTTTAACGTTGTCATAAAAGTGCGGTACGGCCACTTTTCCTTCTTTGTCCCAGAGTTTAGCCAGCAGCTGCACAAGTGCCCGGTTCGGGTTTAAGACAACACCTCCATGACTTCCTGAATGGAGATCCTCTGCGCTATTAGTCAGGGTTACCTCCATTGTGACAATACCCCTTAAGCCCATCGTGATGGCAGGAACTCCGGGGCCGGGAATACCAGAATCGATCACGAGAAGATAGTCAGCTTTCAGCAGCTCTCCCTTTTCTTTGAGAAATTGCGTGGTACCCACACTGCCCGATTCTTCTTCGCCTTCGATAAACAGTTTCAGATTAATTTTGGCTTCTTTGCACAGTTGCAAAAAGGCGTGCAATGCGGTCAATGTGTAAAAACATTGTCCTTTGTTGTCTTGTGCGCCACGCGCATAAACTTGTCCCTCTTTGATTGTCGGCTCAAATGGACCCGATTTCCACAGGTCTAAGGGATCTACAGGCTGCACATCATAATGGTGATAAATCAGAAGCGTCGGCTGCTCTTTCCCCGCATGCATATATTCGCCATAAACAATGGGATGGACAGAGGTTTCATAAAGAGTCGATTGGAATCCGATCTGTTTTAAATAATCGACAATCCACTGCGCGCACTTTCTTGTCTCTTGACGATAGGCGGGATCGGTTCCCACACTGCCAAATTTTAAAAAGGTGAAAAAACGGGAGAAAATTTCTTGTTTATGGGTATTAAACCACTTTTTGAGATCGGATAACTCTAATGACATACTGAGAAGTGTAGCAGAAATCGCAATTGCTTACGAATTGCTGATTTTATCGTCGATGATCAACTGGGCGTTTTCAAGAAGATAGGCAGCTAAAACAGGTTCCCCTTCGTAGGTCATTTCCACATCCATTTTTCCTTCTGCATTAGGTTCGCCGCACGTGATAAGCACATAACAGGTCGCTTTTTTTCTATTAGGATTTAATTTGTGTATGCGTGCTTTAGAGATACTGTTATTTTTAAATTTTTTAATTGCTGCAGTTTTCATTTTTATCTCTCTTTTCTTTTAATTCGATACATGACAGATTTCCTGATTTATATGCAAATAAAAATCTGATCTGCTAAAATAGGTCATTAAATGTGAGAATTTTATGGCATTTGCAAAAAGAATTTTTCTGTTTTTAGCGATCAACTTTTTGGTGGTGATTGCGATCTCCGCATTACTCAGTCTTTTCAACGTGCGTCCTTATTTGACACAAGTGGGACTCGATTATCAATCTTTAATGATTTTCTGTCTTATTTGGGGAATGGGCGGAGCGCTGATCTCTCTTTCTCTATCTAGAGTGATGGCCAAAGCGTTGATGGGTGTCAAGCTCATCGACCCCGATACCAAAGATCCTGCACAGCGCCATCTTCTCAACACTGTGTATGCGCTTTCAAGAAAAGCCCATCTTCCTGAAATGCCGCAAGTGGGGCTTTATGAATCTCCTGAAGTGAATGCATTTGCAACAGGACCGACGCAAAGGCGCTCTCTTGTTGCAATCTCGCGCGGTTTACTCAATAAAATGAATCAAGGCGAAATCGAAGGTATTTTGGGCCATGAGATCACACATGTGGCTAACGGCGATATGGTCACTATGACGCTAGTGCAAGGCGTCGTGAACGCTTTTGTTATGTTTTTAGCCCGCGTTCTGGCCTATATTTTTGCTGGTCTTGGCAAGGATCGAAGATCGGGAAGTGGAAGCTCTTATGCTACTTACACGATCATGGTGTTTGTCTTTGAAATCGCCTTTATGCTTTTAGGATCGCTCTTGATTGCCTGGTATTCTCGCTTTAGAGAGTTCCGCGCCGATCGTGGAGGGGCAGAACTTGCTGGAAAAGACAAAATGATTTCTGCTCTGAAATCTTTACAGCAAACGATGAATCAAAGAGATCAAAAGGTAGAACAACCCGCCTTCCAAGCATTTAAAATTTCGACTCCTAGAAAACAGGGACTTGTCTGGCTGTTTGCTTCCCATCCTCCACTTGAGGTGCGGATCGAGCGCTTGGAGGAGATGAGATAAGGGTAATCATTAGACGCGAAGTAGGGACTCTTTGGCCGATTCCAGAGGAATCAGTTTATTATCCTCAATTGTAAATGCTTCAACGGGATGAAGAATTTCACAAAGATTTTTTAAGCTTTCACATTTCAAAATGATAAAATCCACTTCTGAAAGAGAAGAGAGAAGCGATACAAATTCACTATCTGGATTTTGGTCACGCACAAAAATAATCAGCTTATGATCTGCTTTGCGATAAGAGAGATTACGGATACTACGAAATAGAGTGGTCGACATCCCGAGTGTGCTTTCTAAGACCAGCATAAAACAATGTTTGCCTTTTAACGACTGTTGCAAGGCAAAAAGATGTTCTTCATCGAAAATTTTATTTTCCACATCAAACTCTAAGAGTCTTTGAGCAAGTTCTGAAAGATTGATGCGCGCACATCCTAAGCGTTCGATCGCCATGCCCGCGGCAATATTGGCAAGCTGGGCCGCATATTTCACATCTAGGCCATTGGCCAGCGCAATTCCAATGGTGGCAAGTACTGTATCGCCAGCGCCTGTCACATCTTTCACCTCTTTGGAGCGCACCGGAAAATCAAACCGCTCTCCCGATTTATGGAAAAGGGTGATTCCGGCCTCTGAGCGTGTGATGAGTAATTCATCCACGCTGCATTTTTTAAGGATCACTTTTGCCACCTCATCAAGTGGCGCCTCTTGGGGAAGCCGCGCTGCCGCGTAAGCTTCAGAAAGATTGGGTTTAAGGATGGTGGCGCCTTGATATTTTGAAAAGTCATCACCTTTGGGATCGACAATGACCGGAATTTTTCTCTGCTTGGCCATTTCAATCACAGTAGCCAAAAGCGACCGTGTTAAAAATCCCTTGCCATAGTCAGAGATGGCGACTGTCTGACACTCTTCTAAGAGGTGGGGCAGCTTTTCCACTATGCTCTGTTCTAATATTTCGGGCATCGGGCTGATGCTTTCAAAGTCGACACGAAGCACCTGTTGTGCATCTGCAATCAGACGATTTTTAACCGGCGTTTTAAATCCTTTTTGGAATAGCAATCCCTCAATATTAGCTCCCTCTTTTTCCAAGGAAGAGCGCAATTCTTCTCCTGCAAAATCGTAACCGACCCGCCCGACTGCTTTGATGGTGGCTCCCAAAGAAATCAGGTTAAGCACCACGTTGCCTGCACCCCCAGGGCGGCTCTCCTCTTTTTGTACATTGAGAACAGAAACAGGCGCTTCAGGGGAGATTCTTCTGACCTTGCCTGTGGTATAGGTGTCTAACATGAAGTCGCCAATCACGAGCACTTTCACTGCATCGAAGCGACTGAGCATTCCAATCAGTTTCATTTCATTAATCTACCATCTTTTGCCAGTTAAAAGATAGTCCTGAACATATTCTTTGACCGCAGATTCTAGATCGTAGTGGCAGGCAGTTTGAATACCGTGCGTGCGACAGTAGTGGGTCATTTCTGCACACGTATAGTTCTGGTATTGCCCTAAAAGTTGCTGGGGCATCTCTATATATTCAATTTGCACGGGGCGGCCCACCGCCTTGAACAGCGCTGTGGCCAGTTGATTCCATGTGACGGGCATTCCCCGCCCAATATTAAAAAGTCCGCAAAGTGCATTATTTAAAAATTGACAGGTCATGCGCACTGCATCTTTAACATAGATGAAATCGCGGCATTGGTCTCCATCAGAAAAACGGTGCGGTTCTGAAGATTTAAATAGACGGACCACACCCTGTTCTTTCACTACAGGGAACATTTTAAACACCATAGAGGCCATATGGTTTTTCTCGTTTTCATTGGGACCAAACACATTAAAATATTTAAGGCCTATAATTTGATCGAACACCTTCTCTTTTTTGGCCCATAAATCAAAAAGCTGTTTTGATTCTCCATAGAGGTTTAATGGTTTTAGCTGCTCTACTGTTTCTAAATTATCTGAAAAGCCCTGTGATCCATCACCATAAGTAGCTGCTGAGGAGGCGTAGATAAAACGGACACCATGGTTTAAAGCATACTCAGCTAGCCGCAGCGTATAGAGGTAGTTGTTTTCCATCAGATAGTCTCGGTCTTGCATCGTCGTATCGCTGCAAGCGCCCAGATGGATGATCGCTTGAACCTCGCCCTTATGCTCTTCAAGCCAAGTAAACAGCTCTTGTTTGGGAACAAATTGGGTAAAGCGTTTATTTTTAAGATTAGCAGTCTTAGAAAACTGATCTACTAAGACCAGATGGCACATTCCCTGATCATTTAAATAGCGGACCACACAGGAGCCGATAAATCCAGCAGCTCCAGTAATGACAATGAACGGTTCTTGAGCTAGTACCATTTTTCCTCTTCCCTTTGAACAGAATCGACAGGATAAAAATCCACTTCTCTTAAGTAGGGATGAGTCACCTCTCCCAAACAGAAAAAGGCGGTCCCGCTTCCTGTCATGACCACGGTCTTAAATCCTAGATTGTACAGCTGTTCGCGCAGCAGTGGAAGTCTTGGACAGAGACGAAAGGCTGCAGCTTCCAAGTCGTTGAAACGCTCCCCAGCATCTAGCGCTTTTAAAAGATTGCGTCTGGGCAGATCCTTTAGACTGAGAGCGCGGTAGACATCGGGAGTAGAAAGCTGCTCTTTAGGTTTTGCAATCCAAAAGGAAGCTGTTTTTGAGGCCGGCTTTTCTTGGACCAGTTCCCCCTTTCCAGTACAGTAGGCAGTCCCTTTAGATAAAAAAAAAGCCACATCAGCTCCCAAAACTGCGGCCCACTCTTTTAAAGTCTCAAGAGGAACCGTTTTTCCTGTCAGCTGGTTGAGTGCCCAAAGCACAGTGGCTGCATTGCTGCTCCCCCCCCCAAGACCCGCTTGCATCGGAATGCGTTTGACGAGATGAAAGTCGCACTTAATATTTAGACCGCTTTTTTCTCTAAAGAGCCGGGCCGCTTTTAAAACAAGATTAGACGGACCGCAAGGCAGTGCCCGCTCTGTGCAGGTAAGATTTTCCTGCGTTCCTGGATGCACAAAGAGGGTGTCCCCTAAACTCACCGTTTGCATGAGCGTTGCGACTTCATGAAACCCGTCAGGCCGCGCACCCAATACACGAAAAAATAGGTTAATTTTCGCAGGAGAAAACAGCCGTAACATCTATTTTATTCAGCAGGAGCTTCTTCAGCGGGTGCCACAACTTCTGGTTTGCCTTCTGCTAAAATTTTTAATGTAAATTTAGCAGGGACGCCTTCTTTTAATTTCAATTGGATCTCACGCGCGCCCAATTCTTTAACCGGGGCAGGGAGTACCACATTGCGTCTTTCAAAGGAGATCCCCTCTTTTTTCAAGAGAGCCAGAATGTCAAATACAGTGACAGAACCGTACATATGACCTTCAGGATCCACTTTTACCGTAGTAGTGAGGACCATGCCCTCAATACGCGCTGCAAACTCTTCTGCCTCTTTTTTATCCACAATGGCTTTTTGCGCTCTTTCTTCTTTGAGTCTCTCTTGCATTCGCAGCGTGCCTTTTGTGGCAACGACCGCTTTTTTTTGCGGGATCAGAAAATTGCGAGCAAAGCCAGGCTTCACGCTGACTACATCGCCGCTTCTTCCCAAATCATCGACATCTTCGACTAGAAGTAATTGATTTTTCATAAATTCCTATTCCTTACTCTGTAGCTACAAAGGGCAAAAGGGCCATATGTCTTGCTCTTTTAACCGCTTTGGCAAGCAATTTTTGATGGTAAAAAGAAACACCTGTAATCCGGCGTGGAATGATCTTTCCTCGCTCTGTAATGAACTGAGACAACATATTCACATCTTTGTAGTCGATGTGGCGGACGCCTGCAGCTGTAAACGGACAGTTTTTTTTCTTTTTAACAAAGATATTTTCAGGTGTTGGTGTGTGACTATTCATCCTATTTTCCTCTCTTTAAGCTTTTTCAATGACAAGCGGTTTAAATTCCATATTTTCTGGAACTTGTTCTACCCGTAAGGTCACGAAACGAATGAGATCTTCATTTAAATGATATTCTTTCCACAAATCGGTTACGATAGACGAAGGCGCAGTGAAATAGAGAACATAGTAGTACCCTTCTCTGCGGCCATTGATCTCATAGGCCATTTTGCGCCTTCCCTGTTCAAAAACCCGATCGATCTCCCCTTTTTTACTCGTAATACTAGAGGTGATCTTGTCTAGAGCTTTTTTGCGTGCCTCCTCACTTAAAGTTGCACTTAAAATGTACATTCCTTCATAGAGGTGTCTTCTTTCTTTTTTTGCCATTTTTCCTCTCTTTCAACTGGCTTTACTACTGATTTAATTGCATCGCTGCTTGCGGACCTAAACTGATCCACGTTTCTACAACAGCTACGCTCCTTTCTAACACTTCGCTAAGCAGCTTTTTTTCTTCTGCTGTGAACGGGCCAAGCACATAATCGGCCAATTCACTGTTTGGATCCTTCCCTACGCCGATCCGGAGGCGCGAATAATTTTGAGTGCCTAAATGTTCTTCCACACTCTTTAATCCATTGTGCCCCCCTGCACTTCCTGCCATTCTAAATCTCAAATGACCAAACGGCAGCGCCACATCATCGACTACTACAAGCACATGCCCATAAGGCACTTTGAAGTAGTCGGAGCAGAGCCGCACCGAATAGCCGCTGCTATTCATGTAGGTGAGCGGCTGCAAAAGCAATAATTCCTTACCCGCAATGGTTCCATCGGCTAAATTGCCTTTTGTGATATCTAAACGGGGTTTCAAAATAAGCCCATTTTTTTCAGCGAGCATCTGGACCACTCTAAACCCTACGTTGTGGCGTGTGTCCTCATAGGCTTTGCCCGGATTCCCGAGCCCAACAATTAGATATCTTTCATCCATTCATTTATTTTTTCGCCACAATCACCACGATTAAATCTCCTGGAGAGAGCGCTTTGACCCCAGTAGGCATCTTCAGATCTGACAATTTCAACGATTTGCCCACAACAAGATCTTTCACATTGACTTCAAAATGTGAGGGAATATGTTTCGGCAAGCATTCTATTTTTACAGTGCGTTGTACCTGTCTTAAAAATCCGCCGAGCTTAACGCCGACGCAGTCCATCACACCGGTCAATGTGATAGGCACTTTAACAGACACAGGCACATCATCCTTTAGCTCTTCAAAATCTAAATGGAGGACACGATAGTTTGTAGGATCATATTGCACATCTTTTACAATCACCTTCTTTTTTGCTTGGTCCATATTCAATTTGACGACCGAAGTAGAAAGCATGCCCTCTTTAATCCCACGCAATAGAGTGTCCAATTCTATACGCTCAATGGTAATCGACTGCGCCTCTTGTCCTGGCGAATAAAGGACTGCAGGGATCGTCCCGCTACGGCGCATCTGTTTAAGTTTACCTTTTGTCTCTTCCGCTCTTGATTTTGCGGTTAATTGCATTGTTGTTTCTCCGCTAAAAGAAATTAATAAAATCAAATTGTTTTAACTATAGAGGGAGGAAATCGACTTGGCTTCGACGATCGATTCAATCGCTTTGCCAAAAAGAGGAGCTACAGAAACCACTTCAATCCGACTTTTTGAGTCTTTTTTTGCGTGTGGCACTGTATTTGTCACCCATATCTTTTCAATCGCACTTTCCTCGAGACCGCTCTTCACAAAGAGCCCATGAGTGGCAACCGCAAAAACCTGTTTTGCGCCTGCTTTTTTACACACTCGGGCAGCAATGCTCAGCGTTGTCCCTGTCGAAACCATGTCATCTACAAGAAGGACATTTCTATTTTCTACCTTCCCAATGAGCGCTTCTGTTTCGACACGCTCTGCGCTTACTCGACGCTTATCCACAATGGCCAAATCGGCCTTAACGGCTCCAGCAAAAGCTCTGGCAAGTTTAATACTGCCAAGGTCGGG
>CAZMTP010000005.1:0-1042 GCA_964569185.1 uncultured bacterium
CGGTCGATATTGAAGGCAGCGGATCGATCACGATCATTTCAGTGACCACAATGCCAGGTGGCGATATCACCCATCCGATCCCTGATAACACAGGCTATATCACCGAAGGCCAATTCTATCTTCATGGCGGCAGAATCGATCCGTTTGGCTCACTGTCCCGTTTAAAACAGCAGGTGATTGGAAAAGTGACCCGTGAAGACCACGGAGATTTAGCCAATGCGCAGATCCGTCTCTATGCGGACTCCAAAAAAGCGAAAGAAAGAGAGAGCATGGGTTTTAAACTGTCTCGATGGGACGAGAAACTGATCCACTTTACAAAACTATTTGAAAGCCGCATGATGAATTTAGAGGTGAATTACTCTTTAGAAGAGGCATTGGATTTAGGCTGGAAAACGCTGGCAGAATGTTTTGAAAGACACGAGGTGGGCATTAAGGAATACTTGTTAGACAAATATTGGCCTAAGAGTCTAAATCATGGCAGAGCTTAAATATACAAAGACAGAACTGCGCGGCCAGCAAAATCGTCTTTCTATGCTGCTGAAATATCTTCCCACGTTGCAGCTTAAAAAAGCACTATTGCAGTCAGAAGTGAATCAAAGCGATATCGAACTAGAACATCTGATGATCCAGTTCAAAACCTTTGAACGAAAACTCCAACATTATGCGGCTCTTTTTTCTGATAAAGAGGCATACGAACTTTTTCCTGCCTCTAAAATCGTCGAGGTGAAGAAAAAATATGAGAATATCGCGGGTGTCGATATCCCTATTTTTGAACAGATCGTGTTTGAAAAACCTGCCTACTCTCTTTTTGATACACCGGTCTGGTTAGAGTCGGCTTTGCAAGGGGTCCACGGATTTTTAACAATTCGCGAAAAAAAAAGGGTAGTCCGCGAAAAAAAAGCGCTGCTGATGAAAGAGTTGAAAGAGGTGTCGATCCGCGTCAATCTTTTTGAAAAAGTTCTGATTCCCAAGACAGAGACCAACATTAAAAGAATCCGGATTTTTTTAGGGGATATGCAGCTGGCAGCGGTGTCGCAAGCAA